>NZ_QTYW01000004.1:0-253057 GCF_003462365.1 Roseburia sp. TF10-5 | reverse complement strand
CCGATACTGTAGTAAAATGCTGGCATCTATCATCTATAATTATGGCAAATTTTGTGATGATTTTAAATCCACCCTGAAACTAGGCGCTTACAAAAGAAGGTAGATTTTCAATCAAATCCCTAGTATAACAAGCCGCCACCATTGCTGCATATTCTTGCCAAAGATCATTTTTATAAGCATCACAATAATCACAAATTCCTCTTATAACCAAATATCCTACTCCACTTTCCCATGTAGCATCTGCAATACCGGACGCTTCCATTTCAACTGCCCTGACATTATATTTTTCTTTTAACCTTTGTCTTTTTTCGTAGCTTTTAAGCAGGTTATTTGCTGAAGCAATATTCCCATAAAAGATTTTAGGATATCGATCTCTGCTTCTATCCTTAGGATGTGCAATTATTTTTCCTGTAGCATCATGTAATTCATCTTTACATCTCGGTTTCTTAAATTTCTCTATTGCATATGTATCAATAAAAGATTTCCAATTATATATGTTTTCATATTCTTTCGTTTTCATAACATTTAATGCTTCCAATAATTTAGCGGAAGGCATTGCAGCAGATGATCTACAAATTACCTCCTCACTTGTTTCTTTAACAAAATCATACTGTACTACTCCCTCTGATACAACAATATCTCCCAGTCTTACATGTTTACTAATATCATATGGATCTGGTATTCCACCAGCAATTCCTACCATAATAATAGATTCAATATACGGAAACTTTTCTTTCATCGTAATAGCTCGAATCGAAGCTTTATTATTTCCCATTCCACACATTCCCAAAGCAATTTGATGCATCCCCCCATTGGCACTTTTTACTTTTCCCACATAAAAACGATTTCCTGCCCCATTGCTTTCAAAATGATATTCTTTTACGTTTTCTAACATTTTTTTAACAGCAGCACATTCCTTAGGAAGTGCTGTAATAATGCCTATTTTTACATCTTTAAATTCGTGCATTATATTTTTTCTCCCATTTATATCATATTTTTCATTGTTTTGATATGATTGGATTATGTCGTTGTTCCTTTTCATTTTGTAATATTCATAAAGAAACTTTTCATACTTTCCCATAATCTGTTCCATGACCCCTGAAACAATTCCCATCATCGGAAACTTTGTATAGTCCAGATATTCACTTGTTGATATAATCCTTTGTTTTTCAATACTTTCGCTTAGAGCAGCATACAAAACACTTGGATGATCTTCAATAACTTCTCGTACATTTTTATGATATTGATCTTTTTGTACTGTAAACTCATCCAAAAAACATTTTTTTATATTGCAGTTTAACAACTTGTCCTTTAACTTTCCCACAAAAGTGATATAGAAATTTTTAAAATATATAAAGTATATTGATTCTCTCAGCTTAATTAATTCTGATGAGTTCATTTTTAGAACAGCACTTTTAATTTCAGGAATTAGTGACAAAAAAATATCAAATATATTTGTATCCAAATAATTTACTTCATATTTATAATCCTGTTCAAAAAATATAGGGTAATATTTTTTTATCGGGTTATTTACATATGCCGTATTATATAATTGAGAACAACTCTCATCATACGCATCCATAAGAATAATTCTAGTTAAAGTCATATACTCTTTTAAAGTATTGTTTTCATCTAAATATTGGATATATTCTGGCAAAATTGCAAATTCTTTAAGTTGTACTGCTTTTATCAAGGGTTCCAAAGCCGTCTGCACTTTTTTATGATCATAAAGTTTATTATATATGCGTTTATACAAACTACCATTTTTATTGCATTCTTTTAAAGTAGTATTTGCAAGAGTATCCAGCTGTTTTCCAAACCTTCGATATGGAATGAATTCTGTCGTTTTTTCTGTTAATTTCTTTCTATATTCATCATCATGATAACATTGAAACTCTTTTTCTCCAAGAAAAGTCTTTGCTTTTTCCTCAGCATCTTCCTTAAAATTTTCCTTAAACATATTAATAGCATATTGCGCTATGGGTTGTCCACCATTTAAGTCCACCGGCAAAAATAATTCAATATATTCTTCTGTTATTTTTCTAATTATTTTTGACTGGTAAAAATGTCCGATAGGTTGAATAACCTTTTTCGAAAGTAAACAACTATAAATAAAATGTTTTCTCACTTCCCCATATAAATCAAAATTCTTCTTATCTAAAAGCGCAATACGTTGTGATTCATAACTTCCAGACAAAAAAAGCGTATCTTCTATCATATTTTACTCTTTTCTATTCCAACTAATCCATTTGTTTTGAAACTCATTTAATATACCATCTAAGCATAATTCCTCATCATTAATTACACTTCGATATATCTTTTTCAAACATAAGAATTGTATTCTTCTTAAAGTAACTATTTTTTCCTTTTGTTCCTGTCTCATCTTTTCTGTGTCTACTTCTCCTCTATATGCATTTTGTAATTGATAGGCATAAGCATCTAAATTTATGTTTTTATATAATTCATAAATTTTTTGTATTTTGCTATCCTTAAAAACATATTTATACTCCAAATTATTCAAGTCAAATTCCAACTCTTTTTCAGCACAAAATTTCTTCTCAAATTCGGTATCTGTTTGAATTCGTAGTCTCTTTATAAAATTTGACCCCCAATTATATATTTCAAAATCTTCGATAAATTTTATATTTTCCTCTAACTCTTCTACTGTCATTTCCGGATCAAATAATATATAGCCCAAATCAATATCAGTTTTTATTTTCTTTACTTTTTTCATAACTTTTTCATTGATATTTTTAGTTGCGCATTTATTATATCTTTTCAATTGTTCTGTTGAACCTGATTCAATCCCGATAAAAATCTCTCTTAGCCCAATATCAGAAAATCGTTGAAGCAATTTAAAAATTTTTTCATCCAAAATATCTATCGGCTTTACAGAAATAAAAAAATTAACATCTTTTAAAATTTTATTATTATTTTTTTCTCTTTCAATTTCTTCAATCATTTTCTCCAAACGTAATACATTATTTCCAATAAAATCCTCGTCTGTGAAATATATAGATTTAATCCCTGCATATGCTAATTCCTGAATTTGTTCAATAATTTGTTTTATAGCTATTTCTCTCCAAAAAGTTGAATTATATTTATACTCCACACAACAAAAATTACACTTTCCCCAACTGCAACCTCTACTTCCCTCTATACGTGCAATTCCTTTATTCTTAATAAGAAAATCATTAAAAACCCGAAGTGGTTTAATATAATTCTTCAAATCTGCGCTTTTCCTTTTTGTTGTAATTATCTTTCCTCCATTCCAAAATGCAAGATTATTAATTTTTTCTATTTTCAGGTTTTTCTGGAATAAATCCTTTATAATTTGCACATATACCTCTTCACCTTCTCCTATCATACAAAAAATATCTTTATATATTTTCAGTAAGTATTCATATCCATATGTAGCTACGACATTTCCAACAAATATCATCGGTTTATAGTTCAGCGTCTTAATCATTTTGTAAATATGATCAAATATTTCCATTCTTCCTATATTCAAGCTTATGCCTATAATATCAAAATTATCTTCTATTTTTTTCGGAACACCATCCCGATTATACCATAGCAATTTAACATTAACCTTTGAATTAAATTCATTTAAAATTTTTGCTCCTATTACCTCAATTCCTAATGGCTCATTATTTTCGTTTCTGGAATCCCCAGTATCATATAACAGTATTTTTATCATTTAAATCTCCTTATATATATTTGATATAGTCGGTTCGTCCTGATTCTGATATTCTCCCTCATAATATTTCGCTTCCCCAACTACTGTTAACCACATAATTTGTCCAAACAAAAGATCCGGATATATTATTGTAGGTTTTTGAACTGTAATTTCTAATGTAATATTTCCAAAAAATCCTTGTTCAATAATATTTGATGTCATATGATTCGTAATAAATTTTCTTCCTATAGAGCTTCTTCCTGTAATTAACCCAACATACTCATTTGATCCAATCTTCTCTAATGTTTTTCCTAAATAACATTCATTTGGATACAATATAGTTCCTTTATTTTGTAAAATAATTTCTTCATATGTATCCTTCCATTTCAAATCCAAAATTGAACTCTTGATTCTTATTAATTTATTTGCCAATCTATAATTATATGAATCACAACTAATATTATTTTTATCAAAAGGTGCGATCAATATTTTTCCATTTATCACTTCTTTCATAATTTCTTTACCTGTTAAAACTCCCCATTTATCTTTTATCATTTTAGTTTCCTCCTTAAAATAGATATTGATAAAGGACCAAAACAATATGTTTCAGTCCTTTTATCACATATACATAATTCTATTCTTCTAAAATATCTTGAAAAAATACTGGATAATTTTTTACAAATAATTGTAACAACATGCATGCAACTTCTCTAAATTGAGGATGTGCTGCTTTTGCAGTTCTCAATTTCAAAAAATTCCTCCATCCTCTTAAATTCATAGTAGCGACAATCTCTGTTTTTAAAGAATTTGGCAAAACACTCCTCGCTTCTTGCGGAGAAGCTCCAAGCTTAATCATTTTAAAATAACTATCTTCTGCATTTTCCATCGCCTTAAGCCAAATATCATATTTTTTTCTATCTATTTCATTATTCAAATCATATTTGAATCCACTTGCAATATCAATACATGTTATTTGCTCACCATACTTTTCTTTAGAATAATTACAATATCTCGTACTCTCTTGTGAATAACTTGCAATTCTATGTCTCACAATTTCATGAGATACTCCCCTATCACAAATAAATCTCACACTAATGCTTTCATGCTCAATCACGGATTCATGACCACGTTTTATGATTCCCTTTATAAACATTTCTGCCGAACCATCTTTTATCTTATCTTCACTTTTATAACATACCCTTCCTATTTTTTCAATTTTTTTTAGCATTTCCTCATAACTATTATTACTAATCAGTTCTACGTTTGCATTTTCTATTAACATTTATCTTTCTCCTTTTTGTCTAATATATCCTCTTTCATCTTATAAAAGAGCATTCTATAATTTTCCAATAAAAAATCATTTTCAATTATATTCAAAGCTTCTTCATACAATCTTTTTACTTTATCATCATGTTCTATTTTACTATATGCTATACATAGTGACAACATCACTTTAATTGTACTCTCATCATCTTTCAAATCCTTAAATAATTCAATCGCACTTTCATAGAGAGTAATCGCCTTATTGATCTGGTTTTGTGAATCATATACTATAGCCTCATTCACATAGCATACTGCCAACTCCCTTCTCCACTTTTCTCCATTACCTTTTAAATATAATTTTCTGCATAATTCCTCCGCCATCCTCAATGATTCTATTCCTTCAGTAAGCAGATTCTTTTTTCTATAGCATAAAGCTAGTAACTTACATATCTTAATTCCTTCTTCAGAATAAATTTCTCTCTTATCATTTATTGTGGTAAGCGCCTGATTTAAAAATCTAATAGCAACATCATACTCTCTTTCCGTTATAGCTTCCCGTGATTCTTCAATTTTTTCTAACAAATATAGCCCTATTTTTCCATCATACATTTATCTTTCTCTCCAATGTTATTTTATAATTTACGCATTTGTGAGTCCCTTAAATCGCATAAATGTAGTATTTTATTAATAAAAATAACCTCTTCATAGGATATAATCTAGCCATGAGCAAAACTCCACATACTCAGTATTTATGCATGTTTGCGAGGCATGGCAACCTCTTTTATCACTCCAAATTTATAGTAACAATCAGCTCCAAATGGTATAATTAAGTTGTCAAAATCAATTCACCGAGAGGAGCTGATTGTTATCTATCGTCAAGAAATTTTGAAAGACATCCGTCTTTTCACTTCACAACCAGTTGCAAAGTTTTACGATTCACTTTTTCTGAATCTCGATTTATCCTTTGTCCCTGAATTCCCTAAAACCGGACGAAAAGGCTTTTCCAATCATGCCATGATTTGTTCGTTTATCGTTATGAAATGTGAAGGCTTTTCAATGATTACGGATCTTGTTGATTATCTTAACAACAACCTTCTAATCGCCCATTACTGCGGTTTTGATATTTCTGCTCCGTTGCCTTCTTACTGGACGTTTGATCGTTTTCTAAAACAGCTTGATAACGATGTACTTTCATCCATTATGAAATCCCAAGTTCTTTATCTTTCAAAACAAGGTATTGTTGATACATCTTTTATTGGTTTGGACTCTACTCCGATTGCTGCAAACACTTCACAGAATAATCCTAAATCTTTTCTATCCAACAAATTTAAGCCTGATAACCAGCCCAAAGCAGATACTGATTGCAAACTTGGCGTACATACTGCTTCTAACCAAACAAACGAGAAAAAGTATGAATTCTACTTGGGTTACAAAAAACACGTCCTTGTTGACTGTATTTCAGGTCTTCCCATTTATGAACTGACCACTACCGCCAATGTCCATGATTCCACTGTTGCGCTTGATATTTTGGCTGACACACATACCTTTCTGCCGATAACCGAATGTACCTTCCTTGCTGATAAAGGCTATGATGTTAAAAATATCTATAATCAGGTACAGGAACTCTACCAAGGCGAATGTATTATTCCATTAAACAAACGATCCACCAAAAATCCAAAACTTCTTCCACAGGGAAATCCTGTCTGCGATGCCGGGCTTGCCATGTGGAAGGATGGTAAATTTTCTGATAATGGACGTACACGCCAAAAATTCTGCTGCCCACTAAAATCAAGCAAAGACGCTGATTGTCCCTGCCATCACAAAAATTTTTACAACGGCAAGAAGCATCGCGGCTGTACAAAATACATCACCATTCCCGATGATTTAAGACTCTCCGTCGACAGAGACAGCAAATATTTCAAAAGTAATTACTCTCTTCGTACAGAATGTGAAAGATACAATTCACGTTTCAAAAATACAGGGCAGGAACGTATGTGGGTAAGAAATAAATCATCTGTTACCAACTTGAATACAATTGCCCATATAAGTCTGTTAGCGGTTGCTGTTGCGGCAATCACCACCGGCACAGGGCAATCCTATCGTAAGCTTAAAGCTGTAAAGCGAATCGCATAATAAAGAGCTATTCATATCTCCCCATTTGCGTAGGTTCTGGACTTACGTCAGCTTTGCTATGTCATAAATTCCCATTCTTTCCGATTTACAAAAGCTAACTGCCAAATCCAACTTTTAAATCAATTCGTTTTGCTCATCTCTCGATATAATCAATAAAGTTATCTAAAAATAAACCAATATCCATAAAAGCAACTATTTTAGTATTATAATACCATATAAACAACTTTTTGGGCAGATATTTTTAAAGATTGCCAAGATTTATTTGAAAATAATAAATTCAATGCTTGTATCATTAATATTTAATATCTGCCTGCGGCTCCCCTCACTTAAACAAAGCGAAATTCCTGCATGTAGCTGCATAAATCCCAGAACCTTTTCTGTTCTGTTCATAGCAACTGGTTTCAATATTCCACCGGAAAGCATATAAAAACTGGGGAAGATATTTCATCCAGCTGCTTCCCGGCCGGTTCAGGAGGGCTTTTTCCTATCATGCACAGAAAAACTGTGCTGAAAAAAGACCGTTTTGTCCCACCTGTTTTCGCTGTCGCGGTGACATAGGCAAGGACTTCCCTTGTACCGAAAAGTTTGGTAAATACACAGTGTACACCTATATAATAATCACCGATTTTTCATCTGACAATGCAAAATCGTATTCTATGGAAAGTCGTATTTCCAACGATGGAAACAAGATTTTGTTTCATGTACAGATGTCACAAAGAATAATGCCATTCCGTTTCTGTGAAAATTCAGGCATGACGTAACGCACCATAGAAGCTACAAGTTCCAACTTGGATTCTTTTTCTGTCACATCCGGTATCCCAAAAGTACTGCAAGATAAGAGAGTTTAGCGTGGTTCCAGACCGGCACACAAAACATCAAGCTTACGAAACAGTGACCATTGAAGTAATTGAACCATTGTGCTCAACATGGTCGAAAAGCTTTGACACATTTTCAAATTTTACGCCAAATTTTGTAACCATCGTGTCATCTATACAAAGAAATACAGACTGGGACTGCAAAGAATCCGGGATAAGCGTAAATCCTCAACCACAAGTACCTTATCATGATATCATATTTTTGAGAAAATGTCTCTTGTATCGTATAACTCGAATCGCACGATTCGCGCAATTCGCCCAATAAATACTCGGAGGTATCTCTCATAAACACGAAACAAAAATTACACCAGCTTCGTATGAACGAATGGACTACCCGTTTTTCAGATCAGAAAGCAAGCGGGCTGACTGTCAAAGAATGGTGTAATCAAAACAACTTATCCATTCACACTTACAACTGCTAGAAGCATGCTCTGAAAGAAGAACTCGCCAGTCAGGTTCTCCCGGACATTGTTCCAATCGTTATCCCGGAAATGTCTGCATCTCCTGCTCCGTAAGCGATGAATAACACACCGCCTACCATATTCCAAAATTCAGTTAAAACAGTAAACGACTACCATTTACTTTAGGTTTCTCTGCTATCTATATGGCAGGGAAATTCTGTTTTCCGGGACATTGGATTCCACATCAATGATTCCTGAACACTCCTCCTTTATAAAATCATTCCATGTCATCAGTTGTTCTATGCCTGCGGACGGGTTCATATAATCCGGCATATACAGCAGTACCGTATAGAGATATTGGAAAATATTCAGGTTGTTTGCTTTTGCTGTTTCCACAATGCTATATATTACTGCACTGGCCCCGGCTCCAGCCTCTGATGTGTGGAACAGAAAGGCTTTACGCCCAACTGCATAGCTTTTGGCTTTCCGTTCCGCCCGGTTGTTTGAAGAAACTTCAGCTTTTTACGTCTGGCTGCTGGGACTGCTTCAAAGAACTTTCGTCTTGCATGTGCAAGGCAGCAGACCAGTCCGACATCTTCCAGTCTGTTCTGTGAAGTTATACTCAGCATTATGAAGTCATGCACAGCTATCCCCGGACAATGGTCCCCACGATCTCACATCTGTGGATATCTTCCGCCAGCAGCCTGTTCCAGCTGAAGGAAAATTTTTCAAAATCTACATGTTGCACAAATCAGAAATTCCTGCCTTGTCAGAGACCTGACTTCTGAAGCATTGCGGGGCCATTGGAATTTTCCATTGTCCAGACGCTTCTGCAGGAATACAAACCCATCCCGGTCAAAATAGAGGGCTTTCATTGTATTCTTTTTGCGTCTACAGAACAGAAAGACCACATTGGAAAACGGCTCCATCTGGAAGTTGTCCCTAATGATGTCCATGAGCCCGTCAAAAGACTTTCGCATATCCGTCCGGCCTGTAACCAGATAGATTTTCTGCACCCGGGGTCAGATCGCCGATCAAAGTTTCCGCAGAGCGGATATCGTATGATAAATCATGTCTCTGCTGGAATGATTATTGACTGCAACTTTACAGCCGTTAATTATAACCACCAGTGCTTCAGTCCCTGATGTGGCATCTGACGGCAGATCCCCGGCTGAATCCGGCATTTATGCATGGGATTCTCCGGTAATTGACAGTAGTACGATTTCATGCAAACCATCCAATGTCGGACTGACCTCCTCTGGTACCATACATGATTTCTTTCTTAATCTCGTGACAGTATTATAAAAAGTATTGATAGGGACCTCATTCTGCTCACACCAGACACGGTCAGAAAATCTCCTGCTGCGGCATTCCTGAATTAATGACAGCCATTCTTCATCTGTTCTTCTCTTATTACGCATAAACCGCTTCTCCTGTTGGCTAAAGTAGTAAAACACAATACTCGGCTACCTTTACCTAAAAAAGAAGAGTGATACGACAGCATCCAGATCTGAAAATAGATAAAGTAGCCATTTACTGTATTATCTCAGATCTGTACTTACATTTGGAACGATATGTTATTCATCGCTTACCATATACTCATGCACTTCTACAGTCAATAGAATTTTTCCTATCAAAAGAAAGAAGTGATGATGTGTTCTTCTTTCTCATACATCATCACTTCTTTTTACTTTCTTATACTGTTTTTAGCTGCTACTTATAATATCACTGGAACTTTTCCTTCCAGTATTGCATTGATCTCATCCAAATCTTTACCTGTGATGGATGCAATATTCTCCGGGGACATTCCATTTTGTCTCATATTAATAATGATTTTTACTTCGCCTTCTGATTCTCCTAATCTTCTAGCATCTTCAAGATCATCCTTCATCAGTTCTCTCAACGCATCACACATATTCGCATCCCTCCTTATTTCACGATATAACTCATCATTTTCTTTGACGCTTACCTGTAACTTTTCCTACTGTTATCATAACGTAATTTTATTTTCCCTGCAAGTATTCATAAATTCCATCCGCAATACCATCTGCGATCTTGTTCTGGTACTCATCGGTCGCCATCTTCAAATCTTCTTCCTTATTTGTCATATATCCAATCTCAACGATTGTGGCAGGCACTTTGCACCAGTTGATCCCACTCATGGAATCCGTTTCCCAGACATACTCTTTTTTACACTCTGTTGCAGACACCAAATCGTCCAGCACTGCCGAAGCTAATGCATGGCTTTTGTCATACAGATCTCCATTATACGGATTTGATGAGGTCTGGCAGATGGTCATGGCTCCATGTACCGAAGTATTTTCCGATCCATTTGCATGAATCCGAATAAATGCATCGGCGTTTGCATCGTTTGCTATGGCCGCTCTCTCCGAGTTACTGATATTTACGTCATTTGTTGTCCTTACCATTACAACCTGATACCCTCTGTGTTCAAGCTCTGCCTGTAGTTTCAATGAAACATCAAGTGTAAGCTGGTATTCTTTTAAGCCGCTGGCATGTCCACTCGTTCCACTTGACACTCTGGGTTTCTTTTCCTTTGCCCCGGGACCGATCGGCTCTAATCGTGAATCTCCATTCGCCTGATGTCCTGCATCGATAACCACCGTATATTTTTGTTTTTCTGTTGTGTTTTCTGTATTTTTATCTTTTTGCGTATCCTCTGTATCTCTACTGTGTATTTCTTCCTGTGCAGTTGCCTGTTGCACAGCCGCTTCGCTTTCCTGCTCTGTATTTTCTCCTGATTGTTCCGTATCCCGAATCATATTCTCAGATGCTTTCTCCTGTGAATAAACAGAGGTCTGCACATCTCTGCCACAGGCCACGCAAAAACACATTGCTCCGGTTATGTACAACAGGCCGATAAAATTTTTATATTTTTTCTTCATATTTTATTTAACCATCTATTTATATTCTTTTAGCAATTTAATGTTATCCTGCTCGGTCTTTGACATATTTCTATATATTTCTGCCATATCCGTTGTTTTACTTTCAATCTTATTGTACCAGTCCTGCTTTTCATAATAATTTTTCAAGTCTTCATCCTGAAATTTATATCCATTCAAAGCATACATTTCATTAATAATCATCTGAATAACACTTCTGTCCCCCGGAAAATGATAGGAAGAATAGTCTTTGTTTAAATACCCCTGTATTTCTTCTTCGGTGATTTTTCTTTTGGTACTGTACGAACACAACAGCCCCTGATCCGAAACTTCTGCCTGATCTCCTCCATCCATATTCCAATCGGTATCGTAGTCTGCTGCCACACTGTCGACACGGGCATTTTTTACATCATCCAGTGTTTCGAATCCGTCAAAATAATAAGTATAATAGTCATAATCTTCCGGCCCATAATAACAGTCCTTCGAAAAATTCTCACCCGGTGTATAATAATCGGAAAGATCTGCCTCACATTCCCCGTTTCCTTTTACAACGATATTATAGAATTGAACATCATAATACTCAACCATTTTAACAGCCTTGTAATCTTCGGACGGTTTTACATGCAACTTGATTTTGTATACATCTCCATAACAATTCTGCTTATCTGCGTAATTATCATTTTTACAGTTTTCCAAATAATCGCCTACAAATGTAACAGAATCTACCGTACAATCCGAACCCATTTTTGCCGTATATTCTGTAATTACACTTTCTGCCTGTTTTTTCATGGCAGCAATCATTTCCTTGCTAATGTCTTTAACCGAAGATGCATATTTATCCAGTCCTTCCACGGTATATTCCTTTTCCGTCTCGGAAGGGATCATTTTATAATTTTCTACATAATATTCCATATCATCCGAATTTAAATAAACGGTGATGACATCACCATTACTCAGACCGGAATCTGTATCACAATAAAATTCATCTTCATCCAGTACATCTCCCGTATAACTTATCGCAACCGTTCCATTCGGACTTATTCCGCTATAGGTAAGCGTAAGATTTTCAAATGGATCAAATGTTTTTATCTTTTCCAGTCCTGATACATCTACGGTTTCATCTGAATACTTTATTTTGCAGTCCACATACTTTTTCAGTTGGTTTTCATCAATGTTCCAGACATATTTTACCCGATCTCCATTGCTTAGTCCGTCTTCCTTCTCTAAAGACACCGAAACACAATTCCCGAGTAATTCTTCCATTGAATATCCGAATAAAGCATATTCATATTTGGATTTTGCTTTGGATGTGTAAGAAATCTTTTTCTTATATTTATCCAGAATTTTATTCCAGTCAATCGTCGCAGTTGCTTTTCCATATCCATCATAACCCTCAAAGGTTACCGTAACATAGTTATTTAAATTGATGGTGGAATTTAAATTGGCCACTACAATAAGAATCACCACGATGGCTGCGATTCCGATTTCCACACCTACTTTATATTTTTTAGGCAGAGAGGCTATACGCTTTACCAATTTCTTTATCTGTGATTCCAATGACGGTTCCAAGACCAGTCTTGCTCCACATTCTTTGCAAAATACTGCCTGATCTTCATTCTCAGTTCCACATTTTCTACAAAACATTTTCTTTCTCCCCATTGTAAATCTTTAATTCTTTTTTTCTCTTATGTAGCTTTCCATTCCTGCCAGGCGTTCGTTAACGTCAGGGACTAATCTTGTATCAAACGCAGCTATTTTGGAAATTCCGCAGATATCCAGCATCAAATATTTTATCGTATAATACTTTTTGTTATATTTCTTTAAAAGTTCCTGCTGCACAAGAGAATTTACATCCGAATAAAACACTTCCGACACCGTCTCGTCATATATCATGCCCGTTGAAATATCAATATTTCCTACATACACAAGCAATTGTGTATCCGTAAACGCATAAACAGTAGTCTGTATCAATAAGTATCTCGGCATAGCATCCTTATCAACCCTGTATGCCTCAAATGGATCTTTCGAATAAAATCTTTCTAAAAGGCTGACAATTTTTTTTGCATTTGCAGTATTACCTAAAGAATTTATACGCGGTGTTGTTCCTGCTCCGGCTATAACAACCGGCTCTACTTCTTCCAACTGTTCCTCATCCACATTGAATTTTTCAATTGCTCTGGATTTTAACTCAGAAATATATTTCTGAGTGGCCTCATCGACTTTCGTTTTCGCTCTGCCATTTGATTTTGCATGCATAGACTCCTCTAAAGATACAACAAATACTAAAAACGCCAAAATTTCAATGACAGAGCAAAAATAACCAAACTTATTCATAGGTCCCATCAAATATTCATGTCCCAAAAACAGTTTCAAAAGTAAACTGATCACAAAAGCACAGATTGAAACAGCTATAAAATCTCCAAAACCGAAAAAATACCGGCGCACCATAAAATCAATTCCATTTCTGCTTGTTCCCATCAAAGACTCAGCTGCATGATTTACCGTTTCCCCAGCCAGTTTTCTCATCGATGCAGCGTTGAAATTTTCGTTCTCCTCTCCATGATTTTCTAATTTAGCCCCGCAGGCAATACAAAACTTATCTGTTGGCCTGATCTCTCTTCCACATTTTGGACAATTCATCTTTTCTTTCCTCTCATTCGTATTTTTTAATTCCTTTATCATCGCATAAAAAAACGTTTTTCCGTCATCTCATGGCATCCGGTTTCTTTACTTCCAACAGATCAAACAAATTATGTACATCATATTCCGAATATCCGCTGGATGAAGCCGTTTCTAACAATTTCTGATAATCCGGTGTTGATCTAAAATGTTTTCTGTAATAATAGTCATACTTTATATAAGCCCAAAAATAATAATAAATTCCCCTCGGCTCGATCATAATCGCTGCATTTAAATATTCTTCTATCTTATTGATAACCGGACGCGACGTTAAAAATGCCTTTTTCCCCTTTAACAATGCAACTGCTGCATAAAAACAGATCTCCGAATCTTCTAAATTATCTTCCAGTGCTTTGTCAAAACACGATATTGCTTTGTCATACAATTTTAATTTCAGGTAACAAAAAGCAAGTGACGTATTTAATATTCCATCGTCCGGATGATCTGCCATCGCTTTTTTATATACATTGGCCTGTTTATTCAGATCCCGTGATGAAAAATCACGGATACTGTTAAACGAAGTAATTACAATAGGGCGAAAGCAATATGGACATGTTTTTGTACCTGTTGTAATTATCGCCGCACATCCCGGACATTCTAACTCAACAACCTGATGCTGCATAATCCCTGTGCCTCCTTTTATCGTTTTTTTCTCTCTGTTCGAAGTTTGAGATTTATCAGAATGGTTTTACAGTTTTCTATAATAATTTTTTCTGTTTTTCCCATAGTCTTTGTATTGCATAACGCGGGAATATTGTTTTCTATCGTCTTTAGGCAGTTTGCAATCTCTCGTTCACAGGCAATCACAGAATTATCTCCGATTCCAAAATCACTCTCATTCCGCAAATATTCCATAACATTTCGAACCGCTGTCTTTACTTCTCTTGTCACGTTATATTCATGCGCTTTTATTTCTTCATTTATCTGCAGGGCTTTTTGATATGGTTCCCTTCCACGGAGCACAGCCTGCGGATGATATTCCGGTTTTTTGTTTTGGATTGTCCATCCCAGATAAAATAATGAAGCAATGAATCCTGTCCATAAAATATATAATAAAATTTTCCATGCCCACAATTTTCCTGTCGAAAGAAGAACTTTGCCCGGATTTTGCAGAATAGAAAGTAAATGTTCCGGATTATTAAATAACCAGTTATTCAAGTGTAATCCCGTCCCATAAGCATCCGGGAAAATAATCAGATACACCACTGCATATATCGCATAAAAAATAATTGGAAATAAAAATGCAATCCGATTAAGGTGAAATTTTTTTCTTTTTGATTCTGCTTTCTTTCTGTTCATTCCAATTTTCCCATAAGGCATTTTTCTTTGTATTCTCTGAGTTTTTCATAGTCACTCTTTGGCGGTATGATGGTTTCCACATAAAAATTTATGACTTCCGCACCAAATCGTTCAAACTCATCTTTCACCGCGTTTTTGCAATCTTCGGATATTTCGTCCAAATATCCGGTAACCTCCAAAAACGAAATTTTTCTGCGGATCATATATGCAGAAATGACATTTTTAATTTTCGATACAAGAAGTCCACTAAAATATGCTGCGACAAATTCATAAGTTACGGTTGCCCCCAACGGAACTACACCTACCACTTCCGCAACAAACCTTCTTGTATCATCGATACGCAATCCATATGTACCGTGCGACCGGATGGATAACAAAATCCCGTATTTCGGATCTTCTACCGGAAACGGGTTCTGTGTCCCCCAGTTCATATTTAATTTCGAAGTTTTATTCACATAATAAATTTCTGCCGTAAACGGAGTATCTCCACCGAACGGCAGATTTACAAGTTTGTTCAAAAGTGGCAAATTCCCTGTATTAAGCGTATGCGTTCCCGGTCCGAATAAATCCAATGCCTTTCCGCCCTTAAAAAATAAGGCTTCCTGTCCCTGATTCACAACTAACTGTGAACCATATACAAAGTCCTCTTCCGGATATTTATAAATCAGCCAGGGCGAACCATCACAAGGGCCGTCATATTTTACACGATTAATCAAAGCCCAATTATTTTTCTTTTCTCTTCTAAACATTGTCACTCCTATTCTCCATTAATAATATGTAGAATTAATAAGTTTGTTTGTTTTTTACAATTTTATCTCAAAAGTATATTTTCATACTATCTCCGTCATCATCGGTAGTCAATCCAATTCTGTTTTAATAAGAAAAAGTGATGATATATTCTTTTTTTCTCATACATCATCACTTTTTCTTATCACCATATTCTATTTTTTCTCCAGTCCCGGCCACTCCTGGTCTTTCTCCGAAAGTGTCAGCGGCGTTCCATCTGCCATGCAATATCCTTCCGCCGATGGTGTGCCGCGATACTCACCTGTCACATCCGGCCACCGGATACCGATCTTTGGGTCATTCCATGCCAGACCGCCCTCGTCGTTCGGATGCCAGAAGTCATTGACTTTATAGCAGAACTCTGCCTCGTTGGACAGGACCAGAAAGCCATGCGCAAAGCCTTCCGGAATCAGGAACTGTTTTTTGTTTTCTTCTGACAGTTCCACACCATACCATTTTCCATAGGTTGCGGAACCTTCCCGCAGATCCACCGCCACATCAAACACGCTGCCGCGCACGGCTCGCACGAGTTTGCACTGCGGATAGTTGATCTGGAAATGCAGTCCGCGAAGTACACCTTTGACGGACATGGACTGGTTATCCTGTACAAACTGGATATCGAATCCGGCTTCTTTCATTTCCCGTTCATTGTAGGTCTCCATAAAGTATCCGCGGGCATCCCCGTGTACGGCCGGTGTAATCACACACAGCCCTTCGATACCGCCGACATTTTTTTCCACTGTTATCTGTCCCACTGTTTTTTCCTCTTTCATGCTGATTTATAACTATTCAGAACCCCCTCAGAATAGTTACGCTGATTTTAATATTTCACTCTGCCTTCTGCGACTGCTTTTAAATGCTCTCCATACGGGCTCTTCCCATAGCGTATCGCAGAATCAAGCAGTTTTTCTTTATCAATCCACTGATTGATATATGCAATTTCTTCCGGTGCGGAAATGGTCACGCCCTGCCGGTGCTCAATCATCTGCACAAATGCCGCCGCATCCAGCAGGCTATCCATCGTTCCAGTATCCAGCCATGCAAAGCCACGTCCGAGCAGCTGTACATTTAGGTTTTTCTGCTGCAGATACATGTCGTTTAACGTCGTAATCTCCAGTTCGCCGCGGGCAGATGGCTTTACCTGTTTTGCCATCGCGCTCACGCCTGCCGGATAGAAATACAGTCCGGTCACGGCATAGTTGCTCTTAGGCTGTGCCGGTTTTTCTTCGATGGATACGGCTTTTCCGTTCGCATCGAAATCCACGACCCCGAAACGCTCCGGATCGTTGACATAATAGCCAAAGACGGTTGCCTGTCCCTCTTGTGCATCCTTTGCGGCATTGCGCAGAATTTTTCCGAATCCGTTTCCGTAGAAAATGTTGTCGCCGAGTACCATGGCGCAGGCATCCTCTCCGATAAATTCCTCTCCAAGCAAAAATGCCTGTGCGAGTCCATCCGGAGACGGCTGCACTTTGTAGGACAGATGAAGCCCGAACTGATTTCCATCCCCCAGAAGTGCTTCAAATCTCGGGGTATCTTCCGGCGTGGAAATAACTAAAATATCACGGATGCCTGCCAGCATCAGTGTAGACAGCGGATAATAAATCATCGGTTTGTCATATACCGGAAGCAATTGTTTACTGGTTACCATGGTCAGCGGGTACAACCGGGTTCCGGCGCCGCCTGCCAATATAATTCCCTTCATCTTAAAGTTCCCCCTGTCGCTTTAATTCCTGCAGATACCGCCCCAGTGCGTCCTGCCAGGTTGGAAGCGGTGTAAATCCATTTTCTTTCAGTTTCTTTTTTTCCAGTCTGCTGTTAAACGGACGCGCTGCCTTTGACAGACCGTATTCCGCGGTTGTCACGGGCTGCACTTCGGTAGAAAGCCCTGCCTGCCGATAAATTTCTTTTGTGAAATCGTACCAGGATATATAACCACCCTCGTTTGTTACGTGGTAATAACCATATTTTTCGGTTTCCATCATGTCAACAAGCAGTCTTGCCAGATCGTAAGTATAGGTCGGTGTGCCGATCTGGTCATTTACCACGCGCACCTGCGGGTGATTTTTTGCTACCTGCAACATGGTTTTGATAAAATTCTTTCCGTTTAATCCAAATACCCAGGCGATACGAACGATAAAATACTTTTCCAGTGTCTGTGCCACTGCCAGCTCGCCCCCCAGTTTACTCTGTCCGTATACATTGAGCGGTGCATACTCTTTGCAGTCCGGCTCCCACGGAGTCTCGCCCTGTCCGTCAAACACATAGTCTGTGCTGATATAGACCATCTTGGCATCTGCTTTTTTTGCCGCGTCCGCAATATGTTTCGTTCCATCTACGTTGATGGCTCTGACTTTTGCCTGATTTTCTTCGTCCTCTGCTGCATCCACAGCGGTCCATGCCGCACAGTGCACGATGGCATCCGGCTGTACTTGCATGATTGTCTGTTCCACTGCTGCCGCATCGGTGATGTCCAGCGGCACATACGATGCACAGGATTCCAGTGTCGGTGCAATATCCGAACCGACTGCCTGATGTCCGCGCTTTATCAGTTCGTTTACCACGTCATGTCCCAGCTGTCCGGCAACGCCTGTCACGAATACTTTCATATTTATAAGCCTTTCTTTCCGTACATTTCTTTGTAATAATTCTGGTATTCCCCGTTTACGATGTTCTCCCACCATTCCTTATGATCCAGATACCACTGGATGGTCAGGCGGATACCATCTTTAAACATCGTCTCCGGCAGCCAGCCCAGCTCGTTGTGGATCTTGGTCGGATCGATGGCATAGCGCATATCGTGTCCTTTTCTGTCCTGCACATGCTCGATCAGACTCTCCGGCTTGCCAAGATATTCACAGATGAGTTTCACGATATCGATATTTTTCATCTCGTTGTGTCCGCCGATGTTGTAGACTTCTCCGACGGTTCCGTTGCGCAGGATCAGATCAATCGCCTTACAGTGATCCTCGACATACAGCCAGTCGCGCACATTGAGTCCCTCTCCGTATACCGGAAGTGGCTTGTCTGCCAGCGCATTTGCGATCATAAGCGGAATGAGTTTTTCTGGAAACTGATACGGGCCGTAGTTGTTGGAACAACGGCTGATCGTCACCGGCAGGCCGTACGTTCTATGATATGCCATAACAAGCAGATCCGCAGATGCCTTCGAAGTGCTGTAAGGACTGGAGGTGTGGATCGGCGTATCTTCATGGAAGAACAGATCCGGGCGATCCAGCGGCAGATCTCCGTACACCTCATCCGTGGATACCTGATGATACCGTGAAATGCCATACTTTCTGCATGCGTCCATCAGCACAGACGTACCGATAATATTGGTCTGTAAAAAGACTTCCGGATTCTCAATGGAGCGGTCCACATGGGACTCCGCTGCAAAATTGACGATGACATCCGGTTTTTCTTCCTCAAAAAGGGTATATACTCCCGGACGGTCGCAGATATCGAGTTTTACGAAACGAAAATTCGGCTGATCCATCACCGGTGCGAGCGTGGACAAATTGCCCGCATAGGTCAGGGAATCCAGACATACGATGCGATCCTGTGGATGTTCTTTTAACATATAGAAGATAAAGTTGCTGCCGATGAAACCGGCACCACCCGTTACAATAATAGTCATGTACTTTTCCTCCTGTGTGAGTTTCCAATTTTTCTATTTGATTGCATTATAAAAGGTGACGCTAGGTCACCTTCAAGTCTTTTTTATAGATTTTTCAAACTATTTTCTGCACAGGAAGATCCCTGCATCTTTTGTGATATGAAATCCATCTGCCACACGGGCAGAAACAAATTCCCGGAACTCTTTGTACTGGTTCAAAAGCAGCTGGTTCTGGTTTCCGTGACAGGAAAGAATATAGGAAATCAGCGGTTCTGCTTCCGCTATTTCAATCGCATCCTCGTATCTTCGCATCTGAATTTCCGGAAAATACGGTGCTAACAGGTTTTCTCCGTTTTCAAGCCCGAACCGCTCATACAGCACCTCCGCTGATAAAACGATTTCTTTATGAAACTGTTGCACCAGATCGGTAATTTCCCACATATGCTGCTTTCCATAAGTACTGCACAAAAAACGTCCCTCATCTTTTAAGACTCTCCTGCATTCTGCAAGCACCAGTGGGATATTTTCACAGTAAAACAGCACATGATCCGCGATCACAACATCAAACATTCCCTCCTCATAAGGAATTTCTTCGCAGTCAAATTTTTTATAGGAAAAGCGGCTGTCCTCTCCCAGTGCACGCTGTGCATCCTTTAGCATTCCTTCCGATTTGTCCGAGAGAACGACCCAAAGATCCGCAGGCAGCTGTTCCCTGTTTTCGGTCCAGAGTGCTCCATTTCCACAGCCGAGTTCCAGAATCCGCATCCCCGGCTGCAGATTACACTGCTGCATAATCCACGGAAACCACCCCTGCGGATTGACGGAATACTCCCTGTGCAGGCGAATCCGGGCGGAAATATTTGCCGCATTCTGGTACTGGTTTTTCAGGCTTCGTTCCACTGCCGTCAGATGGATCAGATCCAGCATACTGTTCCAGTCAATCGCCTGTTCCGTCTGGATGGCTTCTATGGTGCGGTCAATCGCCTCATCCATCGCCTGCATTTCGTCCATTTTCTGCCGCAGCAGCTTCTTCTGTATCCGCATGGATTCAAGAAGATACTGCTGGTCTGCCGCAGCTAGTGTCATCTCCCGGATATCTTCCAACGAAAACCCCAGATATTTTAATAAAAGGATCTGCTGGAGTTTTGCCAGATCTGCATCCGTATACAGCCGCGCCCCTGCGGCAGTCCGTGCACTTGGTTTTAAAATATTCTGTTTATCATAATACCGGATCGCGCGAAGTGTCACATGAGCTTTTTTTGCAAATTGTCCGGATGTGTAATACGCATCCTCTTTCATTCTACAGTTCTTTCACCTCATCCCGCATTTCTTCTGTCATATTCTGTACATAGGTCGTCTGGGAAGAAATTTCTTCCGTGTTTGCGGCAATCGTTGACACTTTCTGCGTCATGGTATTCATGCTTTCTACCAGATCTTTGATCGAATCCATGCTCTGTGTAATCTTTGGGAGAATTGCCTCGGCTTTCTGGTCGTTCTGTGTCAGAAGATCCTTCGTGGAATCAGACAGTGTACGGATTTCCTCCGCTACCACTGCAAAGCCTCTTCCGTTCTCACCGGCACGCGCCGCCTCAATGGAGGCATTGAGCGAAAGCAGATTTGTCTGTCCCGCAATGGCAGAAATATCTTCATTGCTCTTTTTATATACACTGATGAAATCCGACATGATACGGATGGACTCATTCAGTTCATCGCACAGACGGGAAATATCCTGAATATACTGTGCCAGATTGGTTGCTTCATTTGCAGATTCCTCGTTTGCCGTGTTCAGTTCTGCAATGTTATCGCTCAGGGTAATAAACCGGTCTGTGATATCTGTAATCTTCTGCTGGCGGATTTCCTGTTCCGTCCGCTCCTGATCGCGAAGTTCTGCAATCTTTTTTGTCTCTTCCTCTGCCATGCCCCGCACATAGTGCACACAGTTTTCTTTTACGTTGACCCCATTGTGGATGGCACGTACCATGTTGGTGCAGCTTGAATATCCACAGGATTCGCAGTCCCTGTGCTGTTCCTCATAGGTATCTTTTTTCATTTCTGCAAACAGGCGGTTCTTCTCCTGTTCGGACGGTTCCTCAATATGTACTGCGCGATTGGTGTAGCTGCGCATAAAATCGTTGATGTCCAGCTTTCCAAAAGCGTCCATGAAGTTTTTCAGACGTTCCTCCGGTGTCAGTGTATCTGCCCACGGACTCCTGCTTTTGCTCTTCCTGCCAAAGTGTGCCTTCCCCTGTTTTGCACTGGTTTTGCTGTTCCGCAGTTTTGCGATTGTCAGCATGACATCATCCGTTCCCCGTTTCGGATCTGTGGCAGTTCCGTAGAGACAGCCCTTCGCACAATTTAAGATATCTACCATAAACGGAAGTTCTTTATTCTGCTGAATACGTTTTGCATAGGAACGCAGATATTCATACGCCTCATGCTCGCCCTCTACCTGACGCACTACCTGCTCTTTCCCAAGAAAATGTTCTACATTCTCCCGCAGTCCACCAGGCATCGGATACAAAGAACCCAGTCCGTATTCCAGTTCATCGGTATATGGTTCACACCCTTCATAATCGTTTCCGATATACTTCATCATCTTTTCAAAAGTTACATTATAAGAAACATATCCACCGCAATTGGGATCGGTAATCTCTAATTTTTTGGCAATACACGGGCTGATGAAAGCAATTTCATCTGTGACCTGCATGTATTTTTTCATATAAATAGCAGTACACATCATCGGGCTGTGTACCGGCATCAGACGCGGAATCAGCTCCGGTATATATTTTTCCACATAGGTGACTACTGCCGGACACGGCTGGGAAATGCCCCCGAAAAATTTGTGTTCCGTAATGTATTTCAGATATCCCCAGGTTGTGATATCCGCACCGAACGATACACTGCAGATATGGTTGACTCCCTTACTCTTTAAATATCCCAGCACACGCTGGTATTCTTTGGGATAATTTGCCAGAAATGCCGGTGCCAGTATCACGGAAATTTTCTTTCCCGATGCAAGGTCTTCAAAGAAGCGGTCCGTATCATCATAATAGTCTCTCGCTTCATGTGGGCAGACATCAAAGCATTCCCCACATGCAATACATTTGTCCGGGTCTACCGTTACATAACCTTCCTGCGTTGCAATATTTGCCGTAAGTACAGGACAGCCCCGCACGCATTTGTTGCATCCGGTGCATAAATCATTTGTGTAAATCAGTTCCATAAACGCACTCCTTATTATGATTTTTGTATAAACCCCACCCCTATATGCTTATAATTTTATTACTTTTTACCATATTTGTCCAGTGTAACCTTGCTTTTTCCGTTATTTTTATCAAAACACAAATGGTTGTCTATGATTTTTTGCAGACTGGATTTATATTTTTTTCCCATTTTGGATATATACACACCGATAGATCGCACTATACTAGGATACAAAGAACTATTTTCACCAATTCGGAGGTTTTCCATGAAAAAAGCAGCTGTTATCCATGATCTGTCCGGTTTCGGAAAGTGTTCGCTCACGGCAGCGATTCCGGTATTATCCGCGCTGGGCGTGCAGTGTTGTCCGGTTGCAACAGCCGTACTGACCGGCCAGACCGGTTATCCCTGTTATCACTGTACCGATCTGACCGCTATGTTACCGGACTATATCGATGCCTGGGGGAAAAATAACGCACATTTTGATGCCATCTACAGCGGATTTCTGACCGGGGCGAAACAGATTTCGCAGGTGCTTGATTTCATCCGCTATTTTCGGGAAGAACATACGCTTCTTCTGGTTGACCCTGTTATGGGGGATGACGGAAATGCTTATCCGTTTTTTACTCCGGGGCTGTTAAATGGAATGAAAGAACTGACGCTTGAAGCAGACGTGATCACACCGAATCTGACGGAAGCCTGTCTGCTGGCAGACATCCCGGAAGATGCCTTACTTCATTGCAGGACAAACACGGATCTGCTAAAACTGGCAGAAGATGTGGCCCAGCGTCTGCAAAAAAAGGTACCACACCCCCAGGATGTCGTGATCACCGGTGTCAAATGCCGTGGCGAGAAACATCCCGTCATTTATAATATTGCTGCCACTGCAAATGGAATTTACCGGCACGAATCGCCGTTTTTTGACCGGAGTTTTTCCGGAACCGGGGATCTGTTTGCCTCTGTATTGTGTGGCTGCCGCACAAAGGGCATGTGCACGGAAGATGCGATTCTGCTTGCAGGGAAATTCTTATCCCACAGTATCGGGGATACCATGAAAGAAAATACACCGGGACGCGATGGCGTTAATTTCGAGAAATTTCTTATTGACCTGATTGCAGATTCAAACGTGTAAAAAATGGGAAACCCGGAAACGAATTTCGCAATTGACTAATCCATACGATAGAAAGAAGGAATTGTTATGGCAAAAATTTTATATGTGTATAATGATCAGGTATATGCAAATATCACAAATAAATGTGACTGCAACTGTACGTTCTGTATCCGTAAACAGTTTGATGGTGTGGGCGATGCGGATACCCTCTGGCACAAAGCAGAGCCTTCTTTAAGTGAAATTATTGCCGCAATTGATGCCTTTGATTTCACCGGCTACAAAGAATTTGTTTTCTGTGGCTATGGGGAACCGACCTGTGCACTGGAGAATCTGATCGCCAGTGCCAGATATGTCAAAGAAAAAACAGGTCTCCCGATCCGTGTCAATTCCAATGGTCTGGGAAACCTGTATTATAAACGTGACATTGTACCACAGCTGGCAGAAGTGGTAGACAGTATCTCCATCAGCTTAAATGAGGCAACTGCAGAAAAGTATGAAAAAGTAACCCGCCCATCCTTCCCTCATGCTTATGAGGCAATGCTTGATTTTGCAGAGGAATGCGGAAAACTTATCCCACACACCCAGCTGTCAATCGTGGATATTCTTCCGGAAGAAGACATTAAGGCGTGTCAGCGCATCGCTGACAGCCGCGGTGTCCATCTGAAAGTACGTCCATGGGAGCACAGTGCATAAAGAAGTTATCGGTTACTGTTCTCATGCTTACCTGTGAACACCAACGGCATTACAGCCCCAGCACATCAAGAAGGATCTGTTCATCTTTCTTTTGTTTCTGTGGATGCTGTAATTCCGCATCTGCCAGACGGGTACGGATATTCTGCATCCGCTGATCCAGATCTGCACTGATCTGTGCACATTCGCTCAGTTCCTGTGCCAGACGCTCGGTTTCATCTGCCGGAACATTCTTTTTGTACCGCACTTTGTGCTCCAGACTCGCCCAGAAATCCATGGCAATGGTGCGAAGCTGTACTTCAACTTTCATTTCCCGTTTCTCATTCTGTAAAAAAATCGGCACTGCAACGATCAGATGCAGGCTGCGGTATCCGTTTTCCTTCGGATGCTTGATATAATCTTTCTGTTCGATCAGACGGATATCATCCTGCTGAAGCAGGCAGTCCGCCAGCAGATAGATATCTTCCGGGAAAGAGCACACAACCCGGATTCCTGCTATATCATTGATGTTCTGTTCAATCGCCGAAAGCGTCAACGGAATATTTTTCCGGCGCACTTTGCGCACGATTCCGTCCAGCGATTTCACACGTGTCTTGATGGACTCGATCGGATTACGGTCATATTCCAGCGAAAATTGTTCGTTTAACACTTTAAACTTCGTTTCTACTTCCATGATTGCGCACTTGTAATATGCCATCAGCGTATCCAGCGGTTTTGTATTTTCCTGCACAAAATCCAAAAATTCATCAGACATCAGACGATTACGGACAAGGTTTTCCGCTGCCTGCTGCAGCTGCGCATTTACTACTTTACTTAATTCGTTCATATCTATTTCCTCTTTTTCTCCTGTAATTTTCTATATAAATAATTGTGAAATTCTTAGTTCCGGCGGACTCCCGTGTGGTGGCTCCGGCTGCGGCCTCTCCGATACGCACTCAATATCCAGAATCAAGAATTTGCAGAAAGTGACTGCGTGACTCCTTTGATGATTTGTGTTCGTTCAAGTTTCGACAGCGGCGCGGTTTGTGTCCGTCTGCCAAGGACGCGTCCGAAGGATTTCGTGTCTGCCTTAGCGGAGTGCTTCAAAATACTGTGCCCGCGGGTCGTGTTTGCGACCACATTTATTTAAGGTCATTCAAAAAAGTCCGTAGGGAGACATAACCGGGAGCGGGCGCCATAAAATTTTTGAAGTGCTCCGCTTAGGCAGACTAGAAATTCTGAGCGCATCCTTGGCAGACGGACACAAACCGCGCCGCTGTCGAAACATTGCCCGTACACAAAATTAGAGCCACGCAATCACTTTCGCAAATTCTAAGATTCTGTCTAATTCGTGCGTATCGGAGAGGCCGCAGCCGGAGCCACCACACGGGAGTCCGCCGGAGCACAAACTTTCCCAATTGTTTTAAATAAAAAGAACTTCACGGAAATAAATTTCCATGAAGCTCTCCGCACATGGACTTTCCTGTCTGGTTTCCACATGCCTATATTATAATGGATTCATCCGCAAAACGGAATAAATAAAGTCTGAACTTTTTCCGAATTTTATCTTAATCCTTGAACAGATCAGTAGAATAATAACGGTCTCCGCTGTCCGGAAGAAGGGCAACTACAGTCTTTCCCTTAAACTCCGGTCTTTTTGCCACTTCGATGGCTGCCTTTAATGCCGCTCCGGAAGAAATACCTACCAGCACGCCTTCCTCTTTTGCAATATATTTGGAATACTCGAAAGAGTCTTCATTGGAAACCGGGATTACTTCATCATAAACCTTGGTATCGAGTGTGTTTGGAATAAATCCGGCTCCGATACCCTGGATCTTATGTGGACCTGCCTTTCCGGTAGACAATACTGCAGATGTCTCTGGCTCTACGGCAACGATCTTTACATCCGGGTTTTTGGATTTTAAATACTCACCAACACCTGTGATGGTTCCGCCTGTACCGACACCGGCTACGAATGCATCGACTTTTCCATCCGTATCTTCCCAGATCTCCGGTCCGGTTGTCTTCTTGTGTGCTGCCGGGTTTGCAGGGTTCTCAAACTGCTCCGGAATGAAGCTGTCTGCGATCTCTTTGTGAAGTTCCTCTGCCTTTGCGATGGCTCCCTTCATACCCTTGCTTCCATCGGAAAGAACAAGTTCTGCACCATATGCCTTGATGATGTTGCGACGCTCAATACTCATGGTCTCCGGAAGAACGATGATCAGGCGGTATCCCTTTGCTGCTGCGATTGCCGCAAGTCCGATACCTGTGTTTCCGGATGTCGGCTCGATAATGGTGGAGCCCGGTTTTAATTTTCCGTCCTTCTCTGCCTGCTCAATCATCTCTTTTGCAATACGGTCCTTAACAGATCCTGCCGGGTTAAAGTACTCCAGCTTTGCAAGAAGTCTTGCCTCAAGGCCAAACTTCTTCTCGATGTGTTTGAACTCTACCAGTGGTGTGTGTCCGATCAGTTCCAATGTTCCTTCATAAATATTTGCCATTTTATTATCCTCCAATTTACTCTCTCTGATTTAATCCCTTATTTTCATACTTCTTTAGTAGGAATTATCTGTTGTTATGAATATACACCCTTTCCCAAACGCTGTCAACTACTTTTTACGATATTATTTTATACCTCTAAAAAAATACACGACACTCCTTATATTTTACTCCGCTTTGCCACAATTAAGACTCCAAAATTTTAACAGAGCCAGAAACTGCACAAAATTCGTAAAGTATTCTATAAGAAGCATCGTGTATTTTTATCTATATGTGTATAAAAAACCTTCCGACTTTATCACTCTTCATCCTCATCGTCATCATCGTCCGCATCCTCACCGAGCAAAGCCTCTTTTAAAGTTCTCCAGCCAAGGACTGCACACTTCACACGCGCCGGCATATGCGCGATATCGCGGAGTGCCGATGCCTCCTCAAGAGAATCAATCTCCTCCTCGCTGGCATCGCCTTTGATCATTTTCATAAAGATTTTCCCCATCCGCAGGGCCTCTTCTTTTTTCTTTCCGACAATCATGCCAAGCATGATATCTGCGGAAGCCTGGGAAATCGCGCATCCATCCCCGACAAATGCACCATCGGTAATCGTGTCGCCATCCGTCTTTAATTTCAGGAAAATATCATCCCCACAGCTCGGGTTGACACCCTCAAGCACAATATCCGCATCCGGCAGATCATGTTTAAACTCCGGGCGCACGTTGTGCTCGGTTAAGATTTCATTATAAAAACTTCTATTTTCCATATCCCATTCGCTCCCTTATACTTGCGATGCCTGCTACAAATTTGTCGGCTTCTTCTTCGGTATTGTAAAACATAAAGCTTGCCCTGGTGGCGGAGCTGATGCCCAGATAATTAAGCAGCGGCTGCGCACAGTGATGTCCGGCACGCACACAGATGCCATCGGCGATTAAAATCTCGCTCACATCGTGTGGATGCACGTCATCAATTGTAAATGTAAGAATTCCGGTGTGTTCTTCGACCCGGTCGGATCCAAGTACATGCACATGTGGAAGTTCTTTCAATCCGTCAAACGCACGCTTTGTCACAGCAAGTTCCCGCTCCTGCATCACATCAAAGCCAACAGACTGTGCATATTTTATGGCAGCATGCAGTGCTATGGCACCGGCAGCATTTACGGTTCCCGCCTCAAACTTGTGCGGAAGTTCTGCGTATTTTGCACTCTCACGGGTGACCGAATCGATCATTTCACCTCCAGAAAGAAATGGCGGCATCTTCTTTAACAATTTTTTCTTTCCATATAACACACCAATTCCCATCGGTCCGAAAATTTTATGTCCGGAAAATGCAAAGAAGTCTGCATCCAGATCCTGCACATTGACCGGCATATGCGGGGTGCTCTGTGCCCCGTCCACAACGATCACGGCATCTTTTTCATGCGCCATGGCCGCGATCTCTTTGATTGGATTGATCCTCCCAAGGACATTGGAAACCTGTGTGATTGCGACGATCTTCGTCTTTTCTGTAATCTGTTCCCGCACCTGATCCAGATCGAGAGATCCATCCGGGCGGCACTCGATAAACCGCAGTTTTGCTCCTGTCTGTCGGGCGACCATCTGCCATGGCAGAAGATTGCTGTGGTGCTCCATGATGGAGACAAGAATTTCGTCCCCTTCTTTTACATTGGTTAAACCATAACTGTACGCTACAAGGTTCATACTCTCGGTCGTGTTTCTTGTAAAAATAATTTCCCGCGCGGATTTGGCTCCGATAAAATCACGCACACCTTTTCTGGCATTTTCATACAGCTCGGTTGCCTCCACACTCAGCGGATAATTTCCACGCAGTGGATTTGCATTGTGTTTCAGGTAAAAATCGCGTTCTGCGTCAATGACACACTGTGGGCGCTGGGAAGTTGCGGCATTGTCGATATAGACCCATTTCTTTCCATCGCCCGCTCCTGCTTCGATTTCCGAAAGCAGCGGAAAGTCCTTGCGATAATCGGTCATGTTACACCTCCCCAAGTTCTTCATCGATCATTTTGGCGAAGCTCTCATCTTTTATGATCGCTTTCAGACGATCAATGTTGGCTCGTGCCATAATATTCTCGGCATGTTCTTTGTCGATGCCGCGGCTGGCAAAATAAAACATCGTATCCTCATCAAGTTCGCCGATGGTTGCGCCGTGATTTCCCACGACATTTTCCTCGGAGCATAAGATGACCGGAACGGTTTTATTTTCTACATCTTCTCCGAGCATCAGCACATTTTCCAGCTCATTTCCCACAGAATCGGAAGACCCGGTCTTAAAGTCGATCGTTCCACGGAAGATTTTCTTTGCCCCGTCACGCAAGGCACCTCCCACATTGATTTCACTTTCGGTATGTTTTCCAAAATGGTTGACCACTTCGTTCATGTCTATAATATGCGTATGTTGCCCGATATATCCGATATCGCTCTTAAAACTGCTGCCATCCCCATTTAAGTTGATGGTCGTATCGGAATAGATATCCCCTTTTCCGAGGTATACCTGCACCAGTTCCACACGCGCATTTTTTGCACATTCTCCCTGAATCTGATTGTAGACCAGAGAACTTTCCTGTGTATGCTGCAATTGTATGAGACGCACCGTTGCATTTTCCTCGACGGTCACGTTTGTCTTTACCGCAAGTTTTTCTGCTGTCTGATAATCCATAAATACAGTCACCTGCTTGTCTGCCGGTGCTGTAATGTTAATCGTTTTGCTGCTGTATGCGCTCTCTCCGGTAATGGAAAAACGCACTTCTTTTGCAGCACCAGCAGTCACGGTTTCCTCCGGAAGTTCTGTTGTATGTTCTTTGTCCCACGGAAGCTTGGTCTCGTTGACATGTAACCAATACCAGGTCTTCGATGGAAGTTTATTGATTGTCATTTCTGTCATTGTTCTCCTCCTAACCTATGCTTCCCTTCATCTCCAGCCGGATCAGGTTGTTCATCTCAACCGCGTACTCAACCGGAAGTTCCTTGGATACGTTGTCTGCAAATCCGCTGACTAAAAGTGCCCGGGCATCTTCTTCCGTCATGCCTCGTGACATCAGGTAAAAGACAGCATCGTCGCTGATGCTTCCGATCTTTGCCTCATGTCCCACGGCTGCATCTTTGGTACGGATGTCCATGGCCGGAATCGTATCCGAACGCGACTCGGAATCAAGCATCAGGGACTGACAGGATACTGCTGATTTTGATCCTTTGGCATCCTTTGCCACAACCACGCTGCTTCGGAAGGTACTGATTCCGCCGTCCTTGCTGATGGAACGGGTATTCATATAGGAGCTGGTGTTTGGTGCTGCGTGTACCACTTTGGCACCGGTATCCAGGTTCTGTCCGTGTCCGGCAAATGTGACACCGGTGAATTCCATTTTGGCACCCTCCCCCTTTAAAACGCTCATCGGATACAGGCAGCCCACATGGGAACCAAACGATCCGGAAACCCACTCGATCGTTCCGCCTTCCTCAACGGAGGCACGCTTGGTATTCAGGTTGTACATATTCTTGGACCAGTTCTCGATGGTGGAATAACGAAGCTTTGCATTTTTTTTGACGAACAGCTCCACGCAGCCTGCATGCAGGTTTGCTACGTTATATTTCGGAGCAGAACATCCCTCGATGAAATGAAGGCTTGCGCCCTCGTCCACGATGATCAGTGTATGCTCAAACTGACCGGCTCCTTTGGCATTCAACCGGAAATAAGACTGCAGCGGAATGGACACGTGCACGCCCTTTGGCACATAGACGAACGAACCACCGGACCATACGGCTCCGTGCAGTGCTGCAAACTTATGGTCATGCGGGGTGACAAGTTTCATGAAATACTTGTGTACCATGTCCGCATATTCTCCTTTTAAGGCACTTTCCATATCGGTGTAGACAACGCCCTGTGCGGCAACCTCGTCTTTGACATTGTGATATACCAGCTCGGAATCGTACTGGGCACCGACACCGGCTAAGGATTTCCGCTCGGCCTGCGGGATTCCCAGACGCTCAAATGTCTCTTTGATGTCTTCCGGCACATCCTTCCAGGATGCCTGCATTTTGGAATGTGGACGGACATAGGTGGCAATGTGATCCATGTCCAGTCCCTCAATTGACGGTCCCCAGTCCGGAACCGGCATCTCATTGTAAATCTGTAAGGACTCCAGTCGGAACTGCTGCATCCATGCCGGATCGCCCTTTTCTTTGGAAAGCTGCTCCACGATCTGTGGGGTCAGACCTTCTTTCATTCTGTATGCATCTTTTTCCTCATCGCGGATATCATAGATGCTGCGGTCGATATCTTCTACCTGACTCTTTTCTCTCATTTCGCACGCACCTTTCTTACTGTTCAAATTCCTCAAAACCGTTTTCGTTGATCTCATCTACTAAGGAAGCATCTCCGTTCTTTACGACTTTTCCTTCATCCATAACGTGGGTGACATCCACATGCAACGACTCTAAGATTCGTGTGCTGTGGGTGATAATCAGAAGGCTTCCTTTGCATTTTTCTTTGTAAAGCTGGATGCCCTTTGATACGGTACGGACGGCATCCACATCCAGTCCGGAGTCGGTCTCGTCAAGGATTGCAAGCTTTGGCTCTAACATAAGCATCTGCAAAATCTCTGCTTTTTTCTTCTCACCACCGGAAAAGCCGACATTTAAATCACGTTCTGCATAGGACTCGTCCATGGAAAGAAGTTTCATGGTCTCGGTCAGTTTTTTCTTGAAATCCCACAGACGGACACGCTTTCCGGTCTTCTGCTCGAGTGCATTACGGATAAATGCGCTCAATGTCACCCCCGGAACTTCCAGCGGATTCTGGAAGGAGAGGAAGATTCCCTTTTTGGCACGCTCATTCACCGGCATCTCTGTGATGTCCTCTCCGTCAAAGAAAATCTGTCCGGATGTGATGGCATATTTCGGATGCCCGGTGATGGCATAGCCCAGGGTGGATTTTCCGGTTCCGTTCGGTCCCATCAGAACATGCACTTCGTCTTTTCCAACTTCTAAATTTACTCCGTGTAATATTTCTTTATCTTCAACGTTTACGTGCAGATCTTTGATCTCTAATAAATTTTTTTCAGACATTTGTATTTCCTCCATATAAAACATGTTGTTTAACTTTCACAGGAATGTGTCTTCTGTGAAATCATATCCTCAAGGGTATGCTTCTCAAGGTAATCATTGATCACAGCTTCCAGTCCCTGCCAGAACGGAAGTGTGGTACACTCTGCGGTGCTCTCGCACTTTTTCCCACCTTCACACAGGCACGCCACCGGAGCTAAATTTCCTTCGATCAGTTGAAGGATCTCAATTACTTTATATTCCGACGGTTGTTTGATCAGACGGTAACCGCCACCCTTTCCGCTGGCACTCTCAAGCATCTTCCCTTTTGTCAGTATGGTCATAATACTTTCAAGATATTTCAGGGAAATGCCCTGCCTTGTGGCAATTTCTTTGACCGGAATGAATTCTCCGGAATTGTGCTGCGCAAGATCGACCATCACACGCAGTGCATATCTGCTTTTTGCGGATATCATCATATCGTTTTACCACCTCGTTTCATGAAATACGACCGCAGCGTATTCCGTGAGTTCTACGGTGTGATTATAAGCCCCACTCCCCTACTATGTAAATAGGGGAATGTGAAAAATCATGTTTTTCTTCCAATACAAATTGCTGTTTAACTGTGTGGTCTGGGATCTTTTGTTTTTCAGAGGGACGGATTTGCGGGGGATTGTTCTAAATATAAGTTTTTTCGATGCGACGGAAGAAGGGGGGACATTCTCTTTCTCCAGAAAAATTTACAAGTCAGCGCCGATGTTGATTTCAGGTTGATTTGACAAAGGTTTTACTTTTATGCTATTAACGTTACATGATGGAACTACGGCGCAGTTGTAAATTTGTTCTTCCGAAAGAAATGACCCCCTTCTTCCTGTAGATAGGAAAACTATAAGTAAAAGAATGATGTCCGCAAATCCTGTCTTTGGAACAAACATAAAGGCACCAGAACCTGCAGTTAAAGGGACGCCTCAAAAGCAGCTACGAATGCCATGAACTGGAATAAGTATAAAAATACCCTGTTAAATCACTTGATGATAAGACCTGGTCTCTATAGATGAAAAATTAAAGTATTAGGTGACGGTTTTCCAAAATTTTTATGCATGAAATCAGGAAATGTCACCTATATAGTAAAAATTGCTTCTCCACATACCGGTTTTTTCGAAAAAGTGGTATCTGGAGAAGCAATTTTTGATCTATAGAGACTTTCCGGTATCTGAATGTTAAATTTTCAATATATAGGTACCACAATGGTATCTTTTACATGAATTTTATTGGTATAGATACCACGATGGCATCTTTTACTGAATTTTATTGATATAGGTATCACGATGATCTTTCCTATGAATTTTGATTATATAGAACTCGTCCTTTATTTATAATTTGATAATACCCATTCATATAAATACTTCAATAGAACTATTGTTTCACAAAATACCATCAATGAAATTTCCATCTATAATTTCTGGTGCGCAAAAAACGGTATTTTCTATAAAATGAAAAAAGACCCACGAATCTCTCATGAGTCTTTCTCCATTTTAGTTTTTTTGCAAAATTTATTTATTTTTTACAGTGACTTTGCACTTATTTGTGATACCGTTAGATTTTACAGTAATGGTAACTTTTCCTGCTTTCTTTGCCTTGATCACACCCTTGGAAGATACGGCTGCGATCTTAGTATTCGAAGATTTGTAAGTTACTTTTCCAATGCTTCCCTTTACGCTTAACTTCGCAGTCTTACCTTTTTTCAGGGTTACTGTCTTTTTGTTTAAGGTTGGATTTTTAACGGTAATTTTTACCTGTCCACTTACACCGTTGTTAGTTGCGGTGATGATAACAGAGCCTTTCTTTACAGCGGTAACTTTACCGTTGGCATCTACTTTGGCTACCTTCGGGTTGCTGCTGGTGTAGGTTGTAATTCCGCTTCCGGATACGACATTTGCAAGGATATTGGTCTTACCCTTTACGTACAGTGTGGTATTTTCACTGACAACTGCAACTTTTGTGTCACGCTTGATATAGCTGATGGAAGAACCGTCCGGAGTCTCAAAAGTAAGGATGGTTGCCTCACCTTTCTTTGTGATGGCGTACTTGCTGGCCTTTGTAAGATCCTCTCTGTCGGTTGAGATGTATACACCACTGCTTGCATCTTCTTTTCCATCATTGTCATATGCATAAAATGTAAATGGACTCTCGGTATATGTTCCGGTTCCATTCGGATCAAAATACGTCACTCCGGTTCCGTCCGCTTTCAGTTCACAATACATTTTTGCGTTTTTATACTGCGGATTGCTGGCATATGCGGACATATCTGCATCCCAGACACCTGCTAAAACGCTCTGCTGTGCTGCGGTATCTGCATTCTTCATTTCTGCAAGATTTTCGGTACAGAATAAAGCGATGCAGTTTTGGATCATCTGCTCGTTTTTCTCTGTCAGTGCACTCTTTAAGATACCGGAGCCTACCCAGTTTGCATATTTTCCGGTGTTGAGTTTTAACAGTTCTGTCAGATCGCTGCCGTAACGGAATTCAATGTGATAGGTTGTTGCCGGAGTATCCGGGCAGAGGAATACATACTTAAACTCATCCTCGTTTTTGTCTGTGCTCTGGAATACATAACCTTCCATCACACCGCTGAGTGCATCTTTTTTCAAAAACTTATACGTATGGGAAACTTTTTTGCTGTCGCTTGTGGTAAATTCTACTTTGCCACCGTCCTGGAAAGAAACTTCCTTTACATCATTGATAAATCCACAGTAAAATGTATTTGGATCTGCTTTGTCACCGTAGGTCGTAGAACCCACGGAAGCCTTCAGCGTCTTTACGGCTTCTGCTGCAGCACTTCCTCCGACAACGGCTGCTGCGTCATCGTTCCAATACTTATTGTATTTTACATCAAATAATGCATCCTTGAACAACTGGATGTAATCGCCTTTTACTGCGGTAAATAATTTATCCGCCTTGGAGCTGTCGGACTCCTCTGTCGGGATCGTTGGTACACTTGTGTTGGTGCCTGCCGCCATAACCGGTGCTGCAGATGTTCCTGCTACCGTAATGGACAATAACAGTGCGAGTAATGCTTTGCGCATCTTTTTCATAATTCTTCTCCTTTCAAAGTTCCGCAGTTAGTCTGTTGTAACTGCTGTTAGTCTGTTTATTTTATGATAGTCTTTTCCCTATGTTATGTCAAGAAGGCAAAACAAAAATGGATATCATGTAAAAAAGGAGAGATACAAAATCATGATCTCTCCAAGAATTTTTATTTGGTTTCAATTGTTCCACCGCACAGCACATGATCGTCCTGATAAAAGACAGCAGCCTGGCCAGGCGTCATGGCACGCTGCGGTTCGTCAAACTGTGCCAACAGTGTTCCGTCCGGCTGCGGATACAGCGTACACGGTGCACCTGCATGCGAGTAGCGGATTTTACCGATAGCCTTGACCGGCCCGGTCAACTTTTCTTCTGCCATATAATTGATATTATCCACATGACAGTCACGAGAAAACAGGCTTTCGGACTTGCAAAGCACGACTTCGTTTGTCTGCGGACGAAGTTCCTTGACAAAAATAGGCGTAGATGAAGAAATGCCAAGACCCTTGCGCTGCCCGATCGTGTAATGAATCAGCCCGCGGTGCTGTCCCATAATGTTTCCTTCTTCATCGACAAAATTACCCGGTTTGCTTTCTTTTCCGGTCTCCTGTGTAATAAAAGAGGCATAATCATGATCCGGTACAAAACAGATATCCTGACTATCATGCTTTGTGGCAACCGGAAGCCCGATCTCCTCTGCGATCTGGCGGATATGAGGCTTATCATAATCTCCCACCGGCATCAGGGTACGGGAAAGCTGATCCTGTGTCAGATTGTAAAGTGCGTAGGTCTGATCCTTCGCCGCTGTAACGGAATTGCGGATCGTATAGCGGCCATTCGGCAGCTGCATGATACGCGCATAGTGTCCTGTGGCAATATAATCCGCACCAATCTCCAGTGATCGATGAAGCAGTGACTCCCACTTGACATAACGGTTGCAGGCGATACACGGATTTGGTGTACGCGCTTTTTCGTATTCTGACACAAAATAATCAATGACATATTTGTGGAAATCTTCCTTAAAATTCATCACATAATAAGGAATTTCCAGACGCTCCGCCACGCGGCGGGCATCCTCCACTGCAGAAAGTCCACAGCAGCCACCTTCCTGTGACTGCACAAAGACATCCTCATCCTGCCAGATCTGCATAGTGACACCGATTACATCGTATCCCTGTTCTTTTAACAGATAGGCCGCCACGGAGGAATCCACACCTCCGGACATGCCGACAACTACTTTTTCTTTCATTTAATACTCCTCTTCCGGAGCCTCTTCCTTCTCACTGATATCGTTGACCGGGCGCTCTAATCCCTCGATCTTGATATTGTGTTTCTCTGCATAATCCCATAAAGCAGCATGAATTGCTTCCTCTGCCAGCAGGGAGCAATGCACCTTCACTGGTGGAAGTCCGTCGAGTGCTTCCATAACGGCCTTGTTGGTTACCTGCAGTGCTTCCTGGATCGTCTTACCCTTTACAAGCTCGGTTGCCATACTGCTGGTTGCCACTGCTGCACCGCAGCCGAAAGTTTTAAATTTTGCCTCCTGGATGATGCCATTGTCATCAATATCCAGGTACATACGCATGATGTCTCCGCACTTTGCATTTCCAACAGTGCCAACACCACTTGGGTTCTCAATCTCTCCTACGTTTCTTGGGTTATTAAAATGGTCCATTACCTTTTCGCTGTACATTTTGTTTCTCTCCTTCTGCAAAATATTCTATCCGTTTTTCCGCACAAAATCCTCATACAGAGGAGACATGCTGCGCAGACGTTCGATAATTGCCTTCAATTTATCTACCGTATAATCAATCTCTTCCATGGTTGTCTTCTCGGAAAGTGTCAGACGAAGACTTCCATGTGCAATCTCGTGTGGCAGTCCGATTGCTAAAAGCACGTGTGACGGATCTAATGATCCGGATGTGCAGGCGCTTCCGCTGCTGCCACAAATGCCCGCCTGATCGAGAAGAATCAGCATGGATTCTCCCTCGATAAAACGGAAACAGAAGTTTGCATTATTTGGAAGACGGTCGGTACGGTCTCCGTTTAAGCGGGTGTACGGGATCTCTGCAAGCACACGCTCGATCAGATGATCACGCAGTTTTACTTCATACTCCGTGTTCTTTTCCATATTGGCAACTGCAAGTTCCGCTGCTTTTCCAATTCCAACGATACCCGGAACATTGTGTGTTCCGGCACGGCGCTGACGTTCCTGTGCACCTCCGTGAATGAAAGAACGGATCTTTACGCCTTTGCGGATATACATGACTCCGATTCCCTTTGGTCCGTTGATCTTGTGACCGCTGGCACTGAGCATGTCGATATTCATCTCATCCACGTTGATCGGCACATGTGCAAATGCCTGTACCGCATCGGTATGGAACAATACCCCGTGTTTCTTTGCAATCGCACCGATTTCCTTCAGTGGCTCGATGGTTCCGATCTCGTTGTTTGCTGCCATGACAGAGATGAGAATTGTATCCGGACGAATGGCTGCCTCAAGCTCGTCCAGCTTAATCTTACCATTTTCATCCACACCGACATAAGTCACTTCAAATCCGTGCAATTCCAGCCACTGTGCTGTGTGCAGGATCGCATGGTGCTCGATCGCGGATGTGATAATGTGCTTTCCCTTGCTGCTGTATGCCTCTGCGGTTGCTTTGAGTGCCCAGTTATCGGACTCGCTTCCGCCTCCGGTGAAATAAATTTCCTCGGTCTTTGCCCCGATCACATCTGCGATCTGCTTTCTTGCTTTTGCAACCGCACGCTCCGACTCTCCTGCAAAGCTGTAAATAGCTGCCGGATTACCGTAATGCTCCGTAAAATACGGGAGCATCGCATCAAGGACTTCCGGGTATACCTGTGTGGTAGCCGCATTGTCCAGATAGATTAATTTACTCATACTCTTCCTACTTTCTTCTTTGTTATATTACATAATCCCCATTTTTTTCTCTCTGCCAGTCAACCAGATCCTGCAATGTGATATGATCCACAACACTGCAGATGGCATCATTAATCTTTTTCCAGAGAATCAGGGTAACACAGTCTTCCCGTTTCTCACAGTTGACGTCGTCTCCCTCATCGAGACATGCAACCGGTGCCAGCGATCCCTCGGTCAGGCGGAGAATCATTCCAACGGTATACTCCTCCGGTGCTTTACGCAACAGATATCCCCCCTGTGCTCCACGCACACTGCGCACATAACCGGCGCGGTTCAATACGGAAATAATCTGCTCCAGATATTTGTCGGAAATCTCCTGACGTCTTGCAACATCTTTTAAACTGATCGGCGCTCCTGTGTTGTTCAATGCCAGATCCAGCATCAGTCTCATGGCATATCTGCCTTTTGTTGAAATCTTCATGATAATATATCTCTTCTTTCTTAAAAAAATGTACAGCATTTAAAACTTAGTATTCCTACTAAGTTACTATACATTGGTAAGATAAATTTGTCAATCTATTATCAATCGATATTTTTCCTGCTTTCTTTGCGCATTTGTTTCTGGCGGTACATATTCTGATCGGCAAGTGACAGATACTCATCTATAGTCTCTTCTCCCCCCGCAAACGTCAGCTCTACACCGATACTGATCATAATGTTTTCCTTGGTCAGCCGGCTCTGCACACGATCCGTGTACTGTTGTGCCTTTTTGGAAGTCGCATATGGGAAAAATCCGATGAACTCATCGCCTCCGTATCTGCATACATATCCCTGTTCCGGGCATTCTTCCTCAAGAACCTGTGCAATTCTTATCAGTACCTGATCTCCAAATTCATGTCCATATGTGTCATTCACAGATTTAAAATCATCCGCATCCACAAAGACAAGCGCACATGCTATTCCCTTTTCCTGATACTTTGCAAATGCCGGACGGATAATGTCCGTATACGCAATCCGGTTACAGATACCGGTCAGCGGGTCCCTGTTGTACAGCATCTGGAGTTTGTTTGCTGCATTCTCCAGCTGTTTTTGCTTAAACTGCGTTTCCAGTGTCTTTACAATCGTGCTGTGAATGTCATAATAATATGGATTATCATACAGAAAGCGTCCGTTTTTCATTACCAGATAACCAACCGACTGTTCCCGGAAATGAATCGGGGTAAACAGATAGGCATTCTGGCTTCCTGTTTCTTCCAGATGGCGGTTCAGTTCCCCGACACTGGCAAATGCCATTCTCTTATGGTTCTCAAATCCATCTGCCACCACAAGATTCTTTTCATCATAGCCTTCCACCGGAAAATCCGTATCCTCATCGGCCGCAAACAGCTTGCGGTCCACCACAAAATATACCCCGTCACATCTCAGTTTCTGGAAATAGTCAACAATATATTCAAAAATTTCCCGGAAACCATTGCACCTTGCCATCTGCGCTTCCAATTCCACGAGAAGGGAATCATCCTCATCTTTTTTGACTGCGGCGACAATCTTTTCCTTTATATATTCACGGTAATTTACCATGCCGTTATTCGGACAGCCACAACTTTCTCCGTAAATACAGGTAACCGGAATATAATTGCGTTCTTCCACCGGTTTTCCTTCCCAGATACGGAGCAGTACATCCACACAAAGCTTTCCGATCTCCTCCCGGTCCTGAAATACAGTCGTAATCTGCGGACGGAAATAGGCTGCCTTATCCAGATTATCAAAGCCCGTCACCAGAAAATCGTCCGGTACGCGGTACCCCCACTGTTCTGCCTCTGCACAGATTCCTGCCGCAATATTGTCATTTGCACAGACAAACACATCTGGAAGTTTCGAGCCGCTATGGACATACTCCCGCATATAGTTCACGCCTGTCTCATAGTCGTAATCCCCACATAAAATCGGATTGTCATCCAATGTCATTCCATATTTTTTCAGGCATTCGCAGTACGCAGCAACACGTTCAAAATTTCCGAAAGCATCTTCCGGGCCTCCGGCAAAAACAAATCTGCGGCATCCATGCACTTCGTATAAATGTGTCATAAGTTCACGGATCGGACGCCGGTTATCTGCGCCTACATAATAAAATCCGCTGATATACCAGTCCAGGGAAAGAACCGGAACCCCGCAATTCTGCAGGCGTTCTACAATCTTTTCTTTTTGCCGGACATCCACAATATTGCTTCCATCCAGTATAATTCCATCAAACGCTGACAGATCCGGCAGATTATAAATATTATATTCGCCCGTATTATGCAATGCATCTTTGCTCCAATTGCCATAACAATTGTACTGATACAAAGCAATATCCTCATCCAGTTCGCGAATTCTCCGAATGATTCCATCTACCCAGGCATACGTGATCATCCGGCGCCAGCCGTCTGATATCAATGCTATTTTTTTCAATTGTCCTCCCCCATATACCAATTCATGCCGATATGTTTAATTTATCACAAAAAACCAAAGGCTTCAATGCTGTTCTATACAAAAAACATGTATCCTTTGTGATTTTTCACTTTTTATGATATGATAGGAGTCTAGACTTTAGAAAAGAGGATATTTTATGGCAAAAGGAACTGCTGGGAAAAACTATTGGGCACTTCTTTTGATGATTCTCGCAGGTGTTGTACTGGGTGGCTTTATCGGTCAGCTTAGTGCCGGTGTTCCGGCTCTCCGCTGGCTGAATTACGGACAGACCTTTGGTCTTTCCAACCCACTGGTACTTGATCTGGGAATTCTGGTGCTCACATTTGGATTAACCATAAAAATAACGATCGCCGGCATCATCGGAATTGTGCTGGCGATCCTGATTTACCGATTTCTGTAACAGGTGCTTATTTCAGGAACCGCTCGAGACTGCGCATATGCTCCTTCATCGTCTCCCGTCCCATACGGTAGGCGGCAAGGAGTCTCTGCCGGTCTCTTTCTACTTTGCTGACTTCTATCTTTTTGGGCGGACGAATGACAAACAATTCCCCACGTTCTTCTTTTTCCCTGATATATTCCAGTTCTTCGTTGTAATGCTCATGCCGGTGTTCCATGGCATCAATCATCGCCGGATACCTGCGAAGCGATACTTTCGCCAGCGGCATCAGCTGATTCTTTTTTTTCACATAATCCCGCGGCTGCGTCAGAACCACTACCGTTTTATCAAACCCCAGTTCCTGCATTTTCTGCACCGGAATGGAATCTGCTACACCTCCATCAAGCAATTCATATCCATCCACGCAGACCGGCTTTGACACAATCGGCATGGATGCCGATGCTCTCATCCATTCCATTTCTTTCTTATCACACCGATCCACTTTTTTGTAAAGAGCTTTCCCGGTTTTGGCATCTGTCACCACCACGTAAAAATCCATCGGATTCTTGCGGTAAGTCTCATAATCAAACGGATCAAGATGCTCCGGGATATCATGATAACAGAACTGTTCCCCGAACATATCCCCTGTTTTCAAAAATGTACGCAGTCCCGCATACTGCGGTTTATTACAGTACGCTGCATTGTAACGAATGACGCGTCCCGGCTGATTGGACTTATAATTACAGCCAAACACAGCTCCTGCAGATACTCCCATTGCTCCGTCAAATATAATCTGATGCTCCATCATCACGTCGATGACTCCGGCGGTGAACATTCCGCGCATGGCTCCGCCTTCCATGACCAGTCCTTTTTTCATCATCGGATCCCTTCTTTAAATAAGCAATACTTTTTGATTCTATCATCTGTTTTGTATTCTAGCTTTCTTTCTCCATGATTTCAAGGGGCGAAACCATGATTCTACCTTAACATTTCCTTATTTTTACATAATCCCGCTTTCTTCTGCCCAAACTAATAAATATTTGTAGAGGAAAAGGAGTATGCCCTATGTATGGTTCACTATTTTATGTATTGCCCATTCTGGCAGTAATTGCAAAAACTGTTTTCCGCGCAGTCCTTCCCTTGCTGATCGGCTGTATGATTGCCTATGTAGTTAATATCCTTATGTGTTTTTACGAAAAAGGGTATGCAAGAATATGCCGTATGGCAGCCATTGCGCCCTTACAGCGTCCCCTATGTATGACACTCTCCTACCTTTCGCTTGTGCTTGTGATCCTGATCTTATGGTGGATGATCGTTCCTCAGCTGTTATCCTGCATCCGGATCATCGCAACCGATTTCCCCCAGGTTTTAGAATTACTGTGTGAGTGGGCAAACGAACATCTGCAAATGGATCTTGGCATGGGAAACGAAATCCGGGCATGGATGAATGAACCCTTTTGCTGGGATACACTGATTGCAAAAATCCCCCGTCTGGCAAAAGGCATGAAAACTTCCCTGGAGAAACTTGGCAGCTGGCTTTTAATTTTTCTGCCGGGACTGATGTTTTCTTTTTATCTGCTTGCTGCCAAAGAATCCCTCTTACGGATGGGCAGTTCCCTGATCGACCGGTGTTTCGGTGTTTTCCAAGGGAAAAAAATACGTTATGTACTGACGGTTCTCAATCAGTCCTTCCATCATTTTCTGGCAGGACAGACCATAGAGGCAGTAATCCTCGGTATGCTTTGTACCATCGGCATGTGGATTCTTCGGCTTCCCTATGCTGCCATGATCGGTTGTCTGGTAGGTGTAACCGCACTGCTACCGGTCATCGGAGCTTATATCGGTGCCGCAGCCGGTGCGTGTATGCTTCTTACGGTTTCCCCGGTAAAAGCACTGGTATTTCTTATCTTTTTAACAATTCTCCAGCAGATCGAAGGCAATTTTATCTATCCCCGTGTGGTCGGACATTCCATCGGGCTGCCCGGCATCTGGGTACTTGCCGCAGTCATTGTCGGCGGTGGGGCATTCGGTATCTGGGGAATCCTGTTTGCCGTGCCACTTGCAGCAGCCATCTACCGGCTGCTCCGTCCCTCAATCAATTAAAGCCGTGCAGCAACGCTGCACGGCTTCTTAAAAATAAGCAGAAATCAAATAGAGCTTACGCTCTCTGTGTTTTTTAAACTAAATGGAACCAGTTCATGTGTGGCCGGTTTGTTGAGATCAATCATGCCAAACAACAGATCGATACTTTTTCTGGCAATCTTTTCATACCCCTGACAAACCGTCACAATCTTTGGATTATAATAATCTGCAAGAAGTGTTCCGTCAAATCCGATCACCGAGATATCCTCCGGTACCCGCAGACCCGCATCAAAAATTGCGCGCATGGCACCAACTGCCATCACATCACTCATGGCAAAAACCGCTGTAATGGATCTTTTGGAAGCCAGCATCCGGTTCATGGCATTGTATGCACTCTCATATGAGAACCGCGCTACCGCATAACTTTCTTCCTCAAATTCACAGCCATGTTTTATAAAGCTGCGCTTCGCTCCTGCTTTACGGTATTTACTTGGGGAAGATAATGCCATATCTCCCCCGATAACAGCAATATCGCGATGTCCGTGATCAAACAGATAATCAACCGCCATCTCCGCAGCTGCCATATCATCTGTTGAAACAGATGCAAGATTCCGAAATCCCAGTTTATCCGCCCGATCTGTCACCAGCACACACGGAACATTGACCAGTTCAAATTCTTCATGAAAGTACTGTATATTACCTCCAAGGAACAAAATCCCCATTGGCTTATGTTCCCTGCACATCCGCACAGCCTCTTTCACTTCATCTGCATCTTCATCCAGATAATGCACCCGCAGGGAATAATCCGATCCCTCGATAGTATCCTGAATTACCTCTATGATATTTGTAAACAGCATATTCGAAGTACCTTTTACGAGAATCAGAATACTCTGGCTCACGGTCTGTTTTAAATGCTTGGCATTGTTATTTGGTACAAACTGGTAAGCTTCCACAATTCGCATAATGCGGTCACGGGCTTCTTCGCTGACATCTCTTCTTCCATTCAGGACACGGGAAACCGTACTGACAGAATATCCTGCCTCTTTCGCAATATCTACAATTGTCATTCCTTCACCTCGTATATACAGACGAAATGTCTATTTTCTAGCCCTTGACAGCACCTGCAAGAACTCCTTCTATTATATATTTCTGGCACGCAATATAAAAGATAATAATTGGCAGAATTGCAAGAACAAGTACCGCCATCATGGCACCCCAGTCGATCTGTCCATGACTCTGTTTCAGGAACTGGATTGCGATCGGAATGGTTTTATACTTATTAATATTCAACACCAGACTCGGCAGAAGGTAATCATTCCATACCCACATCGCCTCAAGGATTGCTACCGTTACCGTCGTTGGCTTTAAAATTGGAAAAACCACCTTAAAAAAGGTCTGTAATGGTGTACATCCATCAATCATTGCAGCTTCTTCAATTTCCAGGGAAATTCCCTTTACAAAGCCGGTAAACATGAAAACGGCCAGCCCCGCTCCAAATCCCAGATATACAACAATAATTCCAAGAGGATTGGACAGATGTAAAAGGTTTGCAAATTTTGATAACGTAAACATTACCATCTGGAATGGAACAATCATGGAAAACAGACACAGTACATAAATTGTTTTCGTCACTTTTGTATGGACTCTGGTAATATACCATGCACACATGGAGCAGCAGATAATAATCAATGCAACCGACCCTACTGTAATAAACAGGGAAATCCCAAAACTGTTCCAGAAATTTGTCTTACGGATACCGTTGGAATAGTTCAGCCAGCCACAGAATGCACGTTCAACACCATGGATAAATTTATCCCAGCCAGCGGAAAGCGGCTCTGTTCCAAGTGTAAACGGATGTCTGAAAATAAAGGCTTTTCTTTTAAAGGAATTTAAAAGGACTACCAGAATTGGTGCAATCCATAAAATGCTGATAACCGTAAATGCCAGTGTCCAGATCCAGCCATGTTTTGCCTGACGGACAGCACTTACCTGATTGTTATTCTTTTTAGCCATTAGTCCTGCACCTCCTTGCTTGTGGTCAGTTTATTCTGAATCAGCGCAATAACTGCAACCAGAATAAAGAAGATAACCGCTTTGGCCTGACCAACGCCCTGCCATCCGGTCGTGCCGTACATTGTGTCATAAATATTTAATGCCAGAAGCTGTGACATCTTAGCCGGATTACCACCGGTCAGAGCGAAGTTCTGATCAAATAACTTAAATCCATTGGTCAGCGTCAGGAATGTACAAATGGTGATCGTCGGCATCAGCATCGGAAGTGTTACATGCCGGAGCAGCTGCCAGGAATTTGCACCATCAATCTTTGCCGCCTCGATTAATTCTCCCGGAATATTCTGGATTCCTGCAATATAGATAATCATCATATATCCGATCTGCTGCCAGCATACTACAATAATCATACCCCAGAACGCATACCACTGTGTGGATACGATTGTCTTGGAGAAATTGGATAATACGCTGTTAAAAATCATCAGCCAGATATAACTGAGTACGATACCACCAATCAGGTTTGGCAGGAAAAATACGGTACGGAAAAGATTGGTACCCCTGATGCCTTTGGTAAGTGCCATCGCAATGAGAAATGAAATCACATTGATGATCAGCACCGATACAACCGTAAATAACGCTGTATACCATAATGAATGAATAAATGTTGTGTCTAACTTTCCGTTTACAAAAAAGATTCTCGAATAGTTCTGTAACCCTTTCCATTTCCAGTCTGTAACGGTTGTGAACTTACAAAAAGATAAGAAAATTCCATATACAAACGGTACAATAAATCCAATTGCAAATGCAATCATTGTCGGAAGCAGAAAAATCGGGAAATATTTTTTAATTGCTTTTTCCATAATACATTCCTTTCACTAACTGCAGCCCCTGCCAGTACCAGCCTGCACTGCAGGTGCTTCTTTAAAAAAAGGAGTAAGCGGCATGCCACTTACCCCTTTTCCCATCATCTTTGATTACTGTGCATCATCTTCATGGGCGATCTTCCACTGATTTGCCCATCCATCAACAAATGCGGTCTTTACAGCATCCCACTCACCTTCACCTGCGGTATAGGCAGTCAGGGCAGAAACAACATCCGCTCTCCAGTCATCTACGTTTGGAGTAGCATTGAAGCTCCATGCTACAGATGTTTTTCCGTCAGTCATTAACTTGTTTGCAGCCTGTGCAAATGCATTCTTTGTCTCGTAATCACCTGTAAATGTATCATATGGAGCAGTAAGTCCCATCTGATTTGTAATGGCATCACGTCCCTCGTCAGAAGTGATTACCCAGTTTAAGAACTCAAGTGTTGCATCAATATCTTCCTGAGATGCCTTTGCGTTCACTGCCCAGTAGTTCTCAGTACCAACACAAAGTCCTTCATTCTCATCATCTACACCAAAGTAAATTGGCATCATGGATAAGTCATCTGCTGTAACGGCATATCCGTTTTCCTCGTTTGTTAACGGAGAGAACTCCCAGTCACCATTCTGGTAGAAGACTGCCTCTCCCATACCAAACTCAGACTCTGCATTTAATGCACCGGAATTTAATGTCTTAGGATCTGCTGCGGAATCAGATACATACATATCCCATACGTTTTTGAAGTTATCAAGATAAGTTCCCTTAATGGACTCTTCCCCGGCTGTAAGGTCACATCCATCATCCTTGAACTCATAGTACAGTGGCATATTTGCAAGATGTCCGGAAAATCTCCAGGAAGATCCGTCATCCAGTCCTGCGGAAGCAAATGCCTCTGTCAGGTCAGTTCCAAGTTCCTTATTGATGTCATCAATACGGGAATTGATGTCATCTGCAACTTTCTTTAAAGTATCAAAGTTGTTAATCTCATCTACCGAAGAAACTACAGCACCATCCATGCCACAGTATCCTTCCAGAATTGTCTTGTTGTAGATCAGACCGTAGCACTCATAGCAGTTTGCAATGGCAGCTACCTTATCATCATAGTTGATTACAAGAGACTTATCTGTCAAGTGCTTGTAAAGTTCAGAGTCCTTCAGATCATATGTATAATCGTTCCATGTCTGTGCTGCGGAAGAATTTCCTACATTAAAGATGGTAGGTGCATCCGACTTTGCCATCTCGGACTGTAATGTTGTGTTGTACTGTCCGTCTGCTGCGGTAAGCACATTTACCTCTACACCTGTCTGATCGGTATAGGTCTCTGCCAGATTCTGCCAGGCTTCGTCTGTCTCTGGTTTAAAGTTTAACATGTAAACCTTTCCGGAACTCTTGCTGGTCTTGTCTCCACCCTGTGTGGATGTGCCGCCCTTATCGCTTCCGCATCCTGCGAATGCTGTGACAACCATTGCGGCAACCATTAATGCTGATACAATTTTCTTTTTCATATTTTCACCCTCCTGAAATAAATACGTTCGTAGCGTTACCGTCCATACGGCAACCCCTGGTTGAAAACGTTCACGGCAATGTTTCCGGTAACGTTTTCAGTAAGCAGAGTATACACCTTTTTTGCACGGTTCCGCAAGTGTTATTCTCATTTTTGTGAAATAAGTAGGTTTTTCTTTCTGTTTTTCATGCATATTGCACAATATATTTTTCTTTGCTTGACATATATAGGCTATCGATATATATTCCATGTATAGGCAGTCTATAATATGTGTATCTGGAGAACTTCCGGCTCTGGCGGGATTGCGGGCACTGGCTCCTGCATGCGGCTCCTGCGCCCGCAATCCAGCCAGAATACAAAGTCCTGCCAGACCACAAATTATCAAACACTTAAAGGAGGTTTATATACCATGAGTATTGACAAAAATCTCGTACAGGGAAGCATGGCACTTCTGCTGCTGCGCCTTCTGGAAACCAAAGACATGTACGGCTACGAAATGATTGAAGCACTTCGCAGCAAATCCAACAACGTCTTTGAACTGAAAGCCGGCACCCTGTACCCACTGCTTCACTCCCTGGAGAGCAAGGGCTATGTGCGGTCCTATGAGGATGCTTCTTCCGGGAAAAAACGCAGATATTACCAGCTGACAGAAGCCGGCCGGCATCATTCTTCCGAAAAAAAACAGGAATGGATGACCTATCAGGCTGCTGTAAGCAATGTGTTAAGTTTTGAAGGAGGAATCTGATATGGAGGAAAAAGAATATCTGCAGACCCTGGGCGAACAGATTTTAAACCCACATGCACGTACCCATGTGCTGGAAGAAATTCAGGAACACATTGACGAACAGATGCAGGATTATATAGATACAGGAATGTCTCCGGACGCAGCAGAAAAAGAAGCTGTCCGGCAGATGGGAGACCCGGTTGCAGCCGGCACGGAATTAAACCGGATCCACCGTCCCCGGTTTCCGGGTGTTTTGTTCGGCATTGCGGTGGCTCTTACATTATCCGGAATTTTCATGCAATATATCCTGTATGGTTCTGAACCACTTAACACCACCTATTCCAACACCGTGTTTATGCAGCATGCCGTTTTCTATCAGGTGATTGGCTTCGGCATTATTCTGTTTGGGATGTTCAGCAATTACATGTGTTTATCAAAATACAGCTGGTTTTTATACGGTCTGTTTTTGGGATTCGCGCTGCTCGCCTGCTTCTTTCCGGGCACGTTCTCTTTCTGGCAGACCCGTACCTTTAGCTATTATCTGTGTCTGCTGTATCCACTGTCCTATGCACTGCTGCTATACTCCAACCGGAAAAAAGGATGGAAAACCATTGTCTGGCTACATGTGCTGTCACTCCTGTTTTTCGGAGCGATCCTAAGCCACACCAGTGGTTTTGTATGGCCGCCGGTTCTGGCATTTGTTTTTCTGTCCGTCCTGCTGTCCGGAATCTGTATCCAAAAAAGGATTCTGCCCGGTTCCAAAAAGGTTCTCTGGTGCTGGACACTTCTTCCTTATATCGGAATCGCAGCTTTGGCAGGCAGCCTGTTTTTACGTCCGCAAACCTATCTGTATGACCGCCTGTTGACTGCACTCGGACTGCAGCATACTGACGACGGACCTGGCTTTACGAGACTTGCCCTGCAGTATGAACAGACACGTTTTTCCCTGTTCGGTGGAAGTTCTGTCAGTGACCGTCTTCCACGGGAAGAACTTTACTCTACCTATCTGCTGCACAGTATTTTTCTGTGGTTCGGCATTGCGGCCGGCATTTTAATCATCGCTGCACTTGCCTTTTTTGCGCTGTACAGCATGCACTGTGCGCTGCGGCAGAGCAACCGTCTGGCAATGCTGCTTGGTACTGCTGCCAGCGGAGTCCTTCTCCTTGAGCTGTTCAACTATGTACTGACGAACTTTGGCATCAATCTGTTTTATACCGCCTCTGTTCCGTTCTTATCTTACGGACTTACTGGCACAGTTGCCAATTCCATTCTGGTGGGGATTCTGCTGGGGATCATCCGGAACCGGAATGTGTTGTATGAAAAAGAATCCGGCCCAGCCGTGATTCCGGATACTGGAACGGTTTAAACAGCAAACGGCATAGCCTGTGATCCCTGCAATATGTACTGAATCACAGCTATGCCGTTTTTATCTTGTTTTATTTCCGTAGTAAAAGAAAAATCGGGTGAGCTGGCGGCTTCTTTGCCACCGGATCATCCGATTTTAGTATCTGCCTGTTACAAATCGCAGGAAGGATACCGGTTTGCGTCCGTAGCTCTTCGTCCGTTTCACGTAATCCTTGTAATACTGAACTACCTGAGCAAAGGACATGGTTGGATCGATTGCATACATCATCGATACACCTCCTTTTTTATTTTGGTGTGCGCCCTTCTCAATTATCTTATGTCATATGGGCTGATATGTTCGAAATGATTTTCTCATTTCTTGTATACATTATAACACCGTCTTTGGTAGTATTCAACAAAAATAACGTAAAATTTTTGTGCAAATCACATATTGCTTTTGTAAATATTGCTCATAAATAAATGTTCCCGCAACAATTCTTTCTGCGTCCTCTCTGCTGTCCAGAAAATATTATTGCCTGTGATTACAGCTTTTAGTGCAATTGGTTCCACACCCGCCTTTTTATATTCTGCCAGAAATGCATCCACCTGATCCGAATTCATTTCCGAAAAAATCAGCATTTCTGCCGGAAATTCCGGACCGTCATATTTTTTTGCCTCTCTGGTAAATCCCTGTATCTGCGCCAGCGTGCCCAGTTTCTGGGAATAATCCTTGCGGGCAACATCTATGATACGAATGCCTAATGTCCTGCATACATTCTGAATCACTGCGTATTTATCCCGGTTTATACGAAAAAGTAATATTGTCTGTGCCATAATTTTCTCCCTGCTGATCCGCTGCCTTACCTGTGTCTGTTTTCATCAGACTCCAAACTCCCTGTAATCCTCCGGCAAAAAACGATGGTAAATGATATGGATTCCCTCATCCTTAAAACAATAATAATAGGGATCTTCCTCATCCTCCGCAAACCGGAACATCCAGTCGAATTCCCCATTTTCGATCTTCTGACATTCCACATGGGACGAATGTTTACAGAACAGTTCCCGGATCTCCTGCATGGTACAGCCATGCCTGCCAACCAGTTCCACCAGTTCCCGGATAAATTCATCCGGCTTTTCATGCTCATGGACATATACACTTCCCTGTTCCGGAATATAAAAACAGAAACGCTCTTTTTTTGCCGTCACACCTACATCCCCGAGTTTTTCCTGCCAGGTTTCCGGCAGATGCTGCAGGCGATGAAGCATTTGTTCTTCTCCCTCCTGCACGTCAAAAAAGTGATTCAGAGAGGACAGGGGATAGTATAACCGGATGGCTTCTTTTCGAAATCCCAGTTTTGCCTGTTCCTCTTTGATCGTGTCCGTCAGACTTTTTTCCAGCCGCTCGTATCCCATCCTGTCCTCCTGTATCTATAGCTGCATGATAAAATCTGCTTTACCGATCCTGCAGCAGAATCTGCCGTGTCTTGGGATCATCCGGCGGCAGATTGCAGTGCAGGACATGAAATCCTCCGGTCTGTGACCCTTCAATCACATTGATTGCCCCATTGTAGAGTCTTGTCTTTCCGGTTCCGATCTCATGATTCGTAAGCCCTGCCAGAAGCACATTGATTGCCGCTCCATGGGATACCGCAGCCACTGCCTGATGCCCCGTTGCCGCAAGAAGCTCTATCGCACGCTCCATGCGTTTCTGCACATCGGCAAACGGCTCCATTCCTTCGACATGGTCGCCTGCCGCAAGTGCAAAATACTCTTTTTTATCTTTTACCAGTTGTCCGGAAAACGGACCAAGATCCCGCTCAATCAGCTCCTGCATCGGCTCTACACCGTCTCTGCTTAACCCGATCTGTGCAGCAATCTCCTCCCCTGTGCAGTGTGCACGTTTCAGTGGGCTTGTATACACAGCTTCTATCCCCAGTCCCTGCAGCGTCTGCCCACAGCGCACGGCCTGTGCAATTCCTGCCGCATTCAGTTCTATATCTTCCCTTCCCTGAAAACGGTTGATATGATTCCAGTCCGTTTCTCCGTGCCTGATTAAATATATTTTCATTTTTTATGTTTACCAGCCTCAAAAAATTTCTTTGTCTCATATACAACCACACCATTTAAAGCAAACAGCGCAATCATATTCGGCAGTGCCATCAGACCATTGAAAATATCGGCAATCGTCCAGACAGCACTTACCGTCATATACGGTCCGATAAATACTGCCAGAATATAAATCCAGCGGAACACCATTACTTTTTTCATATTTCCACCGGTCAGATATTCCAGACATCTCTCACTGTAATAATCCCATCCAAGAATCGTTGTAAAGGCAAAAAATACCAGACACATCATCAGGACAAAAGAAGATACCACATGAGGGAACGGAAGTCCGTTCTGGAACGCATATGTAGTAACCTGAACGCCCTCGAGTCCATCCACCTGCCATGCTCCGGTCAGTACAATGGAAAGTCCGGTCAGTGTACAGATCACAATCGTGTCAATAAATGTACCTGTCATGCTGACAAGTCCCTGACGCACCGGCTCATGTGTCTGTGCTGCTGCCGCTGCGATCGGCGCACTACCAAGTCCTGCCTCGTTTGAGAAAATGCCCCTTGCAACACCGTTTTGCATGGCAACAAACATACTGCCTACCACACCACCGGTGACTGCACGCGGATGAAATGCGCCCTGCACAACCGTAACAACCGCTGCAGGGACTTTTGTAATATTACAGATAATTAAAATCAATGCAAATACAAAATATGCAACCGCCATAAACGGAACAACAATCTGGCTGACACTTGCTATACGCTTGATTCCGCCAATCAGCACGGCACCCACACAAAATGCAAGGATCAGGGAAGCGATTACAACCGTCCAGGAATAAGTTCCGATTCCCGGAATTGCCACGGTATGAACCTTATTCGGGTCAAAAAAGTTCTGGATGGCACTGGCTATACCGTTCACCTGGCTGAATGTTCCGATTCCGAACAGACCTACACAGACTCCAAAAAAGGCAAAAATCTTTGCAAGCCATTTCCATTTCGATCCCATTCCCTGTTCAATATAGTAGAACGGACCACCCAGACTGTGTCCGTCTTTGTCAACTACACGGTATTTGATGGCAAGTAATCCTTCGGAAAATTTTGTTGCCATTCCGAAAAATGCCGCCACAATCATCCAGAACAATGCCCCCGGGCCGCCTGCGCATACCGCAGTTGCCACGCCGACAATGTTTCCCGTACCGATCGTCGCACTCAGTGCCGTACATAACGCCGCAAAACTGGAAATTTCTCCCTTGCCGCCCTCTTCATTTTTGATCATCCACTTGAGTGCCAGCGGAAGCCTGCGCATCTGCAGGACTCCCAGACGCACGGTCAGTAAGATACCACCGCAGAGAATCAATACCATAAGCGGAACTCCCCAGACGAAGTTGTCCACGGTCTTTAAAAATGCATTGATTGTTGTCCACATAATTTTTCTCCTTATTTTCCTTTTTCAAAAGGCTTTTCCTGCGTACAAATGTGCTTTGTACGCGCACATTAAAAATTATACGCAAAACAGGAAACAAGTGCAAGAAAAAAATCATTTTTGTCGGTGAAAACATAAAATTCTGTTGCTATTTTAAATCAGAAAAAATATACTATAAGAAAAACAGATCAGATTTAAGGGGGAATTTTCCATGAAAACATTCATCGGCACAGGTGTGGGACAGCCGGAAGCTGCCGTGCATCAGGCAGTACAGGGACTTACATCCCCAAGTGCAATTCTTTTTATGGCTTCTTATGAACATTTCAAAGAAACTGCCTCACGCTTAAAAGAACTTTTTCCGGATACTCCGTGTATCGGAACGATCGGAACCAAACTCGTAAACGGACAGGTGAATGATTCCGGTCTTGCGGTTCTTGGATTTTTTTCTGATGTGAAGATCCGCTGTGGTATCATCACCGAAGCCAGCCGTTGTCCGGTTGCGGGCACAACGCAGCTTCTGAAGCAGATTGCAGAGATTTCTCCCGGCACAGACGATACGGTATGCGTGGAATATTGTACCGGCTCCGAAGAAAAGCTGGTAACCACGTTTACATCCTGTCTGGAAACAAAGGGCATCCATCTGGCAGGAGGCACCGTTTTCGGTGTCCCGGACGGCAAACCTCCGGTCGTTGCATATAACGGAGAATTATATGAAGATGCCTGCGTCTATGCACTGATCAAAAATACAACCGGAAAAATACGTGTATACAAAGAAAACATCTATGAAAAAACATCGGTTCAGAGTCACTTTGCCACAAAAGTCGATGTGTCCCGTAAAGCACTCATCGAACTTGACGGCAGACCCGCCGCAGACGTATACAGCGCAGAACTTGGCATTCCCCGTGATAAAATCGTTGACAACGTACTGGTCAATCCTATGGGACGTGCGGTGGGCAATCAGGTTTTTATCTCTTCCATGAACGGAATGGATACAGACGGCACACTGACCAACTACAAACGAATCAATAAAAACGACTGCATTTATTTCTTAAGCCTCGGTGACTACAAAGCAACAGAACAGCAGACACGCCAGCAGATCCAGCAGGACGCATCCCATATTTCCCTGGTTTTATCCATTGACTGTATCTACCGGTATCTGCTCTACGAAAAAGAGGGATATTTTTCTACATATGCAAAAGACATGGCAGTTCTCGGACCACACCTTGGCATTGTCGGCGGTGGCGAACAGTATAATAACCAGCATGTAAACCAGACGATGGTCTGCGTGGTATTTGAATAGGAGGAACTTTTTATGTTTGGAAAAAAGAAAACCACAGGAGCCGCAACACCTGTTCCACAGGTTTCCAATAAAAAGAAAGTAGAAGATTATCTGACATCCATGTCTTTTCTCAGCCATTTTGTCATTGACAAAAAGGAATCTCTCGTTGAAGAAGAGATCAAGACCGTGCGTGAGATTGATAAAGTAAAAGACTCTTACACCGATGTCATTGAACACAATGCCTCGATCCGCGAAGCTGTTGATTCCCTTCAAAAAGAATTCGGAAAAATCGGAGAAATTTCCGGCCAATTTACGGATGTAATCACCGATGTGACCAGCGTATCCGATGATGCCATGCAGGATATCCGTGATCTGAAAGAAAGCTCTGCCAAAGTGGAAACGCAGTTCGCAGAGATTCATAAAATCTACGATGAGTTTCAGGCTCGCTTTGATGAAATCCGTGCTACCATGCAAAACATTGTCGGCATCGCAAACCAGACCAACCTGCTGGCATTAAATGCTTCCATCGAAGCGGCTCGTGCCGGTGAACACGGAAAAGGATTTGCCGTTGTTGCAGATGAAGTCACAAAACTTTCGATCGGCATCAAAGAACTGGTGGGTGATGTAAACAAAAGTATGGAAGGTTTGCAGACAAGCTCCGAAAATCTGACCCATTCTCTGCTGGATGTACGGGATGCACTGGATGCTTCCCGCACACAGATGGACACAACCGAAAATATCTTTTCCCATATCAATGATTCTGTGTCCGGCGTAGAAAATGTTCACCGCGGCATCAATGAGGTTGTGGAAAACTGCAGCGGACAGGTGGATCAGCTCCGGGAAGACATGGAAGCCCATGAAACCCGTTATGCCCAGGTTCAGTCCGATATTGACGGCTTAAAGAGCCTGATGACAGAAAAGGGATTTATCTATGAGGACATTTCCAATATGATGGAACAGGCTGATCCATTGATCGAAAATATCAAAACGGAATTAAACAAATAAATCTCATTATTCCCCATCTTCTGCCCAGAGCCGTGCGCACCGCACGGCTCTCTGCCATCCCCTGAGCAGCTTTTTGCGCTCCCCTGAGTCCATTACCGGTTCAAACCTTCGTCCCAGCTGCCAGTTTTCCCGGATTTCATCCCTGTCTTTCCAGTAACCTGCCGCAAGTCCTGCCAGATATGCCGCTCCGAGTGCTGTTGTCTCAATACATTCCGGTCGAAGTACTGCCGCATCAATGATATCTGCCTGAAACTGTACAAGCATGTTATTTGCACTGGCTCCTCCGTCCACACGCAGACCATTCAGCGTCACGCCGGCATCCTCTTCCATGGCGTGAATGACATCTTTCGCCTGATAGGCAATAGACTCTAATGTCGCACGGATAAAATGTTCCTTTTTGCATCCCCGTGTCAGCCCAACAATCGTTCCGCGCGCATACGGATTCCAATACGGTGCCCCCATGCCGGCAAATGCAGGAACAATATAAACACCATTGGAATCCGGGACTCTCTTGGCATATTCCTCGGACTGTCCTGCGGTACGGATCATACGCATCCCGTCCCTCAGCCACTGGATGGCCGCCCCTGCCACAAAAACACTTCCCTCAAGTGCATATTCCACTTCCCCTGCAGTACCCGCAGCAATGGTCGTAAGCAGTCCATGTCTGGAAATGATTGGTTCCTTTCCGGTATGCATCAAAAGAAAACAACCGGTTCCATAGGTATTTTTTACATCCCCTTTTTCAAAACAGCACTGTCCGAACAATGCTGCCTGCTGGTCTCCTGCCACACCCATCACAGGAATTTTACCGCCAAAAATCTGCTCCTGTGTCTCTCCGAAGAAACCACTCGACGGCCGCACTTCCGGCAGCATTTCTTTGGGAATGCGAAACAGCTCTAATATCTCTTCCTCCCAGCAGCATCTGTGTATGTCAAACAACATGGTTCTTGCCGCATTCGTATAATCCGTGACATGCACCGCCCCTTTGGTCAGATTCCAGATCAGCCATGTATCCACCGTGCCAAACAAGAGTTCCCCTTTTTCTGCAGCATCGCGCGCGCCTTTCACATGATCAAGAATCCATGCGATCTTGCTTGCGGAAAAATAAGCATCCGGCACCAGGCCTGTCCGCTTCTGCAGCATCGGTCCATATCCTTTTTCTTTCAGTTCATCAATCTGTTCTGCCGTGCGCCGGCACTGCCAGACGATCGCATTGTATACGGGTTCCCCGGTCTTTTTATCCCAGACGATTGTGGTTTCGCGCTGGTTTGTGATGCCAATAGCACGGATATTTTTGGATGATGCCCCGATATTCGCCATTGCCTCTATGGCAACCGACATCTGGGAGGACCAGATTTCCCTCGGATTCTGCTCTACCCAGCCCGGCTGCGGGTAAATCTGTGTAAATTCTTTCTGTGCCATCGTGACGATTTTTCCTGCATGATCAAACAGGATACAGCGGGAACTTGTCGTTCCCTGATCCAGTGCCATAATATATTCTTTCATAATCTGTAATCCCCCATATGATTTTCCTGTAGCTTTTCTTTTTTCTATTTTACTGCATATTCCCATTTATCACCAGTTCATTTTCTCGTCAATTGTGGTTTTAACAACATATTTTCCATTTGCTTTCTGATAAATTACTTCTTGCTTACAAAATAAAATCAAAGGAGTATCTTATTATGGAACATAAAATGTTTTGCTATCAGTGTCAGGAAACCGCAGGATGCAGCGGCTGTACCCAGATGGGTGTCTGCGGCAAAAAGCCGGAAGTAGCAGCTATGCAGGATCTGCTCGTCTATGTGAGCAAGGGATTATCCGCGGTCACAACCCAGCTGCGCAAAGAAGGAACAAAGGTTTCAGAAGAAACCAACCACTTGATCACCTGGAATCTGTTTACCACCATCACAAATGCCAACTTTGACAATGAGGCGATCATCGCACGGATTCATAACACTCTGTCCGTGCGCCGCACACTCATTTTACAGGTAAAAGATACCTCAGGTCTGCCGGAAGCTGCTTTCTGGGATATAAAAACAAAAGATGGCTCTGACGCATCGGATGATGTGCTCTTTGCCAAGGCAAAAGAGGCAGGGGTTCTCTCCACAAAAGACGAGGACATCCGCAGTCTGCGTGAACTGATCACTTACGGATTAAAAGGTTTGTCCGCTTACTCCAAGCACGCCAATGTACTGCTTTCGGATGATCCGGAAATTGATGCCTTCCTGCAGCGGGCACTCGCTGCAACACTGGATGATTCCCTCACAGCCGATGACCTGGTCGCACTCACACTGGAAACCGGAAACTATGGTGTCAGAGGCATGGCGATGCTCGATACTGCAAATACCAGTGCCTATGGCAATCCTGAAATTACCAGAGTGAATATCGGTGTGGGAAAAAATCCGGGAATTCTTGTCTCCGGTCATGATTTAAAAGATCTGGAAATGCTTCTGGAACAGACACAAGGAACCGGTGTAGATGTGTATACACACTCAGAAATGCTTCCTGCCCACTACTACCCGGCATTCAAAAAATATCCGAACTTTATCGGAAATTACGGAAATGCATGGTGGAAACAAAAAGAAGAATTTGAACGTTTCCACGGACCAATTCTGATGACGACCAACTGTATTGTTCCACCAAAGGACAGCTACAAAGACCGGCTGTACACCACCGGTGCTGCCGGCTATCCGGGATGCACACACATTGATGGCGAAATCGGTGCACAGAAGGATTTCTCGGCACTGATCGAACAGGCGAAACACTGTTCTGCTCCGGAAGAACTCGAGCACGGTGAAATCATTGGTGGCTTTGCCCACAATCAGGTACTTGCACTTGCCAGCCAGATTGTTGAGGCCGTCAACTCCGGCGCGATCAAAAAATTTGTCGTCATGGCAGGATGCGATGGACGGGCAAACTCCCGCAATTACTATACAGATTTTGCCAGAGCACTTCCAAAAGATGCGGTTATTTTGACTGCCGGCTGTGCCAAATACAAATATAATAAACTGAATCTCGGCGATATCAACGGAATACCGCGTGTCCTTGATGCCGGACAGTGTAACGATTCCTACTCTCTGGCTGTGATTGCCCTGAAACTGAAGGAAGTATTCGGTCTCGATGATATCAACGATCTGCCGATTGTCTACAACATTGCATGGTATGAGCAAAAAGCAGTGATTGTGCTGCTGGCACTGTTGGCACTGGGTGTAAAAAATATCCACCTGGGACCGACCCTTCCGGCATTCCTTTCCCCGAATGTGGCAAAGATCCTCACGGACACGTTTGGCATTGCCGGAATTGGTACCGTAGAAGATGATTTAAAACTGTTTTTTGGCAAATAATCCACAAAGTCTGTTTTTTGTCTGTTTTCCTTTGACAAACGGTATTTATGAGAGGTATGATTATTATACAATTTAACGATTTTGCATATTTGGCAGAAGGAGAACATTACATGAACGAAAAACAGTATTTACGAGCCAACAAGCGGGTATTTCTCGCTGTCACCATTATCTTTGCCTATATCACGCTGACCATGCTTGCTGCACTGGCGGCCAGCCACGGTGACCACTTTGTCCGGATTGTGATCCAGTGTATGGTTTCGGTCGGTGTGATTATCATTTCCGCATTGGGCTATCTGACCCGAAAGGAGACGCACACCTGTGCCATCATCCTGACAACCGCCATGATGGTCGGTTATGCAGCTGTTGCTTTACTAAATACCACGGAAGGGACATGGGCTTACGCGCTTCCCCTCGTTATTGCCGCCATGGTTTATCTGGATGAACGGCTTATGAAAATAATAAACAGCGTATTTCTGCTTGTAAATATCGTCCGTCTGCTGCTCGGTTTTGGCTCTCACGCATCTGCTGCACTGCCCAACAAGGTGCTGGCACTGTTTGTCCTGCTCCTTGTTGCATACGCTTCTATCAGTATTACACGGATGCTTGTATTTTTCTTTGATGAAAACATGACTGAGATTACAGAAGCTGCGGATAAGCAGAAGAAAAACCATGATCAGATGCTTCTCGTTGCCGAAAATATTTCCCGGCATTTTGGCGAAGCAATGACTGTGCTTGACAGTTTGGAAAACAGTATTGAGGTCAGCCACAGTTCTATTCAGGAAATTGCAGACAGCACCGAAAGCACCGCCGAAGCCATCCAGAAACAGGCGGTTATGTGTTCCAATATCCAAGGCAACACCGATGCGGCAGAAGCCGGCATCCACCAGATGATTAAAGCCGCACATGAAACAGATGCTACCGTAAAATCCGGTGCACAGGTCGTCCTGGAATTAAAGGAACAGGCACAGAACGTGGAAGAAGCCAGCAATGTCACGGTACAGGTCATCCAGAGCCTGACTTCAAAAGTCGAGGATGTCCAGAACTTTGTCGGATCCATTATTGAAATTTCCAACCAGACAAATCTGCTTGCCTTAAATGCTTCCATTGAGGCTGCGCGTGCCGGGGAAGCCGGAAAAGGGTTTGCTGTGGTGGCCGATGAAATCCGCCAGCTTTCCGAACAGACAAAAAATGCCTCTGCCAACATTACAGAAATTATCAACAAATTAAACGATGACACAAAACGTGCCAACGAAAGTATCGAAAACTCAGTTGCTTCCGTAGAAAAGCAGAACGAACTGATTGAAAATACACGGGAGAAATTCGGCAATGTCGGTGAAACCGTTGAACACCTGATGGAAGATATCCATACGGCAGAAGAAAATATCCAGAAAATCCTTGATTCCACCAATGTAATTTCCGATAATATTACCCACCTCTCTGCCACCGGTGAGGAAGTGGCTGCCTCTTCCACCGAAGGGCTGCGTATGGCAGATTCCACGGTGGACAATATGAAGGGCTGTAAAAAAGTTCTGGAGAATATTTACATACTTGCAGAAGATATGAAAGATTCCGTAGAGCACGAAAAACTCGGATAACTCTGTCTGCCAAAAAGCCGGACGCTGTTTACACAACGTCCGGCTTTTTATTGTTTACAGAAAATACAAAAGTGACAGGCAAACGGCCATGCCAAGGAATGCCATCCGGTACAACAGCACATTCGCACACCGGATATCTTCCGGTTTCACCGGACGCAGGGCATCCCCTATCGTCGGTTTCTTTACAGTCTTTCCAAAATAACTGGCATCCCCTGCCAGCTGGATGCCAAGGCTTCCCGCACAGGCACTCTCGGTCTGCGCAGAATTCGGGCTGGCATGTTTCCGGCTGTCCCTTCTCCAGATCTTCCATGCCCCGATCCCGCTAAAACGCTTCCCCGGAAGGAAGCTTGCCACGATCATAAGCAGTGCCGCCACGCGGGATGGGATGAAATTTACCACATCATCCAGCTTTGCCGCAAATCTTCCAAAATACAAGTTCTTTTCATTCTTATATCCCACCATGGAATCCATGGTATTCACCGCCTTATAGGCAAATCCAAGCACCGGTCCGCCGACTGCCAGATAAATCATCGGCGCAATCACACCGTCGGATGCATTTTCCGCAACGGTCTCAATTGCTGCCTTTGCCACACCTGTTTCATCCAGTTGTTCCGTATCACGCCCAACGATCATGGACACTGCCTTTCGCGCTGCCGGCAGATTCTGCTTTTGCAGCTGCTCATATACCTTCATGCTTTCCACTTTCAGACACTTTGTAGCAAGAATCTGATAGGTCATAATGGCTTCCACGGCACAGCCAATCGCCGGATGCAGCCCGTATGCCCCCTCAAGGATAACGGCGGTTACACCGGTTGTCCATGCGATAACAATCACAACCATCGCAAACCCGCGCAGAAATTTTTTTGTGTCTGACAGTTCCTTTTTATTCAGTTTTTCCAGTGATGCGATCAGATTACCAATCAGACGGATCGGATGGGGCAGCCAGTGCGGATCGCCAAACAACAGATCCAGCACAAACCCAAGAAACATCGCAAAGAAATGATAACTCATACTTTTTCTTTTAACTCCATTTTATTCTCTTGTAAAGACAGGCGCAGATGATAGCCCTCGGCATTTTTTACCTGATACGAAAAATAATCACCGCCACAGTAGTGCGAAAGCAGCGCCATGATCGTACCCCCGTGAACCACAGCCGCCACCGGAAGCGGCTCCTGTATCATACCGTTGTCTTCCGTTTCCTGGCACTTTGGACACGCTCTGTATGCCAGCTGCTGCCGGATCTGTTCCATAACCAGCTCCATCCCATCCACACATCTTGCGATAAAAGCCTCCCGGCTCTCACCTCCCGGAAATGCCAACGTTCCACCACTGTCAATCCATGCCTGATAGCGCGGATCTCCATTCAGCTGTGCATAATTCTTTCCTTCAAATTCTCCAAAATCCATTTCTCGCCATGGATCAATTTCGATCTGTGGAATTTGCGGAAATAAAATTTCTGCGGTCTGCCGGCAGCGAAGCATGGGACTTACAAATACATATGGCATATCCCATGTCCTGCATACCTGTGCCCATTGGTCTTTTCTTTTCTCCAGCTGCTGTCTGCCGTCCTCCGAAAGCGGTTCATCCGTCTGTCTGCCAATATACCGGTGTTCTACATTTCCCGGCGTCATTCCATGCCGGATCAGATACAGTTCTATTTGATTCTCTGTCCAATTCCACATACAATCCGTTCCACCCTTTCTGCTTTTGCTGCAATTTCACAGAGCAGCCGTCCCAGCCGCTCACGATATTCCCGCTCGAACGAATCCAGCGGCACAATTCCGCTGCCTACTTCATCGCAGATAATTACTGTATCCGGATGTTTTTCCAGATAAGCCATACTTTCTGCTTCCGGGGATGGAGACTTCGGGGCACTTTCCTGCAATTTCTCTCGAAACCATTCTTCAAAATTGTCCCAGATCCGTGCTTCCGCGATGCCCCGCACCTGTGTTACATATACTTTTTTCCCCTGAGCAGTGCCGCCAATGTATAATTCCATTAATGTACTCCCTATTGCTTGATATTTTATATTACCACGTTTCGACAAATTTATCTATTTATGCTATACTCCTTTTGTTTTCGCTCCCATTCTGGCAACAGAAGGGAGATATATTTTGTGGATTCTATCGTTTCATTCTTTGTTTCTGTCGTGGCAGGTATAGTCACCTATTATATCTGCAAATGATTAGACAGTAAACATTAGCGGCAATTAACCTGAATGGATGCTCGACCATACAAAATGAGAAGAACCCCCAGTAGCGGCAACTACTGGGGGTTCGTTTTTGGTGTACTTGTAAAAGTATCGCCTCATTCTTTGTTGATTGCATTATATCATACACAATCACCAATTTCAAGTATACCCCAATTCATCATCCTTTTTGCACCAGTAGCGCGACTTTTTCAAATCAACACTGACACGGCTGCCGCCACCGCCATTGCCCCCTCACACAGCGTCAGAAAATATCCCGCCGTATCTCCGGTGATTCCGCCAAATTCCCTGTAACTGCGCCAGCGATAGTAACCGAACACTGCAAATGCCGCCGCCACCGCCAGAATTCCCGCCAGAAGCGAAAGCCAGAGCATAAACAGTACACACAACAACGTCTGTGCATAAAGTGCCCCTTTTACCCCACGCTCATGTGCGGTACTCGCAAAATGATAGAGCATCCCATCCGTTTTTGCGGAACGGAAGGAGACCACGCTCAGGCCACTCAGACAGCGGGACAGGAAAAATCCACAGCAAAACACTTCCAGCGCACGGTAATCCACAACCTGGGAAAGGGCCGCCACATAAATCAACCCGAATTCCGCCAGCTTGATCACGGAAAAAGCTCCAATGTGGGAATCCTTTAAAATTTCCAGTTTTCGCTCTCTGGGCTGATACGAATGCAATGCATCCATGGTATCCATAAACCCATCCACATGGAAGCCCCCGGTGATAATAAGCGGGAGCGCAGCTGATATCAGAATAAATGCAAGCGTACTGATTCCCAATAACGCAGACAACCGAAACCATCCCCAGAGGATAGCACCGATCACTGCCCCGATCCACGGAAAAAAGCACATGCTGTAACGCATGTCTTCTTCTTTCCACACAAATTGTGGCATCGGAATTTTTGAATAGGTGGAAAACGCCACCGCGATTCCTCTAATGATGTGCATAACCTGCTTCCTTTCTCTCTTTTACCGGAACCGGAATACCTACAACGACTTCGGTCACCGTATCCGCCAACGCCGCTACTCCCGTATTGATGCGTCCGAGTGCACGGATATATGCCTGCGTTGTCGCATCATAGGAAATGCCATCCTCAAACACGTTATTACTGACGATCACCAACTCGTCCACTTTTGTGGAAAGGTTTTTGATTCCCTGCAATATGTGTCCGACAACCACATCTTCCGAAACGATGTCCGCACCGGAAAACATCTCATTTGCAACCAGATTGGACATACATTCCAGCAGGGCACAGCGAGGACGTTCCGTAACATTTTGCCCTGCGCGATCCGGTGGTTCCATGGCTTGCTGTGCTCTTTTCGAAAAATCTACTTCCCCGATATCCCGCGGCTGTTCAATCGTAACAAATCCTTTTCCCGCGCGAAGTCTCCGGTGTCTTGCAACTTTTTTTCCGCCCTCCGCATCGTACACCTGCATGGTTGCGATATAATATTTATTCGTTTTTCCATCCAGCAGATGCTCTGCGTAAGCCGATTTTCCGCTGCCGCTTCCGCCCAAAACCAAGGTGATCATTCTGTTTCCCCATACCGCTCGTACTGCGCAATTTCCATCGTATCAAATGTTGTCTGATCCTCATAGAGTGCCAGCGCCAGATCCAGAAGGGAAAACAGCATCACGGCCCCTGTGCCTTCCCCAAGCCCCAGTCCTGCATCAATAACCGGATGAAGTTTCAATTCCTCCGCGATCCATTTTGCCGCGGGTTCCTTGCTCAGATGGCTCGGCAGAACAAATTCCCGCACACCCGGCACGATCCGCTCCGCCACCAGTGCCGCGACCGATGAGATCAGCCCATCCAGAACGACCGGCACATGATACAGTGCTCCGCCGATGCATACACCTGCCATTCCCGCGATATCCAGACCGCCGAATGCCGCCAGCATGGAAAGTGCATGCGCTGACCGGATCTCTTTTTCATATTTCTCCAGTGCCTGCGCAATGACCTGCTGCTTGCGCAACAGCCCCGCGTCGTTTAATCCGGCACCACGTCCGGTCACTTCTTCTGCTGTGCGTCCGGTCAGTGCCGCCACAAGCATGCTGCTCGTCGTCGTATTTCCGATTCCCATCTCTCCGGTACCGATCAGCTGATAGCCTTTGTCTTTGCACTCCCGGACCAGATCAATTCCCACAGACAATGCCTGCAACGCTTCTTCCTCTGTCATTGCAGGTTCCTGCAGAAAATCGCGCGTGCCCTGCATCACTTTGCAGTCGCGCACCCCCGGCAGCGTTTCTTTTGTGTTGATTCCAATATCGACCGGGATCACATCCACACCGGCGCGGCGCGCCATTTTGCCAACCGAGCTCGCCTGCTGCCCCATGAATCCTGCAACCACCGCGGTCACTTCCTGTCCGGACTGGCTGACCCCTTCTGCGACAATACCGTTGTCTGCGCACATGGTGAGGATCACTTTTTTTTCAATGGAAAGGCTGCTGCTTCCTGTGATTGCGCCGATCTGCGCAAACATTGTCTCAAACTGCCCCAGACCATCCAGCGGTTTGGCAATTTTGTCCCAGCTTGCTTTTACCTGCGCGTAGATCTGTGCGTCCGGTGGAATGATTTTAAGTTTCTCCATTTCTTTTCCTGTAATCAAATATTTTCTCCTGTTGCAATTGTAAATTGCGCAAATGCAATTCCCTGTTTCTTGCTTCTTTCAGCCATGAAATGTATGATAAGAAAAAGGAGGTGCTGATATGAATAAAACCAAAATTGATAATCAAACTATCGCTCACATTCTTCTTGATTTAAGACAAAAACATCATCTTTCCCAGGAACAGCTTGCTCAAACATTAGGCGTTACTCGTCAGGCCGTATCGCGATGGGAAATGGGAATCTCTGTTCCAAACATCCATACCCTGCTCTTAATCAGTGAGCAATTCCATGTTCCAATTGACACAATGCTCAAAAAACCAGATGCTTCAGCAGAAAACCAAAATAAAATCCAAAATCCTGCTAAAAGAACTCCCTTTATTTTTATGACCATAACCGGAATTTTCCTGTTGTGTGTGCTTCCTTTTCTGGGTCAATGGGAACAATTCAAATATATGGATCTCTATGGTCGTGCATATGCCGATTCCTATCACTATATTTTCGAATACCCACTGTCCATTCTTCTGGTATTATCCATTGTCCTGATTTGTGTCGGGATCTATAACATTGTAAAAATCAAGAGGAAATCCGGCTCTCCTGCAAAATAGAGTATACATACTCCATATCCAGATGCTCCCGCAATCCCTGTGCGAGCTTGTCATACTGCTGTTCCTTAAATGCATGATAATCACCGCCAGCCTCCGGTTTCCATGACACCCTTTTTTTGTCGGCCAATGCCTGTACTATGCGCACGGCAATGTCTCCATCGTCAAAAATGCCGTGCACATAACTGCCGTATACGCCGGGTGCTTCGCTGCCTTTTTCCATGCGCTGCACCCCGTCGGTTCTGCCATCTGCCAGCTGTACCAGTGGCGTCTGATGTTCCCCGGTAGAAACCGTTGTCTTTCCCATATGAATCTCATAGCCGGAAAATTCCAATCCGGAAAGTGTGGAAAAAATACCGGTTACATTCTCAAATTTTCCACGTGTCTGCGTACGCATTTTTTCCGGCATCAGGGTCGTGTCGGTGTCGATCAGTTCCATACCACGCAGGGGTAGTGCCCCGTCGCGCTTTATGCGCTCCACGGCAATTGTATCCGGCTCATGAGAAATTGCTTCGCAATGAGCCGGATAGAGCGGTTCGCATAGCGAATTCTCATTCTCTACCCCATGTGGGTCCGAAATGGTACGCCCCAGCATCTGATAGCCACCGCAGATCCCCCAGACCGGGATATGCACCGCCAGCTTTTTGACCGCGGCTTCCAGACCGTTCTGCCGCATCCAGCGCAGATCACCCATCGTATTTTTGCTGCCCGGCAGAAAAATCATATCCGGCTGTCCCAGTTCCTGCACCGAAGAAACATAGCGCACGGACACACCCTCCAGCCGTTCAAACACGTTAAAATCCGTAAAATTGGAGATCCGTGGAAAACGGATCACTGCCAGATCTATCACGCCTACATCATGGTTGTCCAACTGACCGCTCAGACTGTCCTCATCCTCAATGGAAAGATGCATATATGGAACTACTCCGGCAACCTTCACGCCGCCGCGTTCCTCCAGCATCTCCACTCCCGGATCAAGGATTGTCTTATCCCCGCGGAATTTATTAATAATCAGACCCTTCACACGGGCTTTTTCATCCTCTTCTAAAAGCATCAAAGTTCCCAAAAGCTGCGCAAACACGCCGCCACGGTCGATATCCCCCACCAGAAGCACCGGTGCATCGACCAGTTTTGCCAGCCCCATATTGACAATATCATCCGATTTCAGATTGATCTCTGCCGGGCTTCCCGCCCCTTCCATCACAATAATGTCTGCCTGCTTTTCCAACTCCGAAAAAGCCTCGCAGATCGTCGGAACCAGCTTTTTCTTATACGCAAAATAATCCCGCGCCCGCATATTTCCGAGCACCTCACCCTTTACGATCACCTGTGATCCGACATCATTGGTCGGTTTCAACAGGATGGGATTCATAAGCACGGAAGGCTTCACACCCGCCGCTTCCGCCTGCATGACCTGCGCGCGCCCCATCTCCAGACCGTCTTCGGTGATGTAGGAGTTGAGTGCCATATTCTGTGATTTAAACGGTACCACGCGATAGCCATCCTGCGCAAAAATACGGCAAAGTCCTGCAACGATCAGGCTTTTTCCGGCATTTGACATCGTGCCCTGCACCATGATTACTTTTGCCATGTTTGTTTCCTTCCTGCTAACCAGCAATCACAACCCTGCAATCCTTCTTGAAGCATGCAATTCCATATTTGATAAAATTACGCATTCCGTCCTGCTTCAGCTTATCGACATATGATTTTTCTTCCATCTGTTTCAAAGCTTCGGCACATGCAGCATCCAGATCTCCATTCCCGGCATATTTCAGTTCTATCACAATTCCTGTTCTGTTGTTCGGCACCTCAACAAGAATATCGCTGTAGCCGGTTCCTGACTCTGCATTTGACTTTATAAGCCAGTTTGCTTTATATCCCAAAAGCCCAAGTAAAATGCCATGGTAAAAATTTTCTTTCTTTTCCTTTGCAACTGCTGTATCACGTATACTTATGGTATTCCAAAGATATTCTCCAAAGAGCTGCTCTATTTTTTCTGTATTTTTTTCTAAAAACGCATTGCAGAATTCTTCCAGTCTCTTACCGTCATTCGCGGACGTATCCCGGAACCATTCCCTGATTTTCTTGATAAAAAGATTTTTTATCTCTTTATTTGGAATTGCCAAACGTATCTTTCCATCCGCTGTACGCCCCTGTTTTGTCAGATATCCGGTCGTAAAAAGTACGCTCCACAGATTTCCAATGTTTTTATCAAGCTCATCATACGTAAGTTCCTGTGAAAGTTCCTTTTCAATACACTCTCCCGCGATCAGACGCTCAATTTCATCCTTGGTCTGCACATCCGCCTTATCAATCAATCTGCGGACGATCGCATTCCCACTCGAATTAGACCAGTAATCCTGTGGTTCAACCGTTTGATCATAGTTAAGTTCATCCACATAATTTATGACATCCCATGGACAGTACACATCCGCATTTCCAAAGTGATAGCCATCATACCATTCCTTTGTTTCCGGAAAATGTGAAGCCAGACCATACGACGCAAGAAGGTTTTTTACCTCATCATCTGTGAATCCAAACTGTTCATCAAATCTGGAATCCATAATAGAAAGTACCTTAAAATTATTCAATCCTGTAAATATACTTTCCTTCGATACTCGCAGACATCCCGTCAGAAATGCAAACTGTAAATAATCATTCGTCTTTAATGCCTGACCAAAAAGACCTCTGATCAGAGAAACCATTTCACGATAATATCCATTCTGATATGCTTTATCCAGAGGAACATCATACTCATCTATGATAATTACTACCTTTTTCCCGTGATGCTTATATAAAAGCTGTGACAGTTTACGGATGCTGTCTTCTATATTCTCATCCGTACCTGTAAGCATTTTAGCGAAATATGCCTTATCCTCGTCCGTAAGTGCATCACTTGTTTTGAGATAATAATGCCGGTCCATTTCATTGGCAAGAATCGTGCCGAGCATCCTCTTCGCATCCGCAAATGTCAGCCCCTCCACCCCTTTGAGCGTGAGAAATATCACTGGATACTTTCCCATGTACGCATCGCATAGTTCTTTATTCTTTGCAATATATAAGCCTTCAAACAGTGAAACATCTGCACCGATTTCAAAAAAACTTTTCAGCATGCTCATATTCAATGTCTTGCCAAAACGTCGCGGACGGGTGAACAGTGTTACTTCCCCCCAATTCATCAGAATCTGTTCTATAAGATTTGTCTTGTCAATATAATAAAATCCGTTCCTGCGTATTTTTTCAAAACTGTCAATTCCTACCGGTAATTTCAAAGTATTTACCATATGAACCTCCAACAAACAGATCATTTTGCCATATTTACATATAGTATAACTGATTGACAAGGTAATTACAATTTCCTTTCATTAAACGGTCACCGAAATACACTGTCATGATTTACTCTCCATTCCAAAAACATTTTCTTGAAAAGATCCCCATGTTCCGTTAAGATAATATTGTAACGAAAAACAATATATCAGGGAGGTAGTTATGAACTATACAATTGAAGGAGCACCAATGCCTGTCGTCATCTGTAACTTAGAGGGCGGCGAAACCATGCTTACGGAGAAGGGCGCAATGTCGTGGATGTCCCCAAATATGAAAATGGAAACCACAACAGGCGGTGGAATCGGAAAAATGTTCGGTCGTGCTTTTTCCGGTGAAAGCATGTTTATCAACCGCTACACCGCGCAGGGCGGCACCGGACTGATCGCATTTGCATCCAGCTTTCCCGGAGATATCCGTGCATTTGAAATCGCACCGGGGCAGGAGATTATCGCCCAGAAAAGTGCCTTTCTCGCATCAACTGCAGGCATGGAAATGTCTGTTTTTTTCCAAAAACGCATTGCCGGCGGTCTCTTCGGTGGAGAAGGATTTATCATGCAGCGTCTGTCTGGAAACGGCACCGTCTTTCTCGAATTTGACGGACACATCAAAGAATATGAACTTGCACCGGGACAACAGATTGTCGTTGATACCGGATATCTCGCGGCAATGACCGCCGGATGTACCATCGATATCCAGACTGTACCGGGTGTAAAGAATATGCTCTTTGGTGGGGAAGGGATCTTTAATACCGTTATCACCGGACCGGGACGTGTATGGCTGCAGAGCATGCCGGTTGCACAGCTCGCCGGAGCGATCAGCCCGTTTATTCCAAATAAAAATTAATCATTTTCGAAAAAATCCCGGAGCCGTTTCCCATGCTCCGGGATTTCATTTTATATCATTTTTCAAATTTTCCGAATCTCAAAACTGTTTTTTCCACGGGTTTTTACCTCATATAATACACTGTCTGCTTCCTTAAACAGTTTTTCATAAGGAACTTTCTCCGTCATATACACAGCACCCAGACTGAATCTGTTTTGACACCTCATTGTCATAATCCGAATACGACTGGTACTTCACCTCAATACCAGGATATTTCTTGTTAAACCCATCCAGGTACTGCTGCATATCCTGCTGGGAGATATTGGATGCTACCGAAATCGTTCCCCTGATTTCGTTTTTCTGCGCAGCATGTGCCACACTTCCAAAGTCTGCCGGAAACTGTAACAGCACAAGCAGCGTCAAAAGCACCGCCACCATACGCTTTTTCTTCCACTTTTTCGTCTTTCTCATCCTTCTTTTGCAGCCTTACCGCGCTTCATATGCCCTGGATACACGCTTATACTCTGCCGGTTCCGTAATCTGTTCCACAACGATATCTCCGTCTTCCGCATCACGGTATCGATACAGATACACACCTTCCTGAATCTCATCCTCCTCTATGAGAGACACTGCCATATAGTGCTTCTCTTCAACGGTAAAAGTATCCATGATGGCAAACTCTTTTTCCGTCCCATCCGAAACCGGAATACGGATTACTTCATACTCTTCCATAATATCTCTCCTTTATCGTGGCACTTTCGTAAACAGTGCAAATGCATTTTCCCGTGTGGTCTGCTCGACTTCCTCCACAGAAACGCCTTTGATCTCCGCAATTTTAGCAATCACATACGGAATATTACGTGAATCATTGCGCGTTCCCCGGTGTGGTTCCGGTGCCATATACGGGCAGTCGGTTTCGAGCACGATGCTCGAAAGAGGAATCATTTCCACGGTCTTTACCAGCTTTTTGGCATTTTTAAAAGTCACAACGCCGCCTACACCGATGAAATATCCCATCTTTACATATTCCTGTGCCATCTCCGGCGAATAGGAATAACAGTGGATCACGCCCTTTATGCCATCCTCATATGCCTTTTCCATGATCTTCATGGTATCCTCTGCTGCATCCCTGGAATGAATGATCACCGGAAGATCTGCCTGTTGTGCCAGTGCAAGCTGCCGTACAAACCAATACCTCTGCTTCGCCTGTATCTCCGGTTCCTTATCCCAGTAATAATCCAGTCCGATCTCACCCACGGCAACTGTCTTTTGCAGCGTTGTCTGCTGTCTGAGCCATGCATAAGTGTCCTCATTTAAATCATCCACGTCACTGGGATGTACGCCCACCGCAGCATAAAGAAAAGGGTATTCCTGCGCCAGCGAAAGTGTTGTCTTTGTCGTCGCAATGGAAGACCCTACATTAATCACCGGTGAAATGCCGCGCTGCGGTAAATCCGCAAGCAGCATCTCCCGGTCCGTATCAAATTTTGCATCATCGTAATGTGCATGTGTCTCAAAAATCATAAGAAGTGCCTTTCTATCAGATCAAGTTCCTCCATGATGATACAGTTCGGAAGTGTATCCGAAGCCACCATGCCCCGCACCTGGGCATAATCCATCCAGCGCACACTCTCAATTTCTTCGGTCTGCAGTTCAAATTCCTCTGCTTCCCGATCCAGCCAGAGCAGATAAACATTTGAAATCTGGTGATCATGAAATGGCTGTCTGTGAAATTCGCTGTCAACATCCTTATGCACCTGTCCGCAATAAATCAGATCCGACTCCTGCACTGTCACATTTAATTCTTCTTTCAACTCCCGAATTGCTGAAGGAATGTAATCATCCCCTGCCGGTATATGTCCGGCACTGGAAATATCATAGCAGCCCGGAAATGAATCTTTCTGCATACATCTCTTCTGTAATAAAAGCTGAATCCGTCCGTTCCTGTTGCGGGCAATCCAGACATGGGATGTGCGGTGCCGTACCCCTTCCCGGTGGGCCTCCGCGCGTTCTACGGTTTCACCGGTTGGTGTGCCGGTCTCATCTACAACATCAAGGATTTCCATATTTATGCCTCCTATTTCTACTTATCCGCCCCAGCCACTTACATGCGTCTAACAGATCTCAGCACCGCTTGGCATCGGTTTCTCCGGTGTCATCAGAGAAAGTGTACCGTTTTCATCCTCTGCACACAGCAGCATGCCCTCGGACAATACTCCGGCAAGTTTTGCCGGCTTTAAGTTCACAAGAACCATAACCTTCTTGCCAACCATCTCTTCCGGTGTGTAATCTTTACGGATACCGGATACAATCTGCTTTACAGTGTTTCCGATTTTTACCTGAGAGCAAAGCAGCTTCTTTGACTTTGCAACTGCCTCACAGGAGAGAATCTCTCCCACCTGGAACTGCATCTTCGTAAAATCATCAAATGTGATCTCTTCCTTCGGATCCATATCAATCACTGCTTCATCTGCTGTCTCTCCGCCATTTAATGCTTTCTGCTCTTTTTCATACTCTTCCTTCTGCTTTGCCTGAATGGCATCCACCTTTGGCTGGATCTCTTTTGCGTCAATTCTTGCAAAAAGGATCTCCGGGGCATCGGTTACTTTTGTTCCATCCGGATACAGGCCAAACTGATTGAGTTCATCAAAATCACGCAATGATGTCGATAGCTGTGCCACAATTTTTTCTGCGGTTTCCGGAAGGAACGGGTGCAGAAGACTTGCGCCAATCGTGATGGACTCGGTCAGATTGTAAAGAACCTCTGCCAGACGGTCTTTCTGTGCCTCGTCTTTTGCCAGTACCCACGGGGTTGTCTCATCAATATATTTATTGCAACGGCGGAACAGTGCAAATACTTCGGAAATTGCATCTGCCACACGAAGTTTTGCCATCTTCCCGGCAATACGGTCACGGGTTGCTGTCACAACAGCTTTCAGATCTGCATCCACTTCACCGGTGACTCCTGTGGATGTTACCACACCGCCAAAATATTTATTGCTCATGGAAACGGTACGGTTTACCAGATTTCCAAGAATATTTGCCAGATCAGAGTTGAAACGCTCAATGACCAGATCCCAGGTAATCACGCCATCATTCTCAAACGGCATCTCATGCAATACAAAATAGCGGGTAGCATCTACGCCAAACAGATCTACCATGTCATCCGCATAGATTACATTTCCCTTGGATTTGCTCATCTTATCCCCGCCCTGAAGCAGCCACGGGTGTCCAAATACCTGCTTTGGCAGTGGCAGATCCAGCGCCATCAGAAAGATTGGCCAGTAAATGGTATGGAAACGGACAATATCTTTTCCGATCAGATGCAGATCAGCCGGCCACAGCTTCTTAAACTGATCTGTGGAACCATCCGGATCATATCCAATCTTTGTGATATAGTTTGTCAGTGCATCCAGCCAGACATATACGACATGTTTCGGATCAAAATCTACCGGAATTCCCCAGCTGAAACTGGTACGTGATACGCACAGATCCTGCAGTCCCGGAAGCAGAAAGTTATTCATCATCTCATTCTTACGGGAAACCGGCTGAATGAAGTCCGGATGGGTATTGATATAATCAATGAGCCGGTCTGCATATTTACTCATCTTAAAGAAATAAGCTTCTTCTTTGGCAGGCTGCACTTCCCGTCCACAGTCCGGACATTTGCCGTCTACAAGCTGGGATTCTGTCCAGAAAGACTCACAAGGTGTACAATACATTCCCTCATAAGATCCCTTATAAATATCACCCTGATCATAAAGCTTTTTAAAAATCTTCTTTACACATTTCTCATGATCCTCATCCGTGGTACGGACAAAGTTATCATAAGAAGAATTCACAAGATCCCAGATCCGCTTTACCTCACCGGAAACCTGATCTACAAATTCTTTCGGTGAAATATCTGCTGCCTCTGCTTTTTCCTGAATCTTTTGTCCGTGTTCATCAGTTCCGGTCTGAAAATAGACATCATAGCCTTCGGCTCTCTTATAACGCGCAATTGCATCCGCAAGAATAATCTCGTACGTGTTTCCGATATGCGGCTTACCTGAAGTATAGGCAATCGCGGTTGTCATATAAAACTTCCCTTTATTTTCTGCCATGTCCTTGGCCTCCTTATCTCACATTCGCTCTCCCCATTTTACCGAATTCCACGCCATTTGTAAAGTATCCCCTATTCGTCCGTTTTTCTGTTTATTCAAGAATATTTTCTTATATTCCAAGAATTTCTTGCTGACCTGTTTTTCCGTAGACTAATATGCTTTTATCCAGTTTTTTCCAGTACAAAACTGCCAAAGATAAATGAGAAGGAGCACCAACATGAAAAATATACAAATCGGGGCAGCCTTAAAAACGATGCGAAAAAATCGTGGCTGGACGATCCATGACGTAGTTGTACAGCTGAATGACCTGTACAATATCGCAGTCGCCGAAAAAACCGTGTACGGATGGGAAAGCGATCAGGCCTATCCCCGCACGGAAACATTGCTGCTGCTCTGTGAACTGTATCAGAGTGACGCATTCACCGGAAATCTCCTGCACATTCCTGCAGACAAATCCTTCCCGATCACTGCAGATGAACGGCATGTCATCGAAATGTATCGCCGGCATCCGGAACTACAAAGCGCTGTAAAACGCGTGCTTGATGTTCCCGTCAAAAAACCTTCTGCAAATTAAAGTCCTGATATCCTGTCCCCTGTAAAAACTATTTTCCAAAATTCATCCTGTCACAGAAGTTTCTATCTCATACAGATATAAATCACATAAACCACATATAAAACCAGCATCACAATACCTTCTTTTCTGCTGATTTTTTCTTTTGTCCATGCAAACCCCCAGATCAACAGGCTCAAAACAATCAAAATCATAATATCTATGATGTTTTCCATCAAGAACGGCATCGGACTGATAACTCCCGCCAGACCAAGTACAAACAGAATATTAAAAATATTGGAGCCGATCGCATTTCCAAGTGCCATATCCACTTCATTTTTGCGGGCTGCAACAACAGATGTCACAAGTTCCGGAAGCGAGGTTCCAATTGAAACAATGGTCAGTCCTACCAGCGTCTGGCTCATTCCAATTTTCAATGCAATATTGCTGGCACTGTCTACAACGACATCCCCGCCAATCACAATACCAGCTACACCAACCACAAGGAACAACAGGCTTTTTGGCATCGACATTACTTTCTGTGCCTCTGCCGCTTCAATCTCTTCACTTTGCGGTTGCCCGCCTTCTTTTCCTGCTTTCAATGCCATACGAATCATTGTTCCGATAAATATGGCAAAAAACACCAGAAATACAGCACTGTCAAAACGTCCCAGTTTCATTCCCACACCACCGAGTACCAGAAGCAGCAACGCTGCAAACACGGAATATGGGAAATCACGTTTCAATGTAGCTTTCTGTACAGCAACCGGAGTCATTATGGCACAAAAACCGATGACCACCATCATATTAAAAATATTAGACCCGACCACATTACTGATTGCCAGCGTATTCTTATGCTGGATTGCTGCAACAACAGAAACCGCAGTCTCCGGAAGTGAGGTTCCCATGGCAACAATCGTCAGGCCAATAATGATGGCCGGAACATGAAACCGTTTTGCAATGCTGGAACTTCCCTCCACAAAAACATCTGCCCCTTTGACCAGGAAGAAAAATCCTGCGATCAAAAAAACAATTGCCAGCGGCATGGAACATGTTGAAATAAATTCTGTCATATCTTTTCCCTCTTTCTGTAAAATAATGTGTTAAAAGGCAATAATGCCAAGATGCTCCAACAATATTTTCAAACCTATGAGCATAAGTATTACCCCACCGGCAATCTCTGCCTTTTTCTTATAACGGGTACCGAAGAAATTACCGACAACCACTCCGATGATCGATAATACAAATGTCGTGCATCCGATAATCAGACAGGCTTCCATGATGGATACATTTAAAAAGGCAAATGTAATACCAACTGCAAGTGCATCGATACTGGTTGCAACTGCAAGAAGCAGCATCTCTTTATGATCCAGTGGCAGATCTTTTGCTCCAATTTCCTGCACGTCTTTATCACGAACCGCTTCAATCACCATCTTTCCACCGATAAACAGCAACAGGAAAAAGGCGATCCAGTGATCGACCGAAGTAATGTATTTCTGAAAGCGGATTCCCAGCGCCCAGCCGAGAAACGGCATCAGTGCCTGAAATCCTCCGAAATACAATCCAATCAGAAACGCATGTTTTTTGTTGATTTTTTCCATGCCAAGACCCTTGCAGACGGATACCGCAAATGCATCCATCGAGAGTCCGACACCAATCAGAAATAACTCGATTACCATTCTTATGTTCTCCTTTTGTGAGGGGATTCATACCTTACGCTTCTGTCCTGATATATCAAAAAGAGACCCAATGCGCACCAACGAAAACCGCGACTACAGCCACGTTTTTCCGGTGCACATGAGTCTCATTCTTTAAGGCTTGCCAGGTCCAAATGACCGGTATGTTGACAAGTCACACAATGTGCGAACTACTCCCTCACATACTTTTGTCTATGAATTAGGTAAACTATAACAAACGGTCTTTGAGTTAGTCAATACGAACTTCTTATTTGCTGATGACTTTTGCAAACTTCTTCTTACCACGCTTTACGACCTTTCCTTCTCCGGCAAACTCGTCGAGCGTGTAACTGGTACTGATGTCTGTAACTTTCTCACCGTCCACAGAGACTCCACCCTGCTGTACGGCACGACGTGCATCGGAACGACTCTCACACAGAGAAGCCTTTACAAGAACTGCCATGATATCGAGCTTGTCATTGTAGAGATCATCCGCAGTCACTTCAACGGTCGGCATATGTGCAGAAACTCCGCCGCCTGCAAACAGTGCATGGGATGCCTCTTTGGCTTTCTCTGCCTCTTCCTCACCGTGTACCAGTTTGGTCAGCTCATAAGCGAGAATCTCTTTTGCTTCATTCAGCTTGGCACCTTCCCATTTGTCCATCTCATCGATCTGCTCCAATGGCAGGAAGGTCAGCATGCGGATGCACTTTAACACATCGGAATCTGCCACATTTCTCCAGTACTGGAAGAAGTCAAACGGAGAAGTCTTGTTCGGATCAAGCCATACGGCACCGGACTGTGTTTTTCCCATCTTCTTTCCCTCAGAGTTTAAAAGCAGATTGATCGTCATGGCATAAGCATCTTTTCCAAGCTTCCGGCGGATCAGTTCCGTACCACCGAGCATGTTACTCCACTGGTCATCTCCACCGAATTCCATGTTACATCCATATTTCTGGTACAGTGTGTAGAAATCGTAGCTCTGCATGATCATGTAATTAAACTCCAGAAAGCTTAATCCTTTTTCCATACGCTGCTTGTAACATTCTGCTGTCAGCATGCGGTTTACGGAAAAATGGGCACCAACATCACGTAGTACATCAATGTAGTTTAAATCCATCAGCCAGTCGGCATTGTTTACCAGCATTGCCTTGCCTTCTCCGAAATCGATGAAACGGCTCATCTGCTTTTTGAAGCAGTCTACGTTGTGCTGAATGGTTTCTGGTGTCATCATCTGCCGCATATCGGTACGTCCGGATGGATCACCGATCATGGCTGTACCACCGCCGATCAGCGCGATTGGCTTGTTTCCTGCCATCTGCAGACGTTTCATCAGACACAGTGCCATAAAATGTCCCACATGCAGACTGTCAGCTGTCGGGTCAAAACCGATATAAAATACTGCTTTTCCATTGTTGATGAGTTCCTTGATTTCTTCCTCGTCGGTTACCTGTGCGATCAGACCGCGGGCAACCAGTTCGTCGTAAAGTGTCATTGGGTTTCCTCCTGTAATTTAACTTTTTTGATTTTTCTGGGACTTTATGTCCCTTTGCTCTATATCTATAAAAATCCAAATAAAAATCCCCTCGTCCTAATTATAAGGACGAGGGGGATCTCTCGTGTTACCACCTTAATTCGCATGCTGTTCACACAGCCTGCCTCCGCGAGTGCAGCTACACTCCAGTGCGTCTAACGGGCACTACTCCGTTACAGCCTACTTGCCTGCGCGTTCGGTGTAAAGCTCAGGGATGTATTCCCTGCGGTAAGGGGGGACCCAGCTTGCTGGGGGGATTCCTTATCGCCCGGTTTATGTTTGTTCCATAAGCCGTGGCAGGGGGGACCCAGCTTGCTGGGGGGATTCCTTATCGCCCGGCTTATGGTTTTTCCATAAATCCATCTGTGCTTTCCGTGTGCCTCTCATCTACCGGCTGCTTTCTGTTCGTTCCACACATTGGTACTTGTTCCCATCTTCGCTTTTCATTATAACTGGTTTTCATTATAAAAAGCCCGGTGCCATTTGTCAAATAATTTTTATTTTGTTTCATTTCCCTCTGCCGGAATCCAGATTCCATTCTTTCCCCATGGCTGGATCATGCATATATAGCGCTTCTCACCACTCTTTAAAAATGTAATCTGTAAACCAACTTTTGTTTGATCTTCCGACTCAGAATCCTTTTCCACGGAAACAAATTTTTCGTCTGAAGACAGATTCAACAGTTGCCGTGCTGCCTCTGTCGGCTCAGTCAATACACCGGCTGCTGTCATATTTTTATTCAGCATTTTACCCATGCCATTCACACGATAATCCATCTGCGAATCATTGATTCCCTGTGCATAAGCTGTATCAAATTCGTCCACCGATGAAATGCCATCCGTTTTCGCATCCAGACTATCCGCAAACTGATTAATCTCTTCCTTTGTGATCTGAAACTTTCCGTTCTTCTGTGTATAATGAATATTTTCAATCCATACACTCACATGCGGATCTGATGTCTCTGCATAATAAAGAATCTCTGCCGTCTGTACTTCCGGGTTGATCTCATGCAGCCAGTAACCATTCATCTCTTTTCCGGTTCCGCCAAAGAAATCTCCAAACGCTCCCCACGGCCATGGACTTGACCACCCAAATGACGGAGTATCCCCGTCCACCCACAAAAGCTGTGCTTTCTCTAAATCTGCCTGTGCCTCTTCCGTTGTCATTTTCATGATTTTTGCTGCGTCTCTGTCACAAAATGCCTGTGCCCATTCCCCGATGCTCTGCTCCGTTTTTGCATCCACCATATTTTCCTGCACCGGTTTTTGTGTACTTTCCACTGTCTCTGTCGGATTCACAGTCTTTATGCCGGACGGCTTCTGGTTTGTCAGGCAGCTTACCGCCACTATGACAATCAAAAGCGTTGCAATTGCGGCCACCCAGGTATGCGGTTTCTTAAAATTCAACACGTTTTTAATCCTCCTTCCTGCATCCCCCTCTCCAAAAGCAACCGGTGCAAATGAATACGGGTGTCTTTCCATCGCAAAGGACAGAAGGGATGCACTATACCCCTGCTTAATTTCATTTCCAAACTGGGCAAGTACCGCCTCATCGCAGCTCATCTCCATGTCTCTTGTCATATAGAAAAAAGCGATCCAGGCAAATGGATTCCACCAGTATACGGCAAGAAGCACAAATGCCACCATCTTCCACAGTGGATCGTATCTGCGGATATGCCAGCTTTCATGTGCAAGTATATACTGCTGTTCCTTTTTCTCCATCCGAAACGGGATATAAATCTGCGGGCGGAAAATTCCCAGAACAAACGGAGACGGAATACGATCACATTCCCATATTGTTACTTTCCGACGAATACTTCCCTCCGTCTGCTTGGCAGATGTTAAAAGAACTGCCGTCTGTACCATCTTCCGGCATTTTATATAGGAATAGATCCCATATGCCAAAAATAACAGCATCCCGGTCAGCCATACCAAAAACAACAGCGCACATATCTTCTGTGAAGTTGTAAGCGCAGTTGTCAGACCGGCTGCTGTATGTGTCGCCTGATCTGTAACGTGTGGTCCGGCAGCCGCCTGTGTCACCTGCTTTGTGACCGGCTGTGCATGCATCCCCGGCAATCCGGTACGGTACACAATTTTTGTCAGCTGTGATTTTCTTTTTACCAGTCGCACCAGATTAAACAGACTGAATCTGGAAGCAATGGGCAGATCAAATATCATACGAATTCCAACTATCCCCCATAATCCATAGGAATATTTCTTTGGACATTTCCGTAAAAACATGCGCACTGCAAGTACTGCAAGAATTACAACTGCCACAATTCCATTCCGTTGCAGAAACAACAAAAAAATGCCACCTGCCTTCTCCATCATCTGTCACCCCTCCTTATGCTCATCAATCATTTTTTTGAGCATTTTCGCTTCCTTTTTGGAAATTTTCTTACCCCCAAGAAATGCTGTGATAAACCCTGGCAGTGATCCGTCAAATGTGCGATCCACAAAATACCGGGATTCCTCTGCCTGCACCTGTTCCTTTGGAATTAAAACAGAAACCGTTGCATCCTCATTGGCAATGTATCCTTTTTCACACATTTTCCGTACAACCGTATAAGTCGTGGATTTTTTCCAGCCAAGCTGTTCCTGACATAACTTTACAAGTTCCCCGGAGTTGACGGGGGCATGCTCCCATACGACACACATAAACCGGTAATCACTGTCACATAATTTTATATATTCCATCTTTTTCTCCTCCATAGGTTTATAGCTATCAACCTGCCTTCAGTTTATTCTTATAAACCTCAAATGTCAAGGTCTATTTTTATAAACTGCGAGAAATGTCAGAAAAATACGATGGAAAATGTTTGAACTCACCTTTTTGAAAAGTTATAATAAACGCAAAAGGCGATTGTGAAATCGCCCGAAATAAATAACTCAAAAGGAGGACATGTTATCGTGGAAAAAGTACGTTACATGATTTCCGATGCCGCCGCACTGGCCGGTGTGGAAACCCATGTGTTGCGTTACTGGGAAGAAGAACTCGACCTGACCATCCCGCGAAACGAGATGGGACATCGATACTATACACGAGAAAACATACAGGAATTTCAAAAAATCAAAGAACTAAAAGAAAAAGGATATCAGCTAAAAGCAATCCGCATGATATTACATAATAAAAACCCCGAAGATGCCGGTGTTTCCGTGCCGGATTCTGCAGCACCTGGTCCATTGCCCGCATGTAACCGGGAACATCATCACACGGTTGTCGCCAAACCGAACCGACAGAATACAGATAAAACCGACTTACCTGTAAATACCCTTTCCGCGGAAGAACGCATGGCACAGTTCCGGGAACTGATGAGTGACATTGTAGGGCATGCGATTGCACAGAACAATGAAGCACTCACACTCGATATCAGCAAAGAAATCCGGGAAACCGTCCTGAAAGAAATGAACTATCTCATCCGGGAACAAAACGATATGACAGAAGAACGTTACCGCCGGTTGAGTGCAGAAATCCGTGGAAAATTACAAAAAAAACATTCGCTTTTTGCGAAGAAAGAGAAAAAAGGAAAAGAGAAAAAAGTCCACCGGGAAAAAGCAAACAAGGGAAACGTATTAAGCACGGTATAACCTGCTTTCCCATAGCCCCGGTTTCCATTTATAAAAATGGAAACCGGGGCATAGTCCAGCTAATTTTTGCAAGTTATACTAGTATACATTTCTTGGATGTAAACAATTATTTAATAAATATGCCACCTCATCAGCTGTAACCGCCAACAATTTATCCGGTGCATCACTCAACTCCAGTACCATAACAAATCTCTGACCACAATCATTGAATGTTACCCTCTTTAAAACGTTTTCTTCTTCATAGCCAACATATTTACTTTTATTGATTTCTATCAGCTTATCATTCAAAATTCCAAAACCATAAATAACAAGCATAGAAGAAAAATCAAATGTTAAACGCTTTGCAAAATCCGAATAAAAATTGAATATTGCCGGCATTTCACTGATTCCTCCCCGTTCCGTGATTGCGGAGCCCGGAATAATACGGAATTTCTCCGGTCGGAAATAATCAGATAACTTTACCAGCTCCAGATCATTTACTTTTTCTGTTGTCATTTTGTATCCTCCTTGATATGTGCATTATACCAGAATGTATATGCCAATCCATCGTTGTAATATCCAGTTAATGACGGATCAATCAAGTCCTGATTCGAAGCACTGAATAATGGACAAATTACTGTATCATCCGAAACCAGAATCTTTTCTGCTGCAAGAAGCTGTTCCTGACGACTTGCCTCATCAAGATTTTTATCAGATTCCTCAATCAGCTTATCATAATCTGCGTTACTCCAATTTACATCGTTCTGGGCATTACCCGTCTGATACATCTTAAGCCAGCTTGTAGGATCATTATAATCTGCATACCACTGCATTCTGGCCATCTGTAGCTTACCGCTTCGTCTCTCTTCAACATAAACTTCGTATTCCATAGCTTCCAATTTTACATCAACACCAAGTTCTTTCCATTCTGCCTGCAAAACCTGTGCTACATTTGCTTCGTAACTCATTGCCGGATATGTATAAGTAATTGTTGGAAGACCCTTGCCATCCGGATAACCTGCATCTGCAAGTAACTGTTTTGCTTTCTCTAAATTTTCCTCCAATAATTCATCCTGAAGCTCGCTCCATTTTGTTCCATCTGTTTTACTCTTATAATTTTTTCCAACAAATGTTGTTGCTGGTTCACATGATGTACCAACTACTGCTGCAATATCTTTACGATTCAATGCCAATGAAAAGGCCTGACGTACCCGGACATCATCAAATGGCTTCTCGTTAATATTAAATAAAATATAATTTGTCTGAGGTACCTCACGAATTCTCAAATCATCCTTACCTTCATAGGACTCCGCAATGTCACTTGGTGCCCCCTGCAAAATATTAATTTCTCCTGTCTGATAAGCAGATGCTTTTGCCTGATCATCATCCATAAATTTATCTGTAATTTTTAATACAGTTACTTTATCGGCATCTCTATAATACTCATTTTTTTCGAATGATACATGGTCACCATCCACATGCTCAGATAAGTGATATGGTCCATTACCTAAGTTCTGTTCCGGATTCATATCCCAGTCCTTATTATCATCTGTTGCATATTTGCAGTTTGATGGCATGTAGGTTGGAAGCTTACATAAATCAAGGAAATATGAGCACGGCTTCTCCAATGTAAATTTAATAGTTTTGTCATCAATACACTCAATGCCTACATCTGAGAAATCACATTCTCCATTAAAACATTTCTGTGCATTTTTAATGACAAATAAGAAATCAACATACCATGAACCATTATCCGGATTTAAAGCTCTTTTCATCGTATTTTCGAAATCTGCACTTGTTACATCGGATCCATCTGACCACTTTTCATCATCACGGATATAAAAAGTATACTCCGTTGCTTCATCGTTAACATCCCAATGATCTGCAGCTGCCGGCTGAATCTGACCATCTTCATCGTATGATACAAAACCTTCATAACATTCTGTCTGCACGCTGAAATACTCATATGCTGCGACTCCTGCCGGATCGTACTCTCCGCTTTCCGGCTGCACAGCTTCAACCAATTCTGTAATTTCTCCTTTATCATTTGTCTGTATGGTGCTACTGCTTCCGCCACCACCACATCCTGTAAGGCCACCGATTGCAACTACTGTTGATAATAATGCTGCCACCATTTTTCTTGTCTTTTTCATAAGCATTTCCTCCTTGTCTCCTGTGCCTTATTCGTGCTACTTTTATTCTGCTAAAATCTGCTCTGGCGTTTTACCCACTGCCTTATACTTTGCAAGATTTTCTGGAGAATACAAATTACATGCCACCTTACGATTGTCATACTCGTAAATTTCCGGCTTCTTTTGTCTGCATGATTCCGATGCATATCTGCATCGTCCAGCAAACGGACATCCCACTGGCGGATTCAGTGGACTTGGCACCTCACCTTTCAAAATAATGCGTTTTTTCTCTTTTGCCAGATGCGGATCTGCAATCGGTGCTGCTGAAATTAATGCTCTTGTATATGGATGTAATGGCTTTTTGTATACATCATCTGATGATCCAAGTTCTACCATATTTCCTAAATACATAACACCGATTTTATGGCTGATATGATATACCATCTCTAAGTCATGAGCGATAAACAGATAGCTGAATCCTCTCTCTCTTTGTAATTTTTCCAACAGATTGATGACCTGTGCCTGAATGGATACATCCAATGCTGATATTGGCTCGTCACACACAATAAATTCCGGACGTAATGCCAACGTTCTGGCAATTCCAATTCTCTGTCTCTGACCACCTGAAAATTCATGAGGATAACGTCGGATATGGTCAGGTTTAAGACCTACGGTTTCAATCAATTCCTGCACAATCGCTTTTCTTTCATGCGCCGTACCCATTTTATGAATAATCATTGGTTCCTCGATAATCTCACCCACTGTAAATCTTGGATTTAAAGATGCATACGGATCCTGAAAAATCATCTGCATTTTTTTTCTATAGGAAAACATTTTTTTATTACTAAGCTTTGTAATATCATTTCCTTCAAAAATAATCTGTCCACTTGTCGGCTCATGAACTTTTAAAATAGTTCTTCCCATGGAACTCTTCCCACAACCAGATTCTCCTACAATTCCTAAAGTTTCTCCTTTTTCCAAAGTAAAAGAAACTCCATTTACCGCATGTACTTCTTTTCCATGTCCTACGGGAAAATGCTTAGTCAGATTTCTTACCTCTAATAAAGGTGCTTCGTTACTCATATGCATCCTCTCCCTTCAATACTTCGTGCCAGCGATCCTTGCAATGCAGCCAGCATTTACATTTATGTTTCTCTCCAAATTCTGTCACAAGGGGAGAAGCCTTTGTACAAATTTCCATTGCCTCACTGCACCGGGATGCAAATGGGCACTGATCGCCAAGTTTTAACAAATCTGGTGGTGTACCCGGAATTGGTTTTAATGGTTCTCTATGATCTATATTTGAATTAGCAATACTGTTTAACAATCCTTTTGTATACGGATGCTTTGGATCATAGAATATTTCATCGGTAGTGCCTTCTTCCATAATATTTCCACCATACATAATGCTAATCCTGTCACATAAGGAAGCGACAACTCCAAGATCATGGGTAATAATAATGACTCCGGCATTACTTTCCCTTGTAATATCTTTTAATAAGTCGAGAATCTGTGCCTGAACAGTAACATCCAAAGCGGTTGTTGGCTCATCGGCAACAATCAATTTGGGATTACAAGCTAAAGCAATTGCAATAATGATTCTTTGTCTCATTCCACCGGAAAACTCAAATGGATACTGCTTTAACCGGGATTCCGGTGCCGGAATTCCAACCATTTTCATTAATTCGACAGCACGTTGTACCGCCTCTTTTTTCGAACACTTTGTATGAAAACGAATACCTTCCGTCATCTGTTTTTCAATCGTAACGATCGGATTTAAATAGGACATTGGATCCTGGAAAATCATACTGATATCATTTCCACGAATCTGATTCATTTTCTTTTCGTATTCCTTCTTCTCCTTCTTGGTTTTATATTTAATTGGTGAAATATCTTCTCCATCAAATATCATTTCACCAGCAGTAACGGTACCATTCGGAGCAAGCAATCCCATAAGTGAAAGCATACCAACGCTTTTTCCAGATCCAGATTCACCTACAATACCAAGAACCTCTCCCCGGTCTACCGTATAATTTATTCCGCGCAACGCTTTCACAACACCCTGTTCTGTTTGAAATTCTGTTTCTAATCCCTTAATTTCCAACAAACTCATACAAATCACCCCTTATCTTTTTCTCTTTGGATCAAGTGCTTTTTCTAATCCTTCACCTACAAAGTTGAAAGAGAAAATTGTAATACAGATTGCTATCATCGGATAAACGGTCTGCATTGGATATGTCATAATCAACTCTCTTGCATCCTGTGCTAATGTTCCCCAGCTGGCCATCGGTGCGGAAATACCTACGCCTAAGAAACTAAGCCAGGCCTCTGTAAAGATTGCCTGTGGGACCATCAGTGTAACGGTTACGATAATCTGTCCCATTGTATTAATCAGCAAATGCTTGAGTAATATTCTGCTTGAACTGGCTCCTAAAACAAATGCTGCCATTGTAAACTCCTGCTCTTTTAAACTCTTTACCTGCTGCCTTACAATTCGTGCCATATCAATCCAACAGGTAATGGAGATACCTAACATGATACTCACAACGCTGGCACCAAAGATTAACATGATTAAAACGATATATAACATAGAAGGAACCGAATAGATAATATCAACAACTCTCATCATGATCATATCTACTTTGCCACCAACATAACCGGCAATTCCTCCATAAATCGTTCCAACGATCAGATTAATAACAGCGGCCAGACATCCAACTGCCAATGAAATTCTAGCTCCAAACAGGATTCTCACAAAAATATCACGCCCCATTTTATCGGTTCCAAGCCAGTGATCAAAGCTAGGAGATGCATTTCGAAGAGCCATGTTCTGTTCATCATAGGAATACTTACAAAATGGTGGTCCGAAAATAGCCAGTAAAACAACAATAATTAAAACAATTGCACCTACAACAGCTCTTTTGTTTCCGATAAAGTCATGCCAGACAGATTGGAGAAATGTTCTACTCTCAACTGCAATAAACTCATCATTTTTTTCTTCGTCTTTTAACTTCCGAAATAATTTTTCTTCCATTGCTTCCATGAGTATTTCCTCCTTTTATAATGATTTTCTAACACGTGGATCTACAATTGCACAAATAAGATCCGATAATAAATTACAAACAATAATGATTGCACCTATGAAAATTGTGATTCCCATAACCACGGTATAATCATGATTTGTAATAGCTGATACAAATTCTTTACCAATTCCGGGAATTGTATAAATCTGTTCGATTACTACACTTCCTGTTAAAAGAAACGCTACCATTGGTCCCATATATGTAATTACCGGAAGCATCGCATTTTTTAAAATATGTCGAAACAGCAGTGTGGTTTTGCTAATACCTTTTGCTTTTGCCATTGTGATATAATCCTGTCTCATTACTTCTTCATAACTGTTCTGCGTCTGTCTTGCCACTGCTGATATTGGATATAGCCCCTGTGCGATTGCCGGTAAAACATAATGCATAGGAGAAGTAAGTCCTAATACCGGGAATATTCTAAGTTCTACACCAAATATAATAAGAAGTAATAACGCTACAATGAAGTTTGGAACACTTACACCAAGTGTTAATGCTGATAGCCAGATTCCTTTTGTAACATTGCTTTTTGATCTTGCCATCAGTATTCCTGATCCAATACCAACTACCAACACCAATACAAATGTAACTGCTCCAAGTTTCAATGTTGGAATCATTGTCTGGGCAATAATCGCATTTACGGATTTACCAATTTTCTTATAAGATGTTCCCATGTCTCCATGTAAAAGATTCTTGCAATAAATAAAAAACTGTTCTACCGGTGGTTTATCCAATCCATATGTTGCCTCCATTTTCTGAAGAACTTCTCCGGATACATTTTTGACTGCAATGGGCTTCCTGGCATTACTTTTGTCATTGCAAATGTGATGGCTACTAATACGATCAGAGTAAGTAATCCAATCAGTACACGTTTAATGATGTACTTTACCATATAGATCCATCTCCTTTCTTCGGTTCGAAAAATAAAAAACAGCAAAGATGCTTTTTATAGCACCTTTGCTGCATTTATCTCTCATGTAAAATTGTTAGCTTGCAGTAAGTGTTTTCTACACCTCTCTCACACAAGCATATTTTTATCATTTATCCAACATTAAGTCAACCAAATCACTTTCTTTTTGTAAAAATTCCAAAACTTCTTGTCCATTTTCCAAATTTTCAGTTAATATCTTGTGAATCGTTGACTTTTCCCCCAACATCACATATTCTTTCACTTATTAGATCAATAAAGGAGGTACTACTTATGAAAGTTGTTATAATTCCAGAACCGGTACTACAACCGGACATTACAAAAGAAGATATGGATATACGTTGGAAAGTCCTGCAGGATCTTCCAGAGGTAGATGAGCTTGTGATTCATCACTTCGATGGCTACCCTTCCAATGAAATGTTACATCCTGTAATTGGTGATGCAGACGCAGCCATCGGAATCTGGGTAAATGGCAATAATATAAATGAGGACTTTTTAAGTCAGCATCCGAATTTAAAATATGTTGCTACGCTTGGACATGGTTTCGGTGAATTTGATATTGATATGACAAGAAAAAAGAATATGGTAATCACAAACACCATATATGGAGCTCAAACAATTGCGGAATATGCCTGGGCACTCCTCATGGAAATCTGCCATCATGTAGAACGCCATTCGGAAAACGTAAAGAAAATCGATTGGGATCATGCTACTCTCAAAGATTATGAAACCTTTGGTGAAGTACTTACTCCTCAAATTGAGCTTTATGGTAAAACCTGTGGAATCTTCGGACTTGGTGCCATTGGATTTGCATTTGCCAAAATGGCTCAGGGATTTGGAATGCGTGTCATAAGTTATTCACGTCACAAGAAAACAGGTCCTAAATATGACTTTATTGAACAGGTTGACTTTGATACATTCTTGAAAGAAAGTGATGTTATATCCATTCATGCACCATTAACCCCTTCAACGGAAAATACCTTTGATGCGGAAGCATTTGCCAAAATGAAAGATGGTGTCATCTTAATCAACACCGCCAGGGGCGGATTAATCGTAGAGGAAGCTTTAGCCGATGCATTACGTTCTGGCAAGGTATATGGTGCTGGTCTTGATGTGATGCGTGATGAACCACCAAAGAAAGACAATCCACTATTCCATTTAAATAATACTTCTATTACAGCACATATTGCATGGTTAACAAGAGCCTCCCGTTTGAGAGCAATTGATATCGCAATTGAAAACTTCAAAGCATACTTGAATGGAACTCCAACCTCTGTAATCAATTAACAATAAGTCTATAAACTCATAAAAATACCGTGCTTCTATGATTTGTAATTTAATCATTGAAGCACGGTATTTTATTATGCTTATTTTGACACTCTATAATCCATTTAAATTACGGCACCCCTCTTCCATTTTCCACTCTTTAGACGCCATACATTTGCCACACACCGTGCTAGCCAGTCAATTGTCATTGCAATCCATACCCCCCATACACCTAAGCCCATCGGCTCCATCATTCCACCAATTACATAAGCCAAACCTATACGGAATACCCACATGATAACAATGGATGATACCATAACAAACTTAACATCACCCGCTGCCCGAAGTATTGCAGGAAGCGTCCATGCCGCTGGCCACATTACCATACAGCAGGCACTATGATACCAGATCAAAATACGTGCCAGATGATCTGCTTCCGGTGATAAATTGTACCAGCTTGCAATCGTTGGAGTCATAAAGATAATAACAATATTCAATCCCCACAGCATAACATACGCCCACTTCATCAATTTCTTTGAATAAGATTTTACTGCTTCATAATCTCCGGCACCCACACATTGACCTACCACAGTAGTAAGAGCAAGTCCCATTGCTGAAGCCGGAATTGTGGCTAATAACTCAATTGTACTTCCTGTTGCATTTGCAGCTATTGCAGCTGTTCCATAACTTGTAATCAAACTCTGTGTAAACAATTTACCAATCTGGAACATACCATTGTCAATACCACTTGGAATACCTATTCGAAGAATTTTGCCAATAATCTTACTATCCCATCCGAAGCGAAAATACTTGTCTATATGTAAATCGTACTTTTCATTCCGCAATAGAACAATTACAATCAGACCAGCAATAACTCGCGAAATCAAAGTTCCATATCCGACACCTGCAATTCCCATTCCGTACCCAAATACAAAAATTGCATTACAGAGAATATTAATCCCATTCATAATTGCTGACACAATCAAAGATGTCGATGCCTTTCCCATAGAACGCAGCAACGAAGATGCTCCATCATATATCGAAATAAAAGGAAATGAAAATCCCGTAATAAACAGATATGTAACTGCCTGCCCCATAACCTCTTGTTCTACCTTTCCATAGATCAGCGTTAAAATCTGCCTGTCAAACAGAATACATATTCCGGCTATGATTACTGAAAAAATAATACAAATTAAGATCAACTGATTTGCAACAACCTTTCCTGTCTCTTTCTTTTTTGCTCCTAATGCCTGAGATGCCACCACTGCACCTCCGGTTGCCAGTGCATTGAATACATAAATCAGTAAATTACTGATGGTATTTACTAACGACACACCCGAAACTGCCGTATCACCTGCACCTGATACCATAATCATATCCGCCATACCAACCGTAACTGCCAGAATCTGTTCTACTACCAGTGGCAAAACTAACTTTATTAAGTACTTTCTATTAAAAATAACTTTCATCTCTTGCATATGAACCTCCTATCTATCCCGTTTAAATAATGTTGATATGAAACATTTTTAAATGTAATTATGTCTCTTAGAAAAGTCAAACAAATTTAGTAAATTTATAAAAAAATGTAATTTTTTAAATTATATCTATTTTATTTTGTAAAATTTACATTGTTTTCCAATTTTTAAAGTATTAAAATGCACTTCATAGCAGTGGTAACCAAATAAAATACATTACCTCACACACGAACCCGTTAACCCAAATTTTTTACTAAAAAGGAGTGTTGATTTTATGCAGAAATATATTGAGTTATTAAGAAAACCTATGCAGGTAAAACCAGAAAGTTTGCGGGCCGCTCGTCAGAAAAGTAGTTCCACACCACCTCATGTATATCGCTTAAATTATAATGAAAGCCCTTATGGTCTTGGTCCTCTATCCGAGGAAGCTTTAGAAAAAGCAATAAAAACTCCATATGTTTATCCGGACTGGTTTTCCGTAGAATTAAAAACCAATATTGCAAAATTGTATGATCTGGATTTTGAGAACGTTGTTGTAGGACCTGGTTCCAGTGCAATGATTAATATGTTAGGAGAATTGTTTATCAACCCCGGTGATGAATTCATCTTCGGAGATCCAAGTTATGAAGCTTTCCGTGATGTTGCCAATGATTATGGTGCTGTAACGGTTCCGGTTCCGCTCGATGATGATATGAATTACGATTTGGATGCAATGCTTGCCGCAGTTACCGATAAGACAAAAATTCTTGTTGTTGTCAATCCAAATAATCCGACCGGCACCTTCATTGACTCAAAGAAATTAGAAGATTTTATTCGAAAAGTGCCAAAGCATGTGATTACGGTAATTGATGAGGCTTATCTGGAATTTGTCACAGACGAAAATTGTTACAGCATGTTGAAACTTATCAAAGAAGGCATCGACAAACCATTAGTTATTATGAAAACCTTTTCAAAGATATACGGAATGGCTGGTTTACGTGTCGGTTATGCGATTACAGATCCTGTTATGGCGGATCATTTTGGTAAATCAAGCAATGCATGGAATGTAAGTTTTATTGGTCAGAAAACTGCTGCCGCTGCCACATTAGATCAGGAACATGTTTCGATGGTCAAAAATATAAATGCCCAGGAACGTGATAAAGTCACCAAAGTCCTCCGTTCATTAAACTGTAAAGTATACGACTCCCAGACAAACTTTATTTTATTCAAAGCACCTATCGATAACATGGAAGTCTATGCAAAGCTGGAAGAACAAGATGTCTTGATTGGAGCACCTATCGGTATGAACCGTGTTAGTCTTGGAAAACCCGAAATGAACGAAAAATTTATCAAAATCATGAAAGAAATCCTTTCCTAAATGCATAATAAAAAGTGTGCGATTAACGCACACTTTTGCGCGTAAGCGCACACAATTTTTAAAAAAGTTTACACCTTGGATCTACTGCATGATCAGATTATGCAGCAGATAACTTCGAATTACAATTGCCATTTCTTCATTTGCTGTATTCTCCGGCAAATCAAGAAGCTGCTCTGCTTTTCGAATGCGATACCGCACCGTATTGCTATGCTGAAATAATTCTTCCGATGTTCTGGCATAATCCCCATTATTTTTTATATATGAAATTACTGTTTCTAATAAGTTTACATCATGAGAGGCATCATATTTCTGTAATACGAAAATACTGTCTTCCACTTCATGATATAGTATTGGATTATTTACAATTGACATGATATATTTGTAGACTCCAATCTTGGAGTAGGCCATATTATTATATTCCATAAACTGACTCACAACGTTCGCATTCTTTGCCTTCATAACAGATTCATTTAATCTCTCCAATGTCATCAGTTCATCACATATTCCAATATAAAAAGATTCCGGCTGAAATCCTGCATTTATCAAAATATCATACACATGGTTCACAATCTCCTGATAGGTTTCCGGTAGCTTTTCCTCCATATAAGAACAAATTAATACAACCCCATGCCCCATTTTTACAAAAGAATAATCGTGAATCTTTGTATCGCGATACTGCCGATACATTAATCTGTCAAAATATGTATGTATCTTTAAATTATTCAAAGTATCCCCGGACGATATACTTACCGTAATAATATTTGAATAAAAATTGGGATTAATCTCTAATGCTATTTTTTTAATCGTATTTGGTTGATGCTTTTCATTTAATATCGAATTCAATTTTTCTTCTGCAACAACATACTGCGCACGCGTCTTCATAGATTCATTTATGCAAATAATCAAGTCTTCCATAAACTGATCATAAAATGTAAGTAATGGAATATGATAAATTTTTGCCAGTTCAATAATATCCTGTGGCAGTTCCTTTTCCGGTGCTATTTTTATTGCAATTGCGGATACCTGTTTTTGAATCAATGTCTTTAATGTCCCATTTACTAATTCAGGATCTTTATCTGCAAAAAAATAAGAAAGTAAAACAAAATAGCCATATCCATATCCGTCATATTCGATTCTACTGCTTTCATATTCCAATATAACGGTAGCATTCACCAAATTATCCAGATATTTTTCGCCACAAATTATTTTAAAATCCTTAAATAATGCCAATTTCAATATTTCACTAATTTGTATCATACTATTCCCTCTTTTCCTCATCTTGAACACTTTACACAACTAAAACAAGGGCATTGATATCCTCTATCAACGCCCTTGTTGCCTAAGAAAAACAATAGCACAACTCCATATGCTTGTAAATAAAAATTTAAATACTTTTATTCTACAATGATTACTCTTTAAATTTAATTTATACTACTGAATTCAATATCATGTATGTGGGTTTCCCCAAAAAATTTCCAAATGTAACCGATCAATTTTTCGATTTCTAATGGTAATTTCAGCTGACGCATAGTATAATTACCATTGGTATTGTTATTTAGTAGCATAATTAATTATACCAAAAAATCGCTCAGACCTCACGGTCTGGGCGATTTTTCTGTCAGGGGAGTTTTTTTACAGCCCCTATTTTAATCAATCATATCATTCTGGAATTTTGATAAATGCTCATACGGCAAAATCAGCCGCCCCCGAAAAAGACCACATCCATCATTCATAAGGCTATTATTCACTGCCGTAAACATATTTACATCTACCCCTGACAGATCAAGATCCTGTAACAATCTACAACGCTCATAAGCCTCGTCAAAATAAATACAGCCGCCTTGTAAAATCGCATCTCTCCGTCCTCTGGAAGTTTCCTGTTTTTTTTCATAAAATAAATGATTCGCTACTCCAATTTCTGCAATATCATCCATCTCTTTTGTTCTAAGCTGCATTTCCATATAACACCGGGCACTGTTGTCAAAAAACGTTATATGAAGCGAACGATATGAATTTGTACTTTCCCCATCAATATAATCCCTGTAATATGGGCGCACAGCATCATCCAATAGTAAAGAATTACTTCTTTTAACCCCACCTGTCGGCTCTGCCGTAAATCCACGTTCTTCCAAAAATTGTGGCAATACATTGGCAATCCGATATAAATACCTGATCTCTTCCTTCTTACGATCCTGTTTTTGTTTCATATGACACCGTGGCATGGAAATCACAATACGGTACGCGATCAAATCGCGAAAACAGTTCAAACGCTCCTTGATTTCTGACACAGACGGATATGATCCATTCTTTTCATAATAATCGTATATGTATTCCACAATATATCCATTAAACTTTCCCTCTGCGCGAATCAACGACTTAATTCGTCCCTTGAAAGTAAAAGATAAATATGGATATTCCTGTGCCATATATTTATAAAACTCACGAATCTTCTGCGATTGCGAAGTCAGGAAATCATTGTGTTCCAAAAGTTTCATAATCTGTATCAAAAAGTTACAATGTACTAAATCCACTTCATTATGTTTCTGTACCGCCGAAATACGTAAATCCGCTATGTATTTTTTTAAAATGCGAAGAACTGTATCCCCCGAATATAAGTAATCATTCATTGTAATCATATTTTCCCCATCCTAAAAAGTCGCGGTGCCGAGGCACCGCGATCCGCAAGATTATGTAATTGCAAGCTGATGTTTTACTTTACTCATATCAGATTCTAACACCGTCACGCGAATGGCAAGCAATTCTTTTTCATCATCTACTTTTCGTGCTTCCCTCAAATTACGCACTAAATCACAATGCCCTTCTGCAATCCGTCTGATATTTACATTTGTTTCATTTTCAATTACCAGTTCCAAACCGGTAACCTTTTCATCCAGTACCGTAAACTTCTGATCCAATACCGTAAACTTCTGATCCAATACCGTAAACTTCTGATCCAATACCGTAAACTTCTGATCCAATACCGTTACCTTTTCATCCAGTACCGTAAACTTCTGATCCAGTTCCGTTACCTTTTCATCCAGTACCGTAAACTTCTGATCCAGTTCCGTTACCTTTTCATCCAGCTCCGTTACCTTCTGTTCCACTCCGGCTACTCTCTGATCCAGTTCCGTCACCTTCTGTTCCAGCTTCGTTACTTTCTGTTCCACGCTGGCTACTCTCTGATCCAGTTCCGTTACCTTCTGTTCCAGCTTCGTTACTTTCTGTTCCACGCTGGCTACTCTCTGATCCAGTTCCGTTACCTTCTGTTCCAGCTTCGTTACTTTCTGTTCCACGCTGGCTACTCTCTGATCCAGTTCCGTTACCTTCTGTTCCAGCTTCGTTACTTTCTGTTCCACGCTGGCTACTCTCTGATCCAGTTCCGTTACCTTCTGTTCCAGCTTCGTTACTTTCTGTTCCACGCTGGCTACTCTCTGATCCAGTTCCGTTACCTTCTGTTCCAGCTTCGTTACTTTCTGTTCCACGCTGGCTACTCTCTGATCCAGTTCCGTTACCTTCTGTTCCAGCTTCGTTACTTTCTGTTCCACGCTGGCTACTCTCTGATCCAGTTCCGTTACCTTCTGTTCCAGCTTCGTTACTTTCTGTTCCACGCTGGCTACTCTCTGATCCAGTTCCGTTACCTTCTGTTCCAGCTTCGTTACTTTCTGTTCCACGCTGGCTACTCTCTGATCCAGTTCCGTTACCTTCTGTTCCAGCTTCGTTACTTTCTGTTCCACGCTGGCTACTCTCTGATCCAGTTCCGTTACTTTCTGTTCCACACTGGCTACTCTCTGTTTTATTTCAGACATTCCACTTTTGAGTTCCCTGACATCACTCTCCAGTAAATCAAGCCTTGTGTATACAGGTTCAAATTTCTGATCTAACAACTGTGATAAAATCACAATATCTTCCTGTGTCATCCTTCTTTCACCTCCGATCTTTTTATTTTTCTTTCTCCAAACTTTTCCGATAGCTACTATGTTAACATCCTTTTTCTTATTTCGCAAGCAGATTATCTCTCATCATCATTTTTCTGTATGATTGGCTTTTTAACTGTAACATCTTAACGCTTTGAAATATTTGATTTGTAGAATATTTCCCAAAATCATAAACCTCAACATACGATGTATCAGCATCCTTTTATGCAAAAACAGCAGGAAACCCATGACCTCCATCATAAATTTTCTGTTCTTTATATAAAAATCAAATTCACCGATTGATAATGTTATATAGGAAATTATTATGGTGGAGAATGGTTGGATTCAGAAATATTTGAGGAATGGTAAGAAAAATGTTATGATAAATTTTAGTTTATAGATTTGCTTTTACATCAACAAAAGACATGTTAATCTATGTCTGTGAAATATCAGAATGCATCATAATGGATATGATAGAGTTTAATAAGCTCTGATAATAGGAGAAAGAGTAGAAACTATGATTTATATTGTAGACAACATCTCAAATTATTTAATATATTTGTTTATAATCTATTTTGGATTTAGGATCAGTCCAAGAAGAAATAAATTTCTTCTTGGCATATCTGCATTGATTGTGCTGTTTGCAGGAACTTTCAATGCATATTATGATGTCAATTCTCCGATTGTTTATATCGTTTGGAGTGTGCTTTCAATCTGTTTGTTTTTCGAGGATCGTTTAGGACATTTGATTGTATTAAGTGCTGCCCTCATGTATTTTACCGGAATCATTGATACATTTAGTGTCATGTTGATACAGGTTATAATGATAGGCGGGGGTATTAACAGTACAGATATCGCCTGGTGGATGGAACCCGCTTATTTGCTTTCGTTCCTAATATATCTTTTGGCATACCTGCGAATTCTGAAAAAATATGAAGTTTATATGTGCGACATAGAGTTCAAATACAAGTTCGCGCTTTTAATGCAGGGCAGCATTTTTCAAATATTTTACAACTTTGTTTTTGCTTTTTTTAATAAGAATCATACGATGTATGGTTGGGATGCCTATGCAGTATTTTTTATCAGTATCATGGGAGTAATCTATTCGATTTTTCTTACGCTTAGCCTTGCTGTTAAAAATATACTGTCAAACAGGCAGAACAAGGAACTTCAATCTTTTATGTATATGCAAAAACGGCAATATGAATATCAATTACAGCAGTCGGTAGCTGTACGGCATTTTAAACATGATTTGGTAAATCATATTGGCGTTCTTAGAGAGTTAATGAACGAAAAAAGGACAAAAGAAGCCAAAGAGTACATAGAAACTATCTGGAATATTCAAGATGAGTTTGATTTAAAGATTCATACAGGAGATAGTTTTCTCGATATTATTGTTAATTATTATTTGTATTTGGCGATAAAGGAAAATATAGAGTTTGTTGTTTATGGAAAGCTGACTGAAAAAATGCCTTTTGAGATGTTTGACATTACCACATTAATGGGAAATATATTGCAAAACGCTTTTGAAGCAACGATAAAAGCTGATGTTCCCAAAATACGTGTTGAACTTATAGAACATAAGGAAGAAATTTTTATTGTTGTCAGTAACAGTGTAGAAAAAAAAGTCAATACCAAAACAGACTTCTTTATAACATCAAAAAAAGATAATAAAAATCATGGTTTTGGTCTAAAAAATATCACTGCAACTGTTAAAAAGTATCATGGAGAATGTTATATGGAATCCATAACGGAAAATAAAGAAGCTTCTTTTAAAATCAGTATTGCTATACCAACTGCCAAAGCAAAGGAGAAAGAGGAATGAAAATAGGTATTGTAGAAGATGAAGCAGTATGGAGAGATAAGATACAGACGATGATCGAAAGATATTGCAGAGATAAAAATATTCCATTTCAAATCAATTCCTATAGTAGTGGAAAAGAATTTATGAAAAATCCCGATATTGACCTGTTATTTTTGGATATTGAACTTGCAGAGGGCGAAGATGGTTTTCAAATTGCGGAACAATTGATGCATTGTGGGAATAAAAGTAAAATTTGTTTTTTGACTTCTCATACGGAGCAGGCAAGGTTAGGATATAAAGTGAATGCCTTCAGATATATAGATAAAAGACATTTGGAAGAAATAGATGAAACACTTGATTCCTTCTTGAAAACAAAGATTCAGGACCAGATTATTTCTTGCAATGATACCGCTGGGATTCGCATAAATATAGACTTAAATGAACTTTTTCTTGTTGAAACATATGGAAGAAAGTTAAGATATCTTATGCTTAATGGAAAGGAACATTTTTGTGATGGACAGATATCAGAAGCTGCGCGAAGCTTATCCCAATTTGGATTCTTTCAGATACATCGGTCGTATATCGTCAATTTAAAATATATTGAAAAAGTAAACAGCCATGAAGTTATGCTTTGCAACGGATTAAAAGTAATTATTGGGAGAGCCCATAATAAAGCGTTTAAGAAGGCTTTTTTTGAATGGAGAATGTGGTTTGATAATTGATTTTATGTCATTTGCGCAAAAATAATGTCGTTTGTGCATGTAGTATTTTTTTATCCTTTTTGCTGTGATATAAATAAAGCATCAAAAATTATATGCGGAGGAGTTATCATCAATGAAAAAAGTAACATGGATATTGGCATTTGCGGTGGTAATGTGTATACTTTCATCATGCGGTCAAACAAAGAACTCGGAAAATACGCAGACAAATGTAATAAGTCGTACTACAGAAATTAACGATGACTCAAGTGAAGTTGAAGAGACACAGAGTGATGACGCTTCTGCTTCAGCTAATACTAATCCTATAAATGGTCATAAAGAAGATGAGCAATCAGTAATCAATGAAGTTCCAGAAACTCAGAATGATAATATTGAAGAAGAACAATCAACAACTGATGAAGCCAAACCTGATTTATATGAGGGTGAGTATTCGGACTATGATGTTAATGAGCCCTCATTAGAAATCAAAAAAAATAATGATGAAACATATCAAATTCAAATAAAAATATATAGGTTATTTTATTTAGATGATGGTGTGGGAAAGGTGACAGAAAAAGGATTGGAATTTGAAGCAACAGGTCCTAATGGAAATAAGGTTAATGGAGTAATAAGATTAGAAGAAGATATTGCAATGGTAACCTTTTTTAGCCAAGAATGGATAGATTTTGCAGGCCTGAGCAAATATAAATTTTATAAAACATCAAATGTACCTGACATTTATGTGTATGAATAAATTTAATTGTGCGACTAAAAGATAACGGGTTTGGGCTCGCTATCTTTTATGTCAATATATTTAAAAGTATGCTTTTCCTTTATCAGTAGGAGAAAATGATAAACAAATCGCGAAAATCCTTAGAAATAAACGAGTTCAAAATACTATATAATTAAAATATTATAAGAGCAGAGATTTCCTGCTGTTTTCTTCTTATTTCACATCTCCCCAGAATTCATTCCACTCACCGCCACCCATAGTGACAAAATATTTCAGCCAGATCTTCCACTGATCCATCTCTTCATCCGTCTCATGATCCTTAATCACCGAAAGCAGCCGATCCATCCGCACAATATAATCCGGATCTTTTGCGAAATGCTTTTCATCATAATAGCGTTTTAATTGATGTATTGCTGCAATTGTGGCTTTTTCCGTAAATCGTTCCTGTTCGGGCGCACAGTTATATTCCGGCACAGAATGAATGTAGTTCACACACGCACGATACCACTTTGTCATAGCTGTTCTAACACCTCATCTCCATACCGGGCACGGATCTGCTGTTCCAACAAAACAAACACTCCAATATACTGATCAAACTTTTTCATATAAAACAACCCCATCTTTCTCTATCTCGGATACCAATTCAGATGACATGTATTTATCATCCATATTGATAATATCCAGCTTTAAAAGCGACCACAGATCTTCATTTAAACTATCTGACAAACCTCCAAAATCTGCACATCCATAAATCGCCAGATCGATATCGCTTTTGGGCATATTAGTTCCACGCGCACGTGATCCAGATAATACTACTTTTTTTACCTGATATTTTTTTGAAATTTCCACTATCTGCTGATATACACTTTGTAAGTTACAGTCTTGATTCTCTTTCATTACAATCATTATTCCTGTTTTCTGTTATTTCAGTGATCTTATTATACGCCAGATTCTATAAGGAATGCAACCAGCCATTACTTTCCCACAAATGAAAAAAAGGATCCCTTACCATAGTAAAGTTCCCTTTTTCCCCTAGTTATAAATCTTCTTCAGTTTTTCTATATCAATTGCAAGTTCCCCGTCACCATCTTTTACTTTCGCAATGACCGGTATGCCTGTTAATTCCTCAATCATTCTTGCATTATCTTCCTGCATGATTCCACCCACGTAATGATTTAGGATCACTCCTTTTACACCCATTCCATGATTCCGGATATATTCTATCGTCAGAACAACCGCATTGATCGTACCAAGGCCGGCATCCGCTATCACCAGCGTATTCAGGTTCAGCGCCTTTACAATATCTTCCAACAAAATCTTATGTTCTTTGTCCCAGCGGATGGGACAGACAATACCGCCGCTTCCCTCTACCGTGACATAATCGAATTTGCTCTTTACCTTGTCAAAATCTTTTTTTATTTTCTCTGGATCAACTGGATTACCTTCTATTTGAGCAGCTAAATGAGGAGATACCGCATTTTGATACAAATATGATAGCAGACTGATATCTTCCTGTGTAATCCCGGCAATCTTTTTCACATATCCCGCATCACTATCACCTATGGATTTGGCTCCCGATAAAGCCGCTTTATAATACCCTGTACGGATTCCTGCATCTGCCAGTTTTTTTACGATCAATGCGGTAACATATGTTTTTCCGATATCTGTGCCGGTGCCTGTCACAAAAATTCCTTTTCCCATAATTTTAATCCATCCTTCCTATTCGTTCAGACAGAATCCATTTTTTCTCATTTTAAGTCCTACACCAGATGCCAGCAGACATAGCACAAAATCTCCAGGCATATCCAATGGGAAACAGGACAAAAAGATTACAGCAATTGTCGCCGGTGTATGTGCATAAAAATTTAAAATGATAAATTTATATACAATTCCAATGGCATAAGTCACAACAAAACCGGCCAGACAGGCAAGCAGATAATTCTTATAACTTGCTTTTAACTTTTCACATATTTTTCCGGTCACAAACGCGCTCGCAATAAATCCGACCAGATAACCAAAACTCGGTCGGAATATGTATCCAATTCCTCCACCTGCGGCAAAAATCGGAATTCCAATCAGCCCAAGCAATACATAACAGCCTACAGATATTGCGCCCTTATTTCCACCCAGAATCAATCCTGCAAGCAACACGAAGAAAAACTGAAGTGTAAAATAATCCATATAAGGAACCGGAATCTGAATAAAGGCGCCTACTGCAACTAAAGCGGTAAACATAGCGCACAATACCATACTTTTTGTCGATAATCGTTTCGTTTTCGTATTTTCCAAATTGTTAACCCTCCATTCAAGTTATTGTTAACAATTTAACGCATTTCTCTCTTATTGTCAACCTATCTTGTTCTATAAGTTGACATTTCAATAAGATATATGAAACCCGTTTGCGCAAAAAGATGCAGGGACGAAAATTTATCCCTGCACCCTTTTATAAATATGTCCGAAGATCCTGACACAAATCTTCTTCCAGTTTGATTAACTTTTTGGCAAATGTCTTTGCCTTATGATCCGCTGCCTGGTATTGGTTCAGATAGCGGCTGAGGGATTTTATGCCCATATCACAGCCATCTGTCATCAGCTCCGCAATCGTTGCATCCGAATCATTCATTGCAAGTTTCACATTAGTTTTGATCCAGGACATCCCCTGTGCCATTGGATTTGGTTCTTTTCCATCATCATGGAATTCTTCCAGCAGACTTTCCAGTTCTTTCTGAAGATCTTGATGCTGGTCCTTACAATTTTCCAGCATTTCTTTTAATTTTGTGTCATTTACCTTGTCGAGTACATCCGCAATCGATGCTGTACCCATCTTGATTCCTGCGTTGCATTCCCGTAGCAGCTTTATGGTATCCGGTTCAATCATGATCTGCCTCCTGATCGTTATACTTTTTATAAACAGTATTTCCGGATATCCTTTTTCTATTCATAAGAGATAACTATTCATCTTTTGTTTCGATCGGCACTTCCCGCTGCTCTACGGACGTTGAAAACACAATCTGCGTCTTTGTCCGCCCAAACTGCTGCAGCTCATTGATAAAATGATCCAGTTGTGCCGTAGACTCAAACAATGTCTCTATCAGCATGGAATAATCGCCCGTCACACAGTTACACTCGACAACATTTGGTATTTTTTCAATAAATGGGTAAAATACCGGTTTTTGTAATGGTTCCACCTCCAGGTTGATAAATGCCTTGATATGGTAATTGAGGTACAGTGGGTTTACCTTTGCCGAATAACCGGTAATTACGCCTTCATGTTCAAGTTTTTCAATTCTGGCAGACACCGATGGTGATGACAGAAATACCTGTGCGGCAATCTCCTTGAGCGGTGTACGGGCATTTTTCTGCAGAATCTGTATGATTTTTTTATCCACTTTATCCAGTTTTTTCATGATCTAAACCTCAATTTTTCTGTAAATACGCAAAAAAGGACACCTGCTTAGACGCCTGTGTCCTTCTTTTATCCGAATTTTAAATTATGAGGTCATTATAGCACATGTATTTCCATTTGCAATAAACGCGTTTGAATTTTACTTTATTTTATTATGTTTTTCCAGTATTTTCCTTATTTTTTTATGTTTAGTTAACCATTTTCCGGCTGTTTTTCCAAATACAACTTAAAGTATTTACCTTTGCCGCAAAGAGTGCTATCCTCGTCCCATTGAAAAAAGCGCGCGAGGATCAAACAACAATAGTAAAGGAAATAAAGGAGATTATCATTATGAAAGAGAAAGAATATATGCGTTTAGAATCTGATTCCATCGGAACCATGGAAGTCCCAGAAGATGCCTATTATGGCGTACAGGCTTTACGGGCCAAAGAAAATTTTCCGATTACCGGAACAAAATTACATCCTGTTTTCATTAAAAATCTTGCAAAAATCAAGCGGGCAGCTGCCATTACCAACCGAAAAGCCGGAAGATTGAAACCGGAAATTGCAAATGCAATTGAAGCCTCTGCAAACGAAGTCATCTGTGGCATGTTCGACAAAGATTTTATTGTCGATGGTATTCAGGGCGGAGCGGGAACAAGTGCCAATATGAACATGAATGAAGTCATTGCCAACCGAGCCATAGAAATGCTCTGTGGCAAAAAAGGCGATTATACGATTGTTCATCCAAATGACCACGTCAATATGGCACAATCCACCAATGATGTCATTCCAACCGCTGGTAAATTAACTGTTCTCGATCTTCTCAAACCTTTAGACAAAAGTCTTTCCCTTTTAACCGAAGCCTTATATGACAAGGCTGAAGAATTTGATCCTATTGTAAAAATCGGACGTACACAGCTGGAAGACGCTGTGCCGATGCGTCTGGGTCAGACGTTCCATTCTTATGCCACCATGATTTCCCGTGACCGTGACCGTCTTACAAAAGTCCGCACGGAAATGTATCCCGTAAACATGGGGGCAACCGCTATCGGCACAGCAATCAATACGTCCCCGTTTTATTTAGATAATATTGTGCCAACCCTTGGAAAGATCACCGGCTACCCGCTGACCCAGGCCGACGATCTGTTTGATGCCACCGAGAATCTGGACGGATTTGTACGCGTTTCCTCCTGCCTGAAAGCATGTGCGGTCAACTTATCCAAAATGTGTAATGACCTGCGTATCCTTGCAAGCGGGCCAAAAGCCGGGTTCGGTGAGATTACACTTCCGGCTATGCAGAATGGTTCTTCCATTATGCCCGGCAAAGTCAATCCGGTCATCCCGGAAGTTGTCTCACAGGTTGCGTTTCATATTATCGGTCACGACACGACCATCACTATAGCGGCAGAAGCCGGTCAGATGGAATTAAACGCTTTTGAACCGGTTGTTTTTTACAATCTTTTTGACTCCATTACCACACTGACACACGCAGTGAATACTCTGACCGCCAACTGCATCCTCGGCATCACCCCAAATGAAAAACGCTGCCGCGAACTTCTCGATGCAAGCGTCGGTATCACCACCGCCCTGTGTCCGTACATCGGCTACAAAAAAGCTGCAAGTCTGGCAAAAGAATCCTTAAAAACAGATATTCCAGTTAAAACTCTTGTATTGAAATACGGTCTGTTAAAAGAAAACGAACTGGATTCTATTCTCGATCCTTATGCAATGACCGAAGCCAGAACCAGACAGACACAGGCAAAAGCCGTATAATAAGATTTATCTTTTGTGCAAACTATGCTATAGTAATGGCATAAACCACTACACAAGGAGGTACTCATAATGGAAACAGTAACAGAAGTAGTTAAAAACATGGCCGGCGGAGATGGCGAAGTAACCATCAAACGCATCCTCGGAGAAAAAGAATTAAACGGAAAATGTGGTCTGTATGCACAGGTAACCATTCAGCCGGGATCTTCTCTTGGTTATCACGAACATAAAAATGAAAGCGAGACGTATTACATTCTTTCCGGTACCGCAGAATATAACGATAACGGAACCACACGCACTGTAAAAGCCGGAGATGTAACCTATACACCAGACGGATGCGGACACGCTTTAAAACCGATTGGCAATGAACCGGTTGTATTTATGGCTCTGATCATCTTTGATTAATTTATCTTAGAAACATACAAAAGGACCGGCTATCCCAAAAGGCAGCCGGTCTTAAAGCTGGCAGAATTCTTTCCCATATCTGAGGCGGGGCCAAACGTGGAAGATGGATGAATTAAATAAATGCAATCATATACAGCGGCAATGTAATGATACCATCTTCGCCCACACCGATATTTCCATCTGCAAATTTATACCCATAAGAAATATCTTTATGATTCTTCATAAGTGACTTTAAGGAATTTGCCCTCGTATTTCCGCCTTTTACTTCAATCGGAACTACCATTCCATCTTTTTGGATCACTACATCTATTTCTCTTTTCGTTGTCTCATTTTTATAAAAATATAACTGATATCCCTTTTTATACAGAGCATCTGTTATTGCATATTCATAGATACCGCCTTTGGAATTTCCCTCTAAAGTGTTTTCTACAATATGCTGTTTTAATGAAAAGTCCTTCATCGCCATCAACAATGATAAATCAGTTGTATAAGCCCGGAAAAAATCATCTCTTGCATAATCATCCAGATCAAATCTGACATCCGTCACAAGTTTACTTAAATGTACCATATCTGCACGAAGCAACCACTCAATACTTGAAAAATACTTTTGTGCTCGGCCTCCATGCTCAACTTCTTTATATTGAAATTTGTGGTTTTCTTTATCAAGCAGCTGCTTGGCAAGTGAAAGATAACATTTCTCTGCTTTTACCTTTTCTTCCGCAGTTGCATAATGTGCTATATCATACTGATATCCCAATAAGAGGCTCCTCTGTATCTTATCAACCTCTCTGAAATCCTTTGTATCTACATATTTCTGTACAGCTTCCGGCATACCACCTATTGCTATATACTGTCTGTAATAATTCATCATTTGGGAATGAATCGCCTCAGGTATCACGGTCTTTGATTCCAGATATCCGCAGAGGTTTCCGATCATGTCTTCAGAAATCCCCATTCCCCAGAGAAACTCTTCAAAATCAATCCCATACATTCTCAGATAATCAACATAACCGACCGGATAAGACGATGCACGTTTATAATCGATTCCAAGAAGCGAGCCCGACACAATAACATCATATCTGTTATCGATTGCCCAGAATTTAAGGGATGTGATTGCTTCCTGACACTCCTGAATCTCATCGAGAAAAATCAAAGTTTTCCCTGGCAGAATTTTCTTTTCAGGAAAGCGGAAACGCATAGCCATAACCATATTATCTACTGTAAGATCACCGGAAAAAATGTCAACGGCAGAAACCATCTGCTTAAAGTTGATTTCAAGCAGTTCCTCATAATTGTCTTCTGCAAACCGTTCAATAATATATGTTTTTCCTGTTTGCCTGGCTCCCTGTACAACAAGGCATTTTTTATTTTTTGTGTTAACCCAGTTTTTTATTGAAGCAATTGCTTTTCTTTTTAACATAATACCCCCATCAACAAAATTTCTTTCTACCAGTGCGTATTATCAACATTTTGGAAAGTAAAAATGTATTTGATGTCAACATTTTGCATTATTGTATCATTGCTATAGTTCTTAATCAAGTATAATATGCCATAATTTTATTCTTTCCCATAATAAACCAACTTAACATTATTAGATATTGTCACTATGTCATTACATAAAAAAGACCAACGATCCATCTTCTGAATCGTTGGTCAAATGTTGTGTCAAACTTGTGTCAACGCTACGTCTCCAAACGCTGAAACCCTTGGTATTACTAGGTCTACTCGCAAACGTATGGCATCATAGCCAGATGACGTGCTCTCTTGATAGCAACTGTAAGAGCTCTCTGATGCTTTGCACAGTTTCCTGTGATACGACGAGGAAGGATCTTTCCTCTCTCAGAGATGTATCTCTTTAACTTGTTGATATCTTTATAATCGATGACATTATCTTTGCCACAGAATACACATACTTTTTTTCTTCTACGCATTGGTCTTCTCTTCATGGAAGATCCTTCAGCTGTTTTATTGAAAGCCATGTTCTTTAACCTCCTATATGATGTTATGCTCTATGGAGCATTTAGTTGAATGGTAATTCTTCATCAATTCCATCCGGAATATTCATGAAGCCATCTCCGGCAGCTCCGCTTGGTGATGGAGCAGAAGGTGCACCGCCGAAATCAGCATTTCCACCAGCTGCATTTTTGCTCTCCGCAAATTCTACGTTCTCTGCCACAACATCTGTGGTGTAAACGCGCTGTCCATCCTTGTTTGTATAACTGCCTGTCTGGATATGACCCTCGAGAACGAACTTGGTTCCCTTGCGGCCAAATCTCTCCAAAAACTCTGCTGTCTTGCTAAATGCAACACAACTAATGAAATCCGCTGTCTGATCCTCATTGTTCCGGCGGAACCGACGGTCAACTGCCAGTGTAAATCTTGCAATCGCACTGGAACTCTCCCCCTGAGAGTAACGAACTTCTGCGTCTCTGGTTAATCTACCCATAAGAATGACTTTATTCATACAATCTCCTACTTTCTTATACTACTGCTCGTCTTTTCTAACGCATAAGAAACGAAGAACGTTGTCCATGATACGGACATCCTGCTCAAGCTTAGCCGGAGCATCCGATGCTGCGTCGAACTGGATGAAGTAGTAGAATGCTTCGCTCATCTTCTGAACGTCGTAAGCTAACTTCTTCTTACCCCATTCTTCAACTTCTGTAACAGTACCGCCTGCACGAGTGATATACTCTTTTGCTTTCTCAACGGTTGCTGTTCTCGCATCATCTTCGATCTTTGCACTGACAACGAGTGCTAATTCATACTTGTTCATGCGAAATGTTACCTCCTTTTGGTCTCTGGCTCACAGAACATAGCCTGTGAACAAGGAAAAAATAGTTATCACGAGGATATACTATACCATGTTTTATGCGGATTTTCAAGCCTTTTCTTTAACTTTATTTGAGTTTTTCCCAAGATTATGTTATAGTGGGTTCTGAACGGTATTCATACAGAAACTGTATCGACTGCGGTATATTTATGATGTATCGCCCCAAATGAATATGTGAGTCACCTTTACACAGGATTTCGACGGACACCTGTTACACAGGATCCGATCCATTTAATTACCAGAAGGAAGGTGGTAGCATGAAAACAGGAATCATAGGCGCAGGGCGCGTAGGCTGCTCCCTTGGAAAATATTTCCGGAGTAAAAACGCAGACCTTGTGGGATATTATGATACCAATGCCGCGGCCGCAAAAGAAGCCGCCGCGTTTACACAGACTGCCGGTTTCAATCAGGTGCAGCAACTGGTGCGTGAATCAGACATCCTCTTCATCACGACACCCGATTCGCTCCTTGTACCCGTATGGGAAGAAATCAAAGGCATGTCACACAGGAATCAGATTATATGTCATTGTAGTGGCGCACTTTCATCCGATTCATTTTCCGGAGCCAAAGAAGCAGGAATATCCTGCTGCTCGGTTCATCCCATGTTACCGTTCAGTAACAAATTTTCATCATACCAGCAATTGGAACATGCATTTTTTACCGTGGAAGGCCACCCACATGCCGTACAGGTCATCACCGACTTACTCACTTCCTATGGAAATGAAGTCTGCCGGATTGATGCCGCAGCCAAGCCAGAATATCATGCAGCTGCCAGCATCTTAAGCAATCAGGTGATCGCGGTACTTGATACGGGGTACCGGCTTCTCGAAGACTGCGGATTTTCCCGCGAAAAAGCCGTTGCGGCAACTGCTGCACTGGTCCGTCAGAACATCGAAAATGTGCTCTCGCAGGGCTGTGTCCATGCACTGACCGGTCCGATCGAGCGCGGGGATGTCTCAACCGTGGAAAAGCACTTACACTGTTTAAACGCAGAAGATGCCGCTTTGTACCGCATGCTCGGCACACGGCTTCTGGCAATTGCAGAAGGAAAAAATCCAGCACAGAATTATGAAAACATGAGACATGTTTTACTTGCTGATGAACAGGAAAAAGAAAATGGAGGATCTCATAAATGAAAAATACGGTTGTAACTTTTCAGGAAGCAAAAGAAAAGGGTGAAAAGCTTTCCATGCTGACCGCCTACGATTATTCTACTGCCAGACTTATTGATGAGGCAGGCGTCAATGCCATTCTCGTCGGCGATTCCCTCGGAATGGTCGTTTTAGGATACGAAGACACGCTCTCCGTCACCATGGAGGACATGATCCATCACAGCGCAGCGGTTGCCCGCGGCATCAAAGATACACTGCTCATCACCGACATGCCTTTTATGTCTTACCAGACTTCCGTCTATGACGCTGTTGTCAATGCCGGACGCCTGATGAAAGAAGGCCGTGCACAGGCAGTCAAGCTGGAAGGCGGAAAAGAAGTCTGCCCTCAGATCAAAGCCATCGTAGACGCTTCCATCCCTGTTTGTGCCCATCTCGGTCTGACCCCACAGTCTGTCAATGCCTTTGGCGGATTTAAGGTACAGGGAAAAGGCGAAGCTGCCGCACAGAAACTGCTTGATGATGCGCGTGCCATTGAGGAAGCCGGAGCTTTTGCCGTTGTCTTAGAATGTGTGCCGCAGGCCCTTGCCACAAAGATTACCGAGAGCATTCATATCCCGACCATCGGAATCGGTGCCGGTGCCGGATGCGACGGACAGGTACTTGTCTATCAGGATATGCTTGCCATGTATTCCAACATGAAACCGAAATTTGTCAAGCAGTTTGCACAGGTCGGTGAACAGATGCGTGAGGCATTCCGCACTTATAAAGAAGAAGTTGCTGCCGGAACGTTCCCTGGCCTGGAACATACCTTTAAGATGGATGAAACCGTCCTTGATAAATTATATTAAAACATTCATACGGAAGCATTCGCAATATTTTTGTCAAATAACAATAAAACCAAATTACAATGAAAATCAGGAGATCATAAAATGGAAATATATGGAGAAATCAGTAAAGTAAGGGCTGCCGTAAAGGCATGGAAAAAAGAAGGATTAACCGTCGGATTCGTACCTACTATGGGCTATCTGCATGAAGGACACAAAAGTCTGATCGACGCAGCCAGAAAAGAAAATGACCGTGTCGTTGTCAGTATTTTTGTAAACCCGATGCAGTTCGGACCAACCGAAGATCTGGAGAGTTATCCGCGCGACCTCAAAAAAGATGCTGCATTGTGCGAAGCTGCAGGTGTAGATATCATCTTTCATCCGGAACCGGAGGAAATGTATGCCGACGGCTTCTGTTCCTATGTGGATATGAATGGTCTTACCACCGAACTCTGTGGAAAAAGCCGTCCGATTCACTTCCGCGGCGTGCAGACCGTTGTATTGAAACTCTTCCACATTGTAACTCCGGACCGCGCATACTTTGGCCAGAAAGATGCCCAGCAGCTTGCCGTCATCCGTCGCATGGTCAAAGACTTAAATGTGGATACCCGGATCATCGGCTGCCCGATCATCCGTGAAGATGACGGACTGGCAAAGAGCTCCAGAAACACTTATTTAAACGCCGAAGAACGTCAGGCGGCACTTGTGTTAAACCGCAGTTTAAAAGCTGGAAAAGCCCTTGTGGATGCCGGAGAAACACGCGCTTGTGTCATCAAGTCTGCAATCACAGCAGAGATTGAAAAAGAGCCGCTTGCCAAGATTGATTACGTGGATGTCGTTGACTTTGACACCATTACTCCGGTCGAAAAACTCGAAGGTTCCATTCTTGTAGCCATTGCCGTATACATTGGCAAAACCAGACTGATCGATAACTTTATCGTGGAAAAATAGGAGATTACTCATGCAGTACAATATGTTAAAAGGAAAAATTCACCGGGCTGTGGTAAAACAGGCGGATCTCAACTATGTCGGCAGTATCACGGTCGATACCGATCTCTTAGAAGCTGCCGGAATTTTAGAATATGAACTGGTACAGATCGTCGATGTGGAAAACGGCAACCGCTTTGAAACTTATACTATCGCAGGGGAAGCCGGTTCCGGCATGATCTGTTTAAACGGTGCCGCTGCCCGTCAGGTCGCTGTGGGCGATCATGTCATTCTCATGTGCTATGCACAGATGACACCGGAAGAAGCAAAAGAACATCACCCGAAAGTTGTTTTTGTCGATGCGGATAATCACATTGCACGGGTCACCAACTATGAAAAACACGGAAAACTGACGGATGATTTTATCGGTGCATAAATGACAGCAGATTTCTATAGTAATTTGTCCGATGCTACGGTATAATAAATGTATTGAAAACGAAGGAGATTCCCTATGAAAATTGCCTTATGTGATGACGATGAGAAGGAATTGTCCAACATACGGTCGCTTTTGGACAGTTATCAGAAAACTCACAATATTCCGTTTACCTATCAAGAATATCACAGCAGCTGTGAACTTGCCCTTCGGGCATCAAAGGAACGATTCGACATTTATCTGCTAGACATCCTCATGCCACATATGACCGGCATGCAGCTTGCACGCGAAATCCGTACTTTCGACCATGCTGCCGATATTATTTTTCTTACAACCTCATCGGATTTTGCGGTGGAAAGTTATACGGTAAAGGCCACCAATTATCTGATGAAACCGGTATCCTCCAACGCTTTCTTTGCTGCCATGGATGACATCCTACGGGCAAAAACACAGGAACAGGGGCATTTTCTTGTACTAAAAAGCCGGATTGGCGTACATAAAGTTCCCCTGTCCGAACTGATCTATGTAGAAGCCCAGAACCGCAAAGTTATCTACTATACGAGTGGAAGGGAACAGATTGTCTGCACAGAACTGTTCTCGTCCGTATGCGACAGCCTGCTGCAACACCGGGAATTTATTCAGGTACACCGCTCGTTCCTTGTAAATATGAACTATATCCGCTCGATCGGCACAATGGATATGTGTCTTCACAACGGCACAAACATTCCGCTTGCACAGCGCAGGGTTGCCGATATCAAAAAACATTATCTCGCTTTCCAGATGGAGGAATGATTATGCCTGAACTTTCATCCGTTTTTTCTTTAGTTAATTATGCCTTTGTATTATTTTTCGGCATCGTGGCGGCACTGTATCTTGCCGACATCGGTTTTTGCGATCATAAGCGTGTCTATGTCCTGACGCTTTTTTTCTTTGGTATTGCCCAGCTTCTTTTTTATCTGATCATGGGGGAGTCGGTGCTTTACAAATGCTATCCGTTTCTGATCCATATCCCTTTGATTGCCTTAATTTTCCTGCGGTTTCACCGGAATCTGTCAATCTCTGTCATCTCCGTTTTGTCTGCATATCTGCTGTGCACGCCACGCAAATGGTTTGGCACCTTTGTTGCTTTCTTTTTTGACAGAAATCCCGTTGTATCGAACATTGCCTCCATCATTATTACCATTCCGCTTCTTGTTCTTGTGATCCGGTTTGTCTCACCGTATATCATCCGGCTGAAATATGAAAGCCGCACGACACTGCTTTTGTTTTTCCTGCTTCCGCTGGTATACTATGTCCTGGAATACACGTTTACTGTCTACACGGATCTGCTCTACACGGGCGGTGCAGTCGTTATTGACTTTATGGACAGTTTTCTTGTCGTATCCTTTTTTATTCTGTCTGTTCTCTCGCTTAAATTTTCAAGTGAAAAAAATAAAGCAGAACGGGAAAATATTCTGCTTACTACGGCTGCCACACAGGCACAGAAAGAAATTGCCCAGCTTTCCGCTTCCCAGCAGCAGGCAGCCATTTACCGGCATGACCTGCGACACCATATGAATTTCATCCAGAGTTGTCTGGATCAAAATAACCCAAAAGAAGCGACTTCCTACATCCACGAAATCTGTACCAATCTTGAACACAGTTCTGTCATTCGCTACTGTGTCAACGAATCGGTCAATCTGATTGTGTCCTCCTACGCCAATCAGGCTGCCGTAAACCACATTCCAATGCAGATTTCCATTACTGCGACCGAATTTTTCCGCTTTCAGATTACAGATCTGTGCAGTTTATTTGCCAATGCACTTGAAAACGCACTTCATGCCTGCCAGCAGATGAACCTGCAGTCCCAACGCTATATTTCACTTAAGGTATATGAGAAAAATACACAGTTATGTATCCAGATAAAAAACAGTTATGAACAACCTGTCGTTTTTGCAGATGATATTCCGATATCCCGTTCCGTCAACCACGGCATCGGCGTACAAAGCATGATCTCTGTTGTCGAAAAATACCATGGTGTCTATGGATTCTTTGCAGATCATGGGGAATTCCGGTTTCAGGCTTCCATGTAACATCTGATTTTCTGTCGATTCGTGAACTTTTTGTGTCCTCCCCGCAATTTTCATCAAATAAACACAACTTCATACGAAAATATCTCCAGATTGAAACGGAGGTTATTACCTATGGGAAAAAATAAAAAAGAAAAGCCGGAACTTACTTTAGAAAACTTAAACCGTGCCATCCGCACCTATCAGCAACTGGTTTTTCTGCAGAATATGAAGATCCTGCAGTCTGTTGCCAAGCAGGAAAATTTCCTTGATCCGGAAATTATCTGTAATCAGTCCGACTCATCAGTAATCAAAAACGCCTGAGGATTTGTTTTATGCAAAATTCTCAGACGTTTTTCCCTTTATAAAATCTTTTTTAAATCATGCCATCCCGCAGCACATCATGATCCCGCAGCAGCTTCTCAATCACCGTTCCTTTGATCTTACTAAGAAGTGGTTTCTTGATCACATTAAGCGGTCCAAGATTCATCTGCAGCGGAGACTTGCCATCCATCAGCTTTACGCTGCTGTCTAACAGTTCACGCACATCGTAGACACTGCCCCAGACTTCCGGCACACCACGATCCACACCGAGAAGTCCATAAACAGCTTCCATAGCGGTACGCACCGAATACTCGGTTGTAAATACCGTATCTCTCGGTGTCTCGGTGAACTGTCCGAGGAATGCAAAGTTAACACAGCCATCCGGAATGACATCCGGGCGGTCACCCCTGGTTCTTGGCATAAAGAATGCGGTGATATACGGCATCATGGTCGGTACGCAGACGGCACTGTGCTCTGCCAGATCTTCAATCTGATCTTCCGGCACACCCAGATGATACAGCCACTCCTCCGTGATTTCTTTACCGGTACACTCCTTCATTGGCTTCTTGATAAAATCACCCGGTACATCGGTAAACAAACCATATACCCATACGCAGACTTTATCTTTGTCCTGCTCCTTGAACTGTCCCTGACGGTTGATCGTCCAGCTTAACAGCCAGCTGGAATCCTTGCAGCTTACGATACCTCCGGTAACCGTCTTTCCGCTGCGCGGATCACGCTGGCAGATCTTCTCAATATATGGAAGAATCTTGTCATCCAATGTGGTAACGGTTGCCGACTCCCAATTGGTCTTTGTAATATCGGAACAGAATTTTTCCGGATGTCCGAACGCCGGATCCTGTTTTGCAATGTTCTTCCACAGACTCCAGCAGCCACTGGTCCGCACTTCGGCATCACCGTTTGGTGCATGGTTCTGATCGCCGTAAATCGTACCTTCGGTACAGCTTCCGTTTGTGACAAATACCAGATCATTTTCGGTCAGAACGATTCCGGTCTCTACACCTTTTACTTTGCAGTCAATGGCTTTTGCCACTTTCTTTCCATCTTTGATATCAAAAATAACGTTCGTTACTTCGGTATTGAACTGAAACTCCACACCAGCATCCTCAAGATATTTCTTCATCGGAAGAATCAGGGATTCGTACTGATTGTAGCGTGTAAATTTCAGTGCGGAAAAATCCGGCAAACCGGAAATATGGTGGATAAACCGCTGGAAATACAGTTTCATTTCCAGTGCACTGTGCCAGTTTTCAAATGCAAACATGGTGCGCCAATATAGCCAGAAGGTCGAGTCAAAAACTTCCTCATCAAACACATCCTCGATGGTCTTATCATACAGATCTTCATCCTTTGTCATAAACAGCTTCATAATTTCCATGCAGCCCTTCTGACTCAGATTAAATTTGCCATCGGTATGTGCATCCTCACCACGGTTTTCGGTTGCACGGCAAAGTGAATAGTTTGGATCTTCTTTGTTCAGCCAGTAATACTCGTCCAGCACGGATGCCCCTTCGATTTCCAGTGATGGAATGCTGCGGAACAGATCCCACAGACATTCAAAATGATTTTCCATCTCACGGCCACCGCGCATCACATAGCCGCGGGTCGGATCAAAGATACCGTCACAGGCACCACCTGCCACATCCATTGCCTCTAAAATATGAATATGGGAACCTGGCATCTGCCCGTCTCTTACGAGAAAACATGCCGTTGCAAGTGCTGCAAGTCCGCTTCCGACAATGTATGCATTTTTGTCATCGACTCCTTCCGGTTTCTTTGGCCGGGCAAATGCTTCATAGTTTCCGTTGGTGTAATAAATGCCTTTGCTGTTTTTTTCATATTTTCCGCGCTCGGTGTTGCGGTAATCAACCGGTGGTGCTGCCTTTGCAATCTTCTTTACTTTCTGCTGGCTGGTTTTCTGTGCAGCATATACAAGTCCTGCACCGGCTGCTGCAACTGCTGCAATTCCAAGTCCTAATTTCTTATTTTTATTTGACATAGAAAAACTCCTTTCTGATTTCTGGGATACTTCTCATTTAGTGTTTCTTCGTTACAGGTTTCTGATTCATTTCAAAATCAATTCCCATAAAATCATAAAACCTGTAACACGACAGATCATTTGTGGAACAAATACGATATGGTTATCTTACCATCTCTGTGAAAAGATACCATTTACAAAATGCCTGAAATGATAAAATTTTTATCATTTCAGGCATTTTGATTAATTTTTATTTCTGTTTAAAATTCTCAATCGACCGCGCAATATTCCCATCGAGTGCTGTCCCCATCATCATAACGATCTTATGGTAATCCTCCTGCATGCCCTTGTCGATCCAGTCAAGCATAATTCCCACAAATCCATATTTATAAAAATCTGCAATAAAGCGTTTATCTCCGTCTGCAATCGCAATGCCTTTGCATTTTTCTTCCACGACATTTACGATCAGTTCATACGTCAGCTTATACAGATACTGCTCCACTTTTTCGTGGGCAACCGCATGGTATACATTCATAATAAATGGCTTGTTTTCCAATACTGCCTCAAATATCTGCGCAATTCCCTCCAGCCACGTATCGTATGTCTTTTTGCCCTGCAACGCACGCTTTCCGTCCTCCACACATGCCCACTCCACCAGATCATAAATATCCTTAAAGTGATAATAAAACGTCATACGGCTGATGCCACAATGTTCCGTCAGATCATTGATCGTGATCCTGTCAATCGGTTTTGTCCGCAGGAGTTCTTTTAAGGATGCTTCAAGTGCAAGCTTGGTTGTATTTGCCATATCATTTCCTCCATCCGCCCTTCGTTATATTTATTGTAACGCAGCTGTATCACAGGGACAAATAAAGTTTTTCTAAATAGTCTAAAACTTTTAAAGTTCATTTAAGGAAGGCCTTCTATACTTCATGGTATCAAAAGAAAACAGGTGTTGCCGCCCAGTAAATATCAATCATTTACTGATGCGACAGCACCTATTTTCATTTCCAGCGTCACACTATAGTATTCTGTATCGGACGCTCTGCCTTTTATCCCTGCTGCCCTGCTGCCTGCCGGATCATATCCTCGACCACGATGTCATAAATTTCTCCGACCGTATTGCAGTATTCCAGAATTTTCCACGGCTCATTCGTGTGGAAATGAATCTTGACCAAATCCTCATCTCCAGCCGCAATCAGGCTGTTTCCCTCAAAATTTTCCGTGATGTAATCTGCGATCTCATCCTCGTCAAGATCCCTGTCTCTTCTGTCGATCAGTAACTGTGTATCATAACGATACGCAAACTGATCATCCTCTGCATCTATGGAATGTACTCCCATGGTTCTAATCCTCCTGTTATTTCACTGGAACAGCGGTGACAACTTTATGAAGTTCTTCCAGCTGTACCAGCAGCATTTTTCCAACAATGTAATTGTATGATATCTACTTTTTAAAGTCAAATTTAAAAACACATTGTATTAAATACCCAGCTCCAGCGAATCCGCAATATAGTAATCATATTTCTTTTTCCTGCAATACTTCTTAATCCTGCGGATCAGTTTATGGTCTGTCGTGTATTCCAGCAGATAAACATCCATTCCATCCGCTTTGCATGCCTGCAGATACTGGCAGAAATACTCCCGCTCCGTTTTTTTCTGCGTATGGAATGTTTTGGTTGTAAAATCAATCCTGCTCCACACCGACTCCTGGTTTACACCCGTCATAATATCCGCAGCAGAACCATAACGGGACTGATATGCCGTCACATAGATATCTCCTCCATTGACCACTACCGGCTTCCCCATTGCCCGGATTTTCTTTAAAATCACCGTCAGCCCATCAAAAATATCCTTTTTATGGGCATAATCATATACATCACAGTTATCAATAAAAAAGCCATCCACTCCCTTTTTCTTTAATTTTCCGGCTAATGTATCCATAAATTCCTGCCAGTCTTTATCCGCAACATTAACCCATTTTTCCTCTTCCCAGTTTTCATAATCCCCGATTGCCAGATGCTCGTATGTTTTATAATATGGCCGGAAATTTTCGACAGAGCCAATATTAAGATAGCTGTAAACTTTTGTACCGCCAGCATGTAATTTTCTGATATCTTTCTTCGAAAAATACTGTGCATCAATCACAACAATTTCGTAATTTTTTAATTTTGGAACTGCTGTACGGTCTGCATTTAAGAATACTCCATACTCGTATTTTTGTGCCTTCCTTCTATCGGCATTACATGATGCCGAAAGACACAATACTACCGTAACCAGCGACAAAATCCCCAAAAAGAAACAGGCATTTCTTTTTCTCCTGTTTTTACCTGATTTACATTTCATACTTCAAGAGCCTTCAAATCCCACGATTACCGGGATCAGGCATTCCCCATCATAAATTTTCACTGCTGTCCGTAATAAGCATTCGCACCGTGCTTGCGGAAGAAATGCTTATCGCGGATACAATCCGGTGCCGGCTGCACCTTCGGATTGATCAGTTCGGTACGGGTTGCCATCTTTGCAACTTCCTCTAAGACAACGGCATTGTGCACTGCCTCTGCCGCATCCTTGCCCCACGTAAACGGACCATGGTTCGTGCAGAGCACGCCAGGTGTGTAAACCGGGTTGATGCCTCTTGTCTCAAAGGTTTCAATAATGACTTTTCCGGTGTTGGTCTCGTATGCCTCGTCAATCTCTTCCGGTGTGAGGCTACGCGCACATGGAATCGGTCCAAAGAAATAATCCGCATGGGTCGTTCCGTAAAGCGGAATATCCCTTCCTGCCTGTGCCCAGGAAGTAGCCTCCGGAGAATGGGTATGTACGATACCGCCGATATCCGGATACTTTTTGTACAGTTCGAGATGGGTTGGTGTGTCGGATGATGGCTTCAAATCGCCCTCAATTTTATTTCCCTCTAAATCCATAACGACCATATCGTCCGGTGTCAGTTTATCGTAATCCACACCGCTTGGCTTGATGACAAAATAGCCACTCTCGCGGTCAATGCCGCTGACATTGCCCCATGTATAAGTAATCAAGCCTCTGCGCGGCAATTCCATGTTTGCCTCGTAAACCTGTTTTTTTAATTCTTCTAACATGCTTTCTGTCCTTTCTATATCCACAAAATCCGCCGCTGTAAACGACGGATTCTGCCTGTTTCTTATCTGTAACTATTATTTTATAAATGTTCTACTGCTGCACGCTCAATTGCAAGCCCTTCGTTGTAGCGTTTCAGGAACTGATCAAATCCTTCCACATCTGCCGGAACCGGGTTTTCAGTTACACCCTCCTGTCCGCCAAATACACGCTCATTCAGATAATCGGCAAGGCTCTCTCCTTCTTCTTTCTGTGCCATATAGGCAGCCAGAAGTGCGATACCCCATGCGCCGCCCTCTCCGGCTGTCTCCATAACGGAAACCGGTGTGTCGATGGCTGCTGCCATGATGCGCTGTCCGACTACCGGAGTCTTAAACAGACCACCGTGGCCGTACATCTTGTCGATCTGTACGCCTTCCTCTTTGAGCAGGATATCCAGACCATCCTTTAATGCTCCCAGTGCCGTAAACAAATGCACGCGCATGAAATTTGCAAGATTGAATTTTGCATCCGGTGTGCGGGCAAACAGAGGTCTTCCTTCATCAAATGCGGTAATTCCTTCTCCGGAAAAATAGTTGTATGCTAAAAGACCGCCACAATCTGCGTCACCTTCGAGTGCTTTGTTGTATAAAACGGAAAACAGCTCATTCTTGTCAATCTTCATGCCAAAACTGTTGGCAAACTCTTCAAACAGGTTGACCCATGCATTCAGATCGGATGTGCAGTTGTTGCAGTGTGCCATGGCAACCGCCTCTCCGGATGGCGTGGTCACCAGATCGATCTCCGTGTGCACATTCTTCAATGCCTTTTCCAGTACGATCATTGCAAATACGGAAGTACCTGCGGATACGTTTCCAGTGCGGACAGCTACACTGTTGGTCGCTGCCATGCCGGTTCCGGCATCACCTTCCGGCGGACATACCGGAATTCCTGCTTCCAGTTCGCCATCGGTATCGAGAATCCTTGCGCCCTCTGCGGTCAGCGTTCCGGCATTTTCTCCGGCAACAAGAACTTTTGGCAGAATGTCACGGAGTGACCAGTCAAAGCCGTATGGTTCTGCCAGCGCATCAAACTTATCGAGCATTGCTGCATCATAATCTTTTGTATTACTGTCGATTGGAAACATTCCGGATGCATCCCCCACGCCGAGCACCTTTTCCCCAGTCAGTTTCCAGTGGATAAATCCTGCAAGCGTGGTGAAAAATGCAATGTCTTTCACATGCTCCTCTTTGTTTAACATTGCCTGATACAGATGGGCAATGCTCCAACGCTGCGGAATGTTATAGGAAAATTCCTTTGTCAGTGCGGCTGCTGCTTCCTCTGTGATTGTATTACGCCATGTACGGAACGGCACGAGAAGCTCCCCAGCCTTATCAAATGCCAGATATCCGTGCATCATGGCGGAAAATCCAATCGCACTAATCTTTGTCAGCGTCACGCCATACTGCTCTTTTACGTCTTTTTTCAGATCCCGGTAGCAGTCCTGCAGACCACCCCAGATATCGTCCATAGTATAGGTCCAGATTCCATGGTCAAGGCGGTTTTCCCATTCATGACTGCCGGATGCGATTGGTGTATGGTTCGCATCGGTCAGTACCGCCTTGATACGTGTGGAGCCAAATTCAATTCCGAGAAATGTTTTCCCGGACACGATCTCGTCTTTTCTTTCCACTGTTTCTACCTCTCTTTCTGCCATAAACACCTGCCTTTGCATTTTACAAAAGCAGGTGTTACATATCTTTTATCTGTAGAATACCTCTCCAAGCATCAGATCACGCTTGAAATCACGAATCTTGGTATCTTTGTCAATGTATACAGCCTCAATGCCCATGGCTGCTGCCCAGTCACCCATCTGCTCTGCAGTCAGGTCGTAGGTAAATGCGGTGTGGTGTGCGCCGCCAGCAAGAATCCATGCCTCTGCGCCTGTATAAATATCCGGTTCCGGAGTCCAGAAGTTCGTTGCGGTCGGAAGCTTCGGCATTGGTTTTTCTGTCTTCTTGCACTCTACATCGTTGATGATGAGACGGAAACGGTTGCCCAGATCAATCAGAGAAGTTGCAATTCCGTGTCCTTCCTTGGATGTAAATACAAGTCTTGCAGGATCTTCTCTGTCGCCCATGGAAAGAGGCTGGCACTTGATGCTGATTGGACCGTCTGCGATGGACGGGCAGATCTCAAGCATGTGTGCTTCAAGAATTCCTTCTTTTCCTTTTACTAAATTGTAGGTGTAATCCTCGAGCATGGATGTTCCCTTTGCATCCTTCATGCCTGCGGTCATCACTTTCATGAGACGTACCATAGCTGCAACTTTCCAGTCACCTTCTGCGCCAAAGCCATAACCTTTTTCCATCAGTCTCTGGATGGCAAGTCCCGGAAGCTGTTTTAATGCGCCAAGATCGCCGAAGTGGGTAACAATTGCCTGATAATTCTTCTCCTGCAGGAAACGCTCAAATCCAAGTTCAATCTGCGCCTGTACGGCTACATGTTTCTTAAACTCTTCCGGATCTCTTCCCTCGAGTAAAATCTCATATTTGTCGTAGTATTCATCTACAAGTGCGTTTGTATCAGACTGGGATACGGCTGCAACAGACTCTGCGATCTCGTTTACCGGATAAGCATCTACTTCCCAGCCAAACTTGATCTGTGCTTCTACCTTATCGCCCTCGGTAACTGCTACGTTTCTCATGTTGTCTGCGACACGCATGACACGGATGTGGCTGCTCTCTACGATGCCGACCGCGGTGCGCATCCAGCTTGCGATCTTGTCAACGACTACCGGATCACTCCAGTGTCCGACAACGACCTTACGCTCCATACGCATACGGCTTACGATATGACCATACTCTCTGTCTCCGTGTGCCGACTGGTTTTCATTCATGAAATCCATATCAATGGTATCATATGGAAGTTCCTCATTGAACTGTGTATGTAAATGCATCAGAGGTTTGCGATACTCCTGCAGTCCAAGAATCCAGGACTTTGCAGGGGAGAACGTGTGCATCCAGGTGATTACACCGGCACATGTCTCATCGTTGTTAGCCTCGTTGAATGTCTTGCGGATCAGCTCATTGGTAATGAGTGTCGGTTTCCATACGATTTCATATGGCAAAACGCCTGTCTTGTTTAACTCATCTACAATCTGTTTGGAATGCTGGGCTACCTTTGCCAGGCATTCCTCTCCATACAGATCCTGTGATCCCGTGCAAAACCAAAATTTGTAATCCTTATTTAACAGCATACTCGTTCCTCCTTAGAATCAATGCTTTATATCGTTCGTTTTTATACTCTAAGTTTATAACTTGTATGCATGTATTTACAAGTTGTTTTTCATGCAAAAAATCAACAAAATTGTTGTCTTTTTTCGTTTTAATCCGGCACTGTTTTGGTCAGATTGCACAAGCCGTCACCGGTATTCCATGCAGGAATTTCCCTCAATAAGCATTGGCTGGATGAGAACACTCTCCCCTTCCTCTTTTTCTCCGTTCTGAATCATGGAAAGGAGCAGTTCTGCTGCCATGGCGCCAAGCTTTTCCTGCGGATGGTCAATGGTTGTCAGCCGAAGCCCCTGTTGATTCGCCAGCGAAGAATTATCATAACCGGTTACCGAAACATCTTCCGGAATACGCAGTCCTTCCTCCTGCAATGCACGGATGACAAGCTGTGCCGTCTGGTCGTTATAACAAACAACCGCATCCATCCGCCCACGAAGCGTTTTTCCTGCCATTTCACGGATTGCTTCATAGGGATGGATTTTACGGTCCTCCGTGTGAAACCACACTACTTTATCCGGATCATACAAAATTCCCGCCTCCTGCAGTGCACGGACATACCCTTTATGGCGGTTCTGTCCCTGCATGTCATCCGCCTTAAATACTCCCACGATATTTTTGTGCCCGTGATCCGTCAGATACTTTGTGATCATATATCCCCCCTGAAAATCATCCAGCAGCACATGCGGCTTGTCTTTCATCTGAGGGAAACATCCCTGGATAAACACGTATGGAATATGCGATTTTTCCAGTTGTTCGTACAAATTCATATGCCGGCAGAAAATCTGGCTTTTACTCGGTTCAATGATAACCCCGTCAATATCCTTGCTTAAAATTTCCTGCAGGCATTCCGCTTCCCGGGTCCGTGAATTTTTTGTATTTTTTAAGACAATGCTATATCCTGCACCGGTCAGCACATCATCAATTCCCTGTATCACACGGGGAAAAATATAGTCTGACAGATAGGTTGTTACGACAGCAATATTCTTTGACGGATGTGCGTGCCGCATCATTTCCGAACAGAATGTACCGCGCCCATGCTCTGCGTAAATATATCCTTCATTCTGTAAAATCGCCAATGCCTTGCGCACCGTCTGACGGCTGACCTGATACTGTGCGGAAAGCGTATTTTCCGATGGCAGTTTCTGCCCCGGTGCAATCTCCCCGGAGACGATCTGTAAACGCAGCTGTTCCGTCAGTTCCTGATATTTTGGTGTGTTTCCTCCTGTGATACTCTCCATAATGTATATCCCCTCTTAAAAAACAGATACAGCCTGTCCGGGCTTCTCTACTAAAGTTGTACCATGTATGTTTACTTGTACGGTCAGTGTAACACAGGTTTTTTCATATGTCACTAAAAGAATTGCACAAAAATACTGCCCTGCATTTTACATGTAAGGCAGCATTTTTTGAACTATCTATTTTTAATAATGAAGGGTTTTCCCTGCATTGCAGGCAATTGTTTTACTTTATCCAATACGAACCCACAGATTTTTTGTTCCGTTTCGCACCAGAATCTATCGTCACAGACATATGGTTCATCTGAATTATTGATCATAACCAGAACTTTTTCCTCTTTATTCTCCCGCAGGAAAGCATACAATCCTCCATCTTCCATCCAGATGCCACGATATCTGCCATTTTTCAATGCTTCATGCGTCTTCCGGAAGCTGATCCACTCTTTCAAATCCCCGGCAAAGGTGTCCGATGTGTCCCATCGCATCCCCTGGCGATACTGTGTCTCTGTTTTTCCATCCAGATAACATTCATCTCCATAAAAAACCGAAGGAATTCCATATCCCATGATTAGATAAAAACAGGCGAGCCTAAGTTTCCTGCGGTCTCCGCCACAATAACTCAGAAACCGCGGAATGTCATGCGAATCCAGAAAATTCATCTGTATCTCTGACACCTGTTGTGGATACCGGTAAATCATTTTGGTCATCTGTTCGTCAAACTCCCGCGCACACATTGTCCTTTTTGCAAAAAAATCTGTGCATAAATAGGAAAACCGGTAATTCATGGTAGAATCAAATTGATCGCCCAGCAGCCAGCACTGTGCATCCTCCCAGATTTCCCCTATAAGAAGTGCATCTTTTTTAACTGCTCTCACAGCCGCCCGGAAATGCCGCCAGAAGTCATGATTAATCTCATTTGCAACATCCAGCCGCCAGCCATCAATCCCAATCTCCTGTATCCAATACACTCCGACTTTAATCAAATATTGTTCGACTTTTGGATTTCCAGTATTTAGTTTCGGCATTTCTTTTACATAGGCAAAGGCTTCATAATTTGGGGGATCTTTATAGTCAACCGGTGCCTGCATCCCATAAAACCAATCAAGATATTCTGATTTTTCCCCATGGGCAAGAACATCCCGGAAAGCAAAGAAATCCGGTCCGCAATGGTTAAACACTCCATCAAACAAAACACGGATGCCCCGTGCATGGCAATCTTCCACCAGTTCTTTTGCTTCCTTTTTTGTTCCAAGGCATGGGTCTATGGAAAAATAATCTATGGTATCATACTTATGATACGAATTTGCGGCAAACACCGGATTTACATAAATACAATTAATTCCAAGCTGCTGCAGATAATCCAGATTCGCTTTTATCCCACTTAACGTGCCGCCCAGCCGGTTTCCCGAAATCGCTTTTTCCCCATTTTTTATCTCGATTTTCTGTTCATTCGGTTGTTTCTCCATGGTACGGTAACCGGTTGCAAAACTATCCGGGAAAATATGATACATCACCATATCTTTCGCCCATGACGGAATATGAAACATATCCTCTCTTCTTATATAGGGAAACTGGAAAAATTCTGTCCGGTTCTCCGGGATATCCCGGCTGAAATCGCGCTCATAATAATACTGTTCCTGTTTTCCATCCCAGAGCAGGAAATAATAGCACAACCGGCTGTATCTGTCATGAATAACAGTTTCAAAATAATCATACAAATCATCTTTTGCCGCACAAACCATCTCTTTTTCAAATGTTTCTATCTGTGGCTTAGGATCCACACGATCTCCATAAAACACTTTGCAACTTTTTAAATCCCCTTTTGCCGCCCGAAGCCGCAGGACAATTGTTCTTTCATCATATGCATATGCGAACTGCGACAGCGGTACATGTAAAACTGCTTCTTTTTTCATCCTTTTACTGCCCCTCCCGTAATTCCTTCTACATAAAACTTCTGCATGATAATAAACAAAATAGAAATAGGAATTGCCACAATCACACCACCCGCACAAAATACGGAAAAATAATCTCCCACAAGGGTTCTCTGCACCAGATTATATAATCCCATTGCTACCGTCCAGTCTGCCGGATTTTTTGAACGGATCATAAGTTTTGCCATCACAAAATCCATCCACGGATTCAGAAAAGCATTTATCACCGTATAAACAATGATCGGTTTCGACAATGGAATTACGATTTTTACGAGGATGGAAAGTTCCGATGCCCCCTCCAGTTTTGCGGATTCCCTCAGTGAAACCGGAATGGTATCAAAAAAGCCCTTACAAATGAGATATCCAAGTCCGGAACCCGCAGAATAAATAATAATTAACCCTGCCATGCTGTCTGTCAGCCCCAGTAATTTCATTACAAAATAAATGGCTATCATGGAAAGAACTCCCGGAAACATCCCAAGAATAATCGCAATACTCATCAATGGTTTACGTGCCGGAAACCGCATGCAACTCATTGCATACGCTACCATCAGCACAAATAATGTGGAAATTACACAGGTCGCTGCTCCAATAATCAGGGAATTCCGAAACCAGGCCGGAAAATTGGCAACGGTATCCGGCCGGAAAAACAACTGCATGTAATTGTCCAAAGACCATCTTTGCGGGAAAAAATGCATTGTATTAATGCCTTTGTATGAACTAAAAGAAGTTACCAGCAGCCATACAATTGGAATCAGCCATATAAATGCCAACAAAGCCAGCAGCATATGTTTTCCAACTATTTTTAACTGTTTTTTCATTTACTGAAATTCCTCCTCTTTATTCCCTGCAATCATCCTCGTAAATCCAATAAGTGTCAGCACGGCACAGATACAAAATACACAGATGCCGATAACAGATGCCATTTTATAATTGGAATAATCATTTGTCAGCCTGAACAGCCATGTAACCAGCAAATCTACTTCTTTTGCATTGGAATTTGCATAATTCATGTTGGATGTAACGTAATCTGTTGTAAGCAGGTAAATCACATTAAAGTTATTAATGTTGGCAATTAATGCTGTAAGCAGACTCGGGCCTGTCACAAACAACATATATGGCATCGTGATTTTCCAGAAAATCTGCCTCTCATTTGCCCCATCTATCTTCGCGCTTTCCATCTGTTCATGGGGAATATTCATCAGTATTCCCGTCGCACTCAGCATCTGGAACGGTACCCCTACCCAGATATTGATCAGCACAATCATGACATGCGCCCATCCCGGTTTTGTCAAAAACGGAATATAAGAAAGTCCTTTTCCCACAAGTCCGATCTGTCTGAGCAGATCCGTCAGGCCAGTCTTACTGCAGATACTGTTGACAATTCCATAATCCCCAAACATTTTTCCAACCAGAAGCAGGGTAACAAACTGCGGAATTGCAATTGTTATAACAAATAATGTCCGCCACATTTTCTTCCAGCGCACCTGACGGTCATTGATCAGCTTTGCAAGCATAATCCCGCCAAAATACGTTGAAAATGTTGCAAGAAGTGCCCAGAGTAACGTCCAGAACAAAATACGTATAAACGCATACCCAAACGTTACCGTGGCAGAAGATGTAAACAACTGGCGGAAGTTTTTTAGCCCTACCCAGGTAAACAGATAGGTAGGCGGCTGATGATCCATATCATAATTGGTAAATGCAACACATATCATAAAGATAATCGGAATCACATTTACCAGAATTACCCCCAAAACCGGCAGTGCCAGCAGGCTCACATGAAACTTCCGGTTTATCAGTTCCCGGCAGTCTTCCTTCATGGTATTAATATGTTCCCCATGTTCTTTCATCTGCTGCATCCGGAATACGGTTTTAAAATTTGACACGTATAATGCAACAAATGCTGCTATGATCAATATCCCAACCACTCCAAAAAGTAAAATCAGCAAGGAATTATCATAGTGATTTACCGTCTTTTGTAATGTTGTAAGATCCAGTGTTTCCTTTCTCTGCACGGTTCCTAATGTATTTAATTTTCTGATATACTGCCAGGATACCCTCCCTGTAAAGAGAAAAAAGAATACTTCCATCAATGTCATTAAAATTCCTTTTCCCCATCGGTCACAGGCACAATATCCGCTCCCCATCACAAGCAGGGACAGGCGGGTCCAGAGATTTCCCTGTACCCACGCTGTTTTTATTTCATTCCAATATCTTCTCATATGCATTCATTATTCGGATGCCGGCTGAGTAATACCTTCAACCGCTTTATCCAGCACACTCTGTGCATCCTTATAGGTACCTTCCACCAATGTTTCTCCCAGTGCAGCCGCCGGATCCCAGTAATTATTTCCTACCCGCTGCAAATCTGCGTATTTTGCCTGTTCTGTCAATGCCGCAAGTGCAGGTGCCGAAGTAATTTCTTCCGAAGCTGCTGCCTTTATATTTGAAGGTCCTTCTCCGGTTGCGATACCGATGGTTTTCTGGCTCTGTTCATTCGTCAGATACTCTGCCAGAAGCATCGCCCATCCGGTATTTTTAGAATATGCATTCACTCCGACAAACTTATATCCCGCATAAGATCCCATCTGTACCTGATCTCCATTTACCGTAAATGTAGGAAGTTTTGCGGCAGCATATCCATCACCATATGCTTCTTTAAACGCATTGCTTGCCCATGTTCCATTGACATCCGCAATCATCTCCCCATTTAATGCAAAAGCCTGTGCATCTTCATTCACACAATTTACCATCGCCTTGTTTTTACAAATATCCGTGATCGCAGCAGCAACATCTGCACCTTTGTATTTGGTATCCGCAGCATTCCAGTTACAGGTATTAGAGCCATCATCATTCCGATACATTTCAAGCCCTGCTCCCGCAAAAAATCCATACAAATACCATGCCCCGGATACTTCCATGCCGACTGTTTTGCCCTGTTTTTGCGCTGCAGCCAAAAGATTGTCCCAGGAAGCTACATCTTCCGGGGTAAGATAATTGGAATCATAATAAAGAAAATATCCATTGGAAGCGGTAAGAGGATATGCATACATAGTTTCATCCACGGAAGCCGCCTCCACTGCCTCTTTCTCATTTTCTTCTTTGGGATCATATGTAAATGTTGCATCAACACTCTGTAATGCCCCTGCTTTTTCCAGATCATATAACTGATCATCTGCAAATACAAATACGTCTGCCGCTTTTTCTACATCTGCAAGAACTTCATCCTTACAATTAGCTGTAGATACTGCACCGATTGTAATATCAAAATCTACCTGATCATACTGGTTTTTAAAATCTTCAACCAACTGCTTCATCGTTTTCTGGTAACTTTCTGTTTCATCACACCAAAGGTTTAATGTAACGGTTCCTTTTGTGGAAGCTATCAGATTTTTTACTGCATCTTCACTCGTTTTTTCCGTATTTTCACTTTTTTGTGTTTCCACCGTTTCTTCTGCTCCCCCACATCCGGCGAACGTTGTCATCACCATTGCCGCCGCCAGGGCAATTGCCACCATTCTTTTTTTCATGTTTTCTCCCTCCCAGGAAACTGCTTTCCTATATATTGCTATTATTTTGCGGTTTTCCGCTGTGACTGATTTTATTTTATTGATATTTTCCTATATTTTCAACGTTTTATCTTTATTTTCTATTGACTTTGTTAGGAAACCGCTATACTATCTTTTTAGTTTTATACATTTTTAAGGAGGAAAAAATATGGCTATAACAATATCCGATGTTGCAAATGAAGCCGGAGTGTCTAAATCCACAGTTTCAAAAGTTTTAAATCACTGGACGACCATTTCACCAAAAACTGTTGCACGCGTTCAGGCAGCCATTGATAAGCTGCACTATGTTCCCAACGCCCGTGCCGTTTCCTTTGCCAGACAGGCTGCCAAAAATATTGTTTACCTGACGGATCTCGGGCAGGGTACTGCCTATCAGAATCCCCATATGTTTGATATCATGTCCGGTGTCCATCATGAACTCACACGGCACCATTATACCCTTACTCTCGTGGATACCTCAGAAGAATCCTATCCGGGCGAACGTGCCATTCAGGAAATACAGCGCCGTTCTGCCGATGGACTGATTATCCATGGATCAGCGGTCAACGAAGTTCTGGCACAACATATCCTCAAAGACAACGTCCCACATATTATTATCGGCCATCCCAATTTCGAAAGCCGGCTCTGCTGGATAGACACCGATCACGCACTGGCAGGAGAATATGCCGCCGCCCATATGCTTGCATGTAACTATTACGATGTACTGTTTGTAGCGGGCCGGAAAAGTGACATTCTTTCCAGCCAGCGGCTGAAAGGATTTCTAAAAGGCATGTTAAACCAGAAACACCATATTCCAAACAAAAGGATCTGTTATACAAATGCAACCCGTCTCGGAGCCTACGAGACAGTTCTCCCTGTATTGCAGGATCGTGCCTCTCTTCCGCAGGCCATCGTCTGCGAAAACAGCACCCTCGCCCTTGGGGTTTCCCGCGCTATTACCGAATTATCCCTTTCCATTCCAAAAGACATGGGATTTCTTACATTTGATTGTTACCCTTATGCAGGCATCATTGATCCTGCCCCAACGGTCATTGACATCAACGTATATGATATGGGTATCCAGGCCGGAAATATGATGATCCGCAAACTGGAATATCCGGATCTGCTGATTCAGAGTTTTACCACACTCCCTATATTGATTCAGGGAAAAAGCACTGTACCCTGTTAACGAACTGTTTCTATAAAAAAATGCAGCGGACAATTTCTACGTCCACTGCATTTTTATAATAAAATTATTGTGTGCTACAGTCCAAGCACTTTTTTCTTTGCGGCCGCAAACTCTTCATCCGTAAGCGCACCTTCCGCATGAAGCTTTGTCAGCTGCGTCAGTTCTCCGGAAGTGGATTTTGCTTCTTCCGGCTGTTCTAAGTCTTCGGTGTCTTTTACATAGGATGCCTGAAATTCCCCATTGATCTCTGCAATCTCTTTCTCCCCACGGATATAGGCATCATACATATCAAACAGATCCATGCCGCTTCCTCCCACGCAGTCGTCCGGCTCCTGCCAGGAACGAATCAGTGCAATCCTTTCTTCCTTTGTCGTGTCTTTGATCAGATATCCACTCATGATAATATTTTCCTCCCTACCGGCGATATAACTTCGGATTCTTCTTTTTCATTTCCAGACCCTTTTTGTCATCTTCTTATCTATCTGTTTCCAGATTACATATCGTATATTCTACCATATTTGTTCTGTTTTTGATATACCCAATGTACTTTAGCCTGGTCAGCACTCATATTTGTTCATTGAAGCACCTGTTGCAAAAAAGAAAAGCCCTGCGGTATACAAAAACCGCAGGGCTTTTCTTGCTTAGTTTCTTTTAAAAATCGACATCCGTATCGTAGTAGCAGCACTTTAAGAGTTTCTCCATCTCCTCCTGACTTGGCTGTCTTGGATTGGAACCCGTGCATGCGTCAAGAATTGCATTGGCCGCAATCTCCGGAAGTCTCTCTAAGAATACCTCCTCCGGTACAAATCCCTGCTCGGTCGGGTAGCTGTCTGCACCATAGTTTTTAATGCAGTGCGGAATGTTCAGATCATCGTTCATCCTGCGCAGATGTGCGATCAGAAGCTCCACCTTTTCATCCAGTGTGTTTCCGCCAAGTTTCATGAAATCCGCAATCTCACCGTAACGTTTCTTTGCCGTCTCATCCTTTGCATTAAATGCGATAACCTTTGGCAGATACATTGCATTGGCTGCGCCGTGGATGATGTGTGCGCCATAATCCGCAAACGCTGCACCTGTCTTATGTGCCATGGAATGTACAATACCAAGAAGTGCATTGGAAAATGCCATACCAGCCAGACACTGTGCATTGTGCATGGAATCTCTCTTTTCCATATCCCCATTGTAAGACGGGATCAGGTCACTCTGGATCATCTTAATCGCATGCAGTGCAAGTGGATCGGTAAAATCGCAATTTGCGGTAGAAACATATGCCTCAATTGCATGTGTCATTGCATCCATTCCGGTATGCGCTACCAGTTTCTGTGGCATGGTCTCTGCCAGATCCGGATCTACGATTGCAACATCTGGTGTAATCTCAAAATCTGCGATCGGATATTTGATTCCTTTCTCATAGTCAGTAATAATGGAGAAAGCCGTTACCTCTGTTGCAGTTCCGGAAGTTGAAGAAATTGCACAGAAATGTGCCTTGTTGCGCAGTGCCGGAATACCAAATACTTTGCACATATCCTCAAAAGTGATGTCTGGATATTCATACTTAATCCACATCGCTTTTGCCGCATCAATCGGAGAACCACCACCCATGGCTACAATCCAGTCCGGCTCAAACTCCTGCATCACTGCTGCACCTTTCATAACAGTCTCAACAGACGGATCCGGCTCAATGCCCTCGAAAAGTTTTACTTCCATCCCGGCTTCCTTTAAATAATCTTCCGCCTTCTGAAGGAAACCAAACCGTTTCATCGAGCCGCCGCCCACGCAGATGATCGCTTTCTTTCCCTTGAATGTTTTCAGGGCTTCGAGTGCTCCCTTTCCATGGTATAAATCTCTCGGTAATGTAAATCTTGCCATATAAAAAAACCTCCATATACTATGTAAATCATTTCAGCTTTCACGGTTGTTTCCGGTGCTTTCCACAATGAAAATTTCAACGCCCGTCTTCCACTGTTCTGCCTTTATCACTAGACATATTGCACAAAAAATCGACCGTTGTACGCCTGCAACTATGCATTTATTCTACCATTAAAGGGAGAAAATTTCAATTCATATTTTTTACTCTCTGCTTCCATATAATGGGTCATCCTCTCCCACCGGTTCCTCGTCTATATATTTTGCAAACACTTTATAAAAAAAGAATGAACATACATATGCAAGTAAAGCAAATCCCATCAGAAGCAGCAGCACATCCGTAATGATACTGGTATATGCCATATAGCCTGCCGCCAGTACTATCACACTTACAAACAGCGTATATGGGAAAAAATGCGCAACCGCCATGGCGGCTGCATTTTTTATCTGCACACGCAAAGGATTTTCCAGTTTTGCAATCACCGGAAACAGCCATAAGAACACAATAAAAACCAAATAGCCTACGCATACACTCACCACTGTCATAAATACGGATATGAAAGCAGGTCCCACATTGCGCCAGAAAAACAAATCAATAAAAAGCAGGCACACAAAAAGTAAGCCTATCATTCCCGCCACAAAAGACTGTTTAAAATTCTGCTTAAACGATCGGAAAAAAGTCTGTATAACATACCCATCTCCATAGCGTACCGATCGCAATGAAACAGCATACAATGCTGTAATTGCCGGTCCGATCGTCACAACCGGAATACAGCACAGCAGAAAAATCAGATTCAGTAAAATCAAATCTGCCATCTTATTTAAAAAAGCAATCACCGGATTTTCTTTTGGCATACGCTGCCCCCCTTTACCATGTATAAATGTCTGTTCGTTATAATACTACAAAAGCAGTCCGCATCGCGCAAGCGATTTTTATGCGAACTGCTTTCTTATATTTTGTTGAGGATTAAAAAAGACAAATTTTATAATTTGTTACTTATTTGATACCGCTGATTGCAATGGACTCAATGATCATTCTCTGGAAAATAAAGAACAATGCCATTGTCGGAATCATTGCAATTACGGATGCTGCCATGATCAAAGCATAATCACTCTGAATTGCATAATAGGAATTGAAGGAACGGATAACCACCTGCAATGTCCAGTTCTTTTCGCTTCTCAAGAAAATAGTAGGTGCAAGATAATCATTCCAGATTCCCATAAACCACAACATCAGCTGCGTTGCCAGAGCCCCCTTCATCAATGGCATAAAAATCTGAAGAAACGTACGGAAATATCCACATCCATCCAATTTTGCTGCTTCCATCAGATCATCCGGAATTCCGATCAGGTTCTGTCGAAGGAAAAAGATAATACTGACATTTCCAAAGCATCCCGGAATAATAAGTGGAAGCAGAGTATTGGTCCAGCCCAGTTTGGTAAACATGACATACTGTGGAATCATGACAACCGCAAACGGAATCATAATGGTTGCCAGCAATGCCAGAAACAATGCATTTTTGCCACGAAATCTCATTTTTGCAAATCCGAATGCGGCGAGGGAGGAGGTAAATCCGCCAATAATCAATACCGGAATTGCAACCTTCAGAGAATTAAATATACCGTTTATGAACTGTCCCTTTTTTAATACTTCAGAATATTTTCCTATCAGAATCGGATCCGGAAGAATTGTTAATGTACCGGACAAAATCTGATTTTTTGTCATGAATGATGTCGCAATCATGTAAATTAACGGGAAAACCATTACAACTGCACCAAGAAGAAGTAATACAAAGATAATCCAGTTAAAAATTTTCTCTTTTTTTGATACAAGCCGGGAGCTTGCCAAATCTTTTTTTGAACTCATATGACTCCCTCCTAGTCCATGGTCTTCACCCATCTATCCTGACCCGCGAAATTAAGAGCCGTGATAATGAAGATGATGATTGCAAGAATAACTGCCAGTGCACATCCGTAGCCTAACTGTCCGTTTGAAAATGCTTTATCATACAAATAATAAACAACGGTTGCTGCACTATAGTTTGTTCCACCTTTATTCGTCATAACCTGTACTTCCACGAACACCTGGAAACCGCCAATCAGGCTGGTAATTAAAATATAAAACGTAACCGGCGAGACCAGTGGAACGGTAATATGACGAAATTTCTGCCATCCATTTGCTCCATCAATGGAAGCAGCTTCATAGTAGTTACGCGGAATGTTTTGCAATCCGGCAAGATAAAGAATAATAGAAGTTCCCAATCCTTTCCATACCATGAAGATGATTAAAGCTACTTTTACCCAGAACTCATCTCCCAGCCAGTTTGGACCATGATGTCCGGTCAAAAGTTTGATGATTGAATTAAATAATCCATAATCGTAATTATAAACCCATGCCCACAAAATAGACACGGCAACCAGTGAAGATACTACTGGTACATAATACATTGTCCGAAGCAGCCGGATTCCCGGAATCTTACGGTTCATTCCCATTGCCAGAAGCAGTCCAAGGATCATTCCGATTGGAATACCGATCAAATAAATAATGGTTGTAAGCAGAGATTTCCAGAATTTTTCATCATGAAAAATATTGATGTAATTCTGCAATCCACAGAAATTATCCACCAGAGAATTCATTCCCGTCCACTTGCTCATACTTGCAAACACTGCAAAGCAGATCGGATAAGCCATAAAAAGTAAAAATCCAAGGAAAGGCAGGGCGATGAACAGCCACGCAGTTCTTTCTTCTTTCTTCGCCATTGCCGACATCTTATGTTTCGGTTGTTTTGTTTTTCCGCTCATATGCCCACTCTTTTCCTGCGGACTGCCCCATGACAGGGGCAATCCGTTTTAATCTTAATTATTAGTTGCTGCGTTCTGTAATTCGATCGCGTTGTCCAGTGCTTCCTGCATCTTTGGCGCTACCTGTTTACAATAATCATCTACGGAAACTTCTCCGGTCAGAACATTCGGCATTCCTTCCAGGAAAGTATCCCACCATTCACTGTTGTAAGTGTAGGTTGTTTCCGTAAAGATTCCTTTATATTTGTCACTTCCCTCAATATATCCGAAAATAACATCTACATTGCTTGCATATGGAATTGTTCCATCATTTACTTTGTCTTTAAATGTTGTCTGTGCATAATCCATAATGTTTGGAATCTGTAAAGACTTACCGGATGTCTCGCCGCAAAGTTCTTTCTGTCCGTCCAGATCTGTTGATAAGGACTGTATTAACTCTGCACATAAATCCGGGTTCTTTGCCTGTGAAGAAACTGCGAAACCAACGGTTCCGAGCCATGCTGTGGACTTTCCGTCTCCGTTTGGTCCTACCGGCCATCCACATAAATCCCAATTGTATGGGAATGTTGCATCATCCATAAATGCTGCGACATCCCATGTACCGCATGCATAAAAAGCAACCTGTCCGTCCAGCCATCTCTGGTATCCGCCAAGCGCAGTATCCTGTTCTACCGTTGGCGTTACTTTATACTTTAATGTCAGATCCGTATAATACTGGAAAGCATCCTTAAAATTCTGATTTTCATCAATGACTACCTTTGTCTGATCATCATTTAAGAACTGACCACCATTGCCGTATACATAAGGAGTAAAACCAAATGCATTTGCATTTGCAACACCCCACTGATCAATTTCGCCATCACCGTCTTTATCCTTTGTCAGTTTCTGGCACACATCTGCAAATTCTTCCCATGTGTATGGATTTTCCGGATCCGGATACTCCAGTCCTGCTTCATCAAAAAGATCTTTGTTGTAGGCAAATGCAAAGCAGGATAAATCTTTTGGCAGGCAGTATAACGATCCTGAACCAATATTAGATCCATCATACATATATGCGCTCTTGATCGCCGGCCACAGATTGTCAACCGCAGTAGCATCTACGAGATCATCCAACGGCTGTACATATCCGTTATCTACATAACTTCTGACTGCTTCCGGTCCCACATAGAAAATGTCCGGAAGTTCTCCCGCTGTCATGGCAGCTGTCATCTTCGTTGCGTATTCATCCTGTGTTGTTACCTCAAAGTTTACTGTAGAAATCTCATCTGCATGCTCTTTTGTAAATTTATCAATTAGTTCCTGATAAACGGCTTTTTCGTGATCCTGTGCATAAATAAGAATATTGATCTCATTATCACCGGTTCCTTTCATCTCTGCAACGGAGCTTGCAGAGCCTTCTGTGTCTGATCCCCCATCACTCTTTTCAACTCCGCATCCTGCTACCATTGTTGCGAGCATTGCTGTACAAAGCAATGTTGATATGATTTTTTTCTTCATAGTTTCCTCTCCTTTTTAACCACCTTGATCATAATGAAATAAAATATAAGCTCCCCTGTTCGTTATTCTGACCATCTGATTCCGACGCGCCTTTAAAAATCATTCGGCAGATTAACTAATATTTTAAAATTTGTCAGGTCTTATTGGTTACATTATATAATTGCCCAATAAGTATGTCAACATGTTTTTTAGATTTTCCTAAAATATTTTATTTAATTGTTGTTATTTAGTGTTTTATAAATTATTTTCGTTTTTATTCTTTTTCTTTCACTCATGCGTTGACGCATTCCGGAAATGATACTATAATTTATAAAACAGAAATGAAACAACAAATAAAAAGGGGGTAATTTATGCTTCACATCACTTCACTGGATGATGGACTGGACATTTTTAAAGCACTTGGCTCCGATGTTCGGATTGAAATTATAAAACTGTTGATTGAAAACAAAGAAATGAACATGAACGAACTGGCAGCAAAACTGAACATTACGAACGGTGCTCTGACGGGACATATAAAAAAACTGGAGGCATGTGGAATTGTCAATACGTCCAATGATTCCAGCGGGCACGGAAACCAGAAAATCTGTACTCTGCATCTGGATAAAATTCTCATTGATCTGGACGCACCGGAAGAAGCGCAGAATGTTTACAATGCAGAACTTCAGGTCGGACATTACTGCAATTATGAAGTCTATCCGACCTGTGGGCTGGCTACCGCTTCCCATCTGATCGGTGAAGTGGATGATACGCGCTACTTTGCACATCCTGATCGCTACAATGCAGATATTCTCTGGTTTTCCAAAGGATTTGTGGAATATGAAATTCCAAACTTTATTCCAGGTTCCCAGAAAATCACGCAGATTTTAATCTCTGCCGAGCTCAGTTCCGAAGCCCCGGGAATCAATAACGTCTGGCCATCCGATATCAGTTTTTATTTAAATGATGTCTGCATCGGCACCTGGACATCCCCGGGAGATTTCGGAGATGTCCGCGGTATTTTCACTCCAGACTGGTGGTTTCCGAACTGGAACCAGTATGGATTGTTAAAAATGCTTGTGATCAATAAAAAGGGAACTTTCATTGACGGATTGCAGATTTCAGATGTCACCATCCGGGACTTTAATCTGGACTATCGCAGCAGCATGAAGCTGCGCATGGCAGTCAATGACAATGCAGAGCACGTTGGAGGACTCACGATTTTCGGTAAATCTTTCGGTAATTATGGACAGGATATTAAAGTCAGCATTAATTACGCACCAATTGAAGAATAATTTTATTAAAAAAGGCCTTTGCATGTTATTTCTCCATGCAAAAGCCTTTTTAACCAGCATCCATTATACCAGATTTCCGATTCTTTTCGCCCAGAATGCAACACCATCACTGCGCAGTCCGCACAACAGAATTGTTTCACACTTCCGCTGTGCATCCCAGCCACAATAAACCCGCACCTCCTCCGTATAAGGTCCATATGTAATCATGCCCCTGTGATCTGCAGTATACTCCCATTTTCCCTGAACAGAACAGTTCTCATAATATCCATCCGGTGCAAGTTTCATTGGCACAGAACAGGTAATTCCCTGCGGCAGTGCCGGCGCAAGCGTGATCCGCTCATAAAAACCGCATATCTGTTCTTTCGTTACCGGCTTTATCCCGTCTCCTGTATCTGTCTTCGCAAGGGGCTGTGCTGCCACAAACGGCCACCCATCCTCACTCCAGAAAATTTCACGTATCTGCATCTCAGACGGTTCTTCCTGTTGTGTAAAGTTTTTCCTGCGGATATGACATACAAGATACCACCGTCCGTTTACATCATGTAACACTGAATTATGCCCGGGACCCATATATGCCTGCCCTTCATTCCATTGATATCCACACATGGCGAGTAATCCTGTGCTGTTATCCTCATCCTCATCTGCAATCAGATCCTTTCCGTGGAAATCAATAAATGGTCCACAGATACTCCGGCTTCTTCCCACCCGGATATTGTAATCGGATTTTAAAGATCCGTAGGAAACAAACAGATAATAATAATTATTCTGCGCATTGTATACCATATACGGGCCTTCCATACTGCCGCTCTGCCACTTCGGGCGTCGTGCAATGCATACCCCGATTCCCTCTTCTTCAGCAAAACCTGTAGTCCTGTTCAGTTTTAATACATGGCAGCCACCCCAGAAAGAGCCATAAAGCATATACTGCTCCCCTGTTTTTGCATCCTCGATAATATTTGCATCAATTGCATTGGTAACACTCTGCGGAAATTTTTCTGTTGTTTTAAGCACACACCCTTTGGGTTCGAACGGACCTTCCGGTCGGTCTGCCACTGCCAGAAAAATACAGGACTGGCGTACACCCCAGCTGGAATTGGAGCAATACAGACGATATTCTTTTCCCACCTTTACGATATCCGGTGCCCAGATATCTTCACTGCCGGTCCATTCCACCGACTCCTGCGGCGGACGTTCCACAACTTTTCCGATTTCCTGCCAGTGCACCAGATCTTTTGATTTCTGGCATATAGCACCTGTACTGTATGTATAATAATTTCCACTAACCTCATCATAAAATATTGCCGGATCGTGTATCATGCGTCTCTCCTTCTTGTTCCCATTTTTCATAGGGACAGTTCTGTCCTTTTACCGCAGCACGAAGCTGCACATAGCATCCGCAGGCACGGCACATATGCTCCCCATACCATGTGCATTTCCCACAACATGCCAGACGCCTTGCATACGTCACATCTTCTGCCTGTTCTTCCGGCGTAAGCTGTGCAAGGTACCGCAAAAGATATTCCTCCAGACCGCTCCCGTATTGTTTTGCCAGTTCGCATTTTCTGCAATACCGTTCTGATTCTTCCATATGATCCTGTCCATTTTGCATTATTGCAGGCGCAGTTCCACCACACTGCATGGTGGAAGCATGATTTTTATCCCATCTGCACACTTTTTATATGCGGTAAACACTTCTTCTTTTACAAGTTCCGGCGCATCAAACGTATTATGTGCGTGCATCTCTGCCGAGACAACCTTTGCTTCCTTCACAGAATATATGTGTTCATCTCCGGCGATCACAATCTCTATTTCTTTTTCCTCATCCGCAGAAAGATTGTTTAATGTAACCGTAATGATATGCTCCGCATCCTCAGATACAGATTCCGTCACCTCCGGAACTTTCCATTCTCCTATACCGGTTTCGCCCACTCCTGTCAGTGTACTGTTCAAAAGCGTTGCACCCTGATGATGCCGGTACATATGGAATACATGATACGTCGGCGTCTTAATCATCTTTGGTCCTTCTGTGAGAATGACAGACTGCAATACATTTACCATCTGTGCAAGATTTGCCATCTTCACGCGATCGCAGTGCTTATTAAAGATATTCAGGGTGATCCCTGCAACCAGCGCATCCCTTACCGTGTTCTGCTGATATAAAAAGCCCGGATTGGTTCCCGGTTCAACTGTAAACCAACAGCCCCACTCATCCACGATCATTCCGATTTTTTTATCCGGATCGTACTGATCCATAATCTTTCCGTGGCGTTCCACAAGAGTTTCCATATAAAGTGCTTTTTTTAATGTCTTATACCACACTTCTTCATCAAAATCCGTTGCACTTCCCTTGATTTCCCAGCCTTCCGGATGCACATAATAATGCAGGGAAAGCCCATCCATAAATCCATGAAATTCAGGAACGGTGTGATCATGGGTTGTCTCTAATACCTTTCTTGTCCAGTCGTAATCATCCACATTTGCTCCGCCACAGATCTTTTGGATCGGTTTCTGCGGATCATAATTGCGCACATAGGTCTGATATCTGCGGTACTCATCTGCATAATACTGTGGCCGCATATTTCCCCCACATCCCCAGTTTTCATTTCCAACACCAAAATAATCAATGGTCCACGGCTCCTCATGTCCATTTTTTTTGCGCAGATCTGCCATCGGAGACACCCCGTTAAATGTCATATATTCAACCCATTCCGACATCTCCTGCACGGTTCCGCTTCCAAGATTTCCGTTAATGTAAGTTTTACATCCAAGCTGACGGCAAAGTTCAAAGAACTCATGCGTTCCGAAACTGTTGTCTTCTACCACACCACCCCAATGGGTATTAACCATTTTCTTCCGGTTCTCTTTCGGTCCGATTCCGTCTTTCCAGTGATATTCATCCGCAAAACATCCACCCGGCCAGCGCAATACCGGAATCTTAATCTCTTTGAGTGCTTCCACCACATCTGTACGCATCCCATTGACATTCGGGATTTCAGAGTTCTCACCCACATAGAGTCCTTCATAGATGCATCTGCCCAGATGCTCCGAGAAATGCCCGTAGATCTCCGGTGCAATGGTACCTTCTTTTTTATTTTTGTTGATCATTAACTTTGCCATATCTCTTTACTCCTTTTGGATATATTGTACGCCCCAGAGAGTTTCCTCGTTGTCTCCTGCAGCCGAAAAACAAAACACCGGATTTTCCGCTTCATCGGTCATTTCCATTAATACCCCTTTATAAACGACACCGTCCAGTGTAATGGTAATGTAATCTGTGCCTTCCTTTACCTCATATGTACCGCTTTTTTCTCCACCGGTTACTTTTCCATCCGCAAACGTATATGCCTCCGCTTCGCGAATCTTACTGCTGATATCTGTTCCATGGTTTACTACATAAAATGTACCGGATACATCCGATTTTTTGTACCCCTTTTCCGAGAGAGTTTCTCCCATTGTGGCAAATGGTGCTGCAACAAACCACCCATCCTCATTTGTGTACATCTGATGTACACGCGGTTCATGATACTCTGTGCCATCGTCAAACCGCTGATGATATGTAATGTAATATTTCCCGTCATCATCCTGAAATGTGGACTGACCGCCCGGTGCCATATAGGTATAATTTAAACTCGGGAATGTATAATTCCCCATCATTTTTAAACCATAATTGAAATGATCGTCCTGATCTTCCAGTGTATTTCCTGCCACATCCACATATGGTCCCGTTGGCTTTTCACTGCGAAACTGCCGAATCTGATACCCACCATCACTCTGCAGGTCTCCATAAGAAACAAACAGATAATAATAGCCGTTTTCTGCGTCATACTGGATATATGGACCCTCAGCAGAGTGATGTCCACCACCAATCAGCCGATATCCATAATACGGATCGGCATCCTTGTCATCCACCGGATAAATCGGGTATCCAGTGGTGGGATCAATCTCCAGCAGAAAGATACCACCTGACCATGAGCCGTAATTCATCCACATCCGCCCGTCTGCATCGGTAAAAATCGCCGGATCAATACAGTTTGGCCACTCCTTATTGTTGTATCCACCATATTCCAGATATCTGGAAATATCTGCATTTTTCCCGAGTACATCGTACAAATTCGTTTCGCTGATATTGCTTTTTCCATATCCGGAATATAAAATCGTATCCACATAAGTATACGGTCCCTCTATATTGTCTGCAGTTGCAAAACAGAGAGTCGATTTCACATAAGAAGATGTCGTACAGAAATACATGACATATTTCTTCATTGTCTCATTGTAAATTACATTTGATGCCCAGACAGAATACCCATTATCTGTGTTCTTTCCGACAAAATCAAAGGCAGCGTACGGCTCTGTCAGCAAATTGTCAAACAGTGTATTTGCTGCATCAACACCATTTGCAAAATAATTCCATTTACGCAGGTCCTGACACTTTGCCCCTACCATATGACTGCCGAACATATAATATGTATCGCCTTCCCTGATGATCTGCGGATCGTGACAGGATGCTGCAACCGTAAATCCGCCTTTTTTTATCTCATCTGCCGCAGCCTCCTTCCCAACGGAAGAACCGCCGGAGGCACAACCGGATGCAAGGCATGCCAGAAGCCCTGCAACGGTCAACACACGAACCATTTTTTTCTTAATCATACGCAAACACCGGCTTTCCGTTTTCATCCCATTGAACCTGCATTAGATGTGCATGACGGTTTGGATTATAGAGAGGATTTCCCTCTATCTCTGTTTCTGTGCGTGCATGGTATACCATGATATCATTTCCGTCTTCATCTTTGGTAAAAGAATTATGTCCCGGTCCGTAAATTCCTTTTTCATAACTGCTTTGTAATACCGGATGACGCTCCTTTCTCCAATTTAACGGATCCAGCAGATCCGTTCCGCTGGTTGCAGTAAGCATACCGACACAATAGGCAACCCCTGTGTCACTCGCCGAATATGTCAGGTACAGTTTATCCCCGTGATGAATCACTGCCGGTCCCTCATTTACCCAGAATCCCACACGTTCCCAATCATAATCCGGTGTTGTAAGAAGCACCTGCACCGTTGCCAGCTTGCACGGAGACTCCATTTTTGCAATATAAAGATTGGAAATCTGCTTGCCTACTCCAACCTTTTCTGCCCACACGTAGTAATAATCTCCGGCATCCTCAAATACGGTTGCGTCCAGAGAGAATGCTTCAAACGAGAATTCATCCCCATCTGCACGCTGCATTTTGCCTTTTTCCACCCATGCATCTGCCAATGGGTCCTGCCCCTGACATTCCAGCACATATGGACGGATTTTCCAGATATCCTCTTCTTCACCACCGGCAAAATAGATGTACCATTTTCCTTCCAGATAGTGCAGTTCCGGTGCCCAGATATGCTTGCTCATCGGACCACTCTCATGCTTTTTCCAAATGATCACTTCCTCTGCCTGTGGAAGATCTGCCAGTTTTTTTGCCCGGCGCAGTACAATGCTGTCATATGCCGGAACCGATGCCGTAAAATAATACCAGCCATCCTTTTCATACACATACGGATCTGCTCTCTGCAGAATCCAGGGTTCATTAAATTTCAGTCTCTTATCCATATGTTTTCTCCACTATATTTTATAATTTTATAAATTATTTTATTTATATTTAAAATTATATAGAGGATGAACATAAAATGCAACTATTTTAGATTTCTTTAAACAATTTTAGTTATGTTGAACAATATTGTGCATTTGTTTTTGTGGAAAAACCTGTATTTGACATTTCTCATTTTATGTAATATTATTTATTAGGTTTCTAACAATTAGAATACTAACAAAGGAGACTTTTTATTTTTATGAAAGAATCACTTCATTATCTTCTGATGTCCGACCATTTCCTGTTTCAGAAGAAAATGGGCGTGTGATATAAAAAACGGGAGGCTTTTGCCTCCCGTCATGTGTTTTTCTATAAAACAGCCTGCAAAACCAGCGATATAATCACAATCACCGCACATACCACACCGCTTATCCGCATCTTTCTGCTGACATCTTTTTTCTCACTTATCCGTTTGAGCCATCCCGTTGTATACAGTATGTTTGCAATAAGCGTGCCAAGCGTCCACGCATACAGATCCCGCTTCACACTTTCCCAAAACGGAGACACTGCCAGTCCACCTGCGTCCATGACCATTGCAATCAGTATTGTGATCACACCGGTAATCCCTATGATCCGTACCCGTTTTAAGAGCCTTGCGTTGTTTGTCTCTGTATAATCCGTTACTTTGATTACGGTTTCCTTTAATTCCTCATTCATCTGCTCGCTTTTCCTTTCTCCATCAATGATTTCCCGGATATCAACTTCATAAAAATCTGCAAGTTCCAACAGCATGCTGATATCGGGCATATTGCTTCCCGTCTCCCAGCGTGACACCGTGCGGCTTGTGATCTGAAATTTTTCCGCAAGCTGCTCCTGCGTCAGCTTCTTTTCATTGCGCAGTTGTTTTAAAAAATAACCTGTCTTTTTCTGATCCATAATGAAATCTCCTCTTGCTTTCCATCCATGTAAATCTGCTCCTCCTTTCACAGATTACAATACCTGTTTTTTCCGGCAAAAACCACGACATAAAGCGAGAACTGCCGTATTTTCTGCACCGGACATGAAATGTCTGCCCGGAAATCCCGTTTAATTACAAATCATACCTATCTCTTCTTTTTGCTGCCTCGTTATAAACCTGTTCATCCGTTCTGGCAGAAACAACAATAATTTTCATAACTTTGCCCACTCTCTCAACCTTATAGACAACCCGTATCCCCAAATCTCTGAACTTTATCTTCATAAGATTGGTAAGGTTTGTTCCACTTTTATTACCCAATGGTTTCCCATATCCACCTTCCCTCACTGACAACGGATTCTGGCTGACTTTTTTAATTCCATTTAACACCTGTATCTGAGCTGAATGGTCAAGTTTTTTCATATCCTTTTCCGCTTCCTCTAAAAACTCAATACTCCATATCATTCGATATCTGCATCCTCCGCTTCCAAAAGTTCTGCTTCACCGATGCCCAAATGTTTCATCACTGAATCATATGAAACAGTCTCTTTATTCCCGTTATCATCCAAACGTTTATTTGCTTCCAACAAAAGAAAATAATCTTCCTCAATCTCCGTTAATCTTGTATACTCTTCGGGTGACAGAATAATTGCAGAAGGCTGGTTATTTTTTAAAACAATCAGTTCTTTTTCGGAACGAAGTCTATCAAATATCTTTGCAGCCTGCCCTTTGTTAAATTGTGAAATTGGAACAAGACTCTGTAAAAAATCAGATGCAATTGCCATAACAGACACCTCCATTGTTTAATTTCACTTATATTATATGCAGGAACAAGCCAAGAATCAATATAAAAATTGTATTATTTTCTTTATAATTTTCATTATTATTTATTGTTCTTATTTCATGTTCACAGGACTATACACGGTATATGTATACATTCCATCCTCATTTTTCACAATAGAATCTCCATTGGGCGGTTCACTTTTTCTTGCCCTGTGACACAAATTTGCATATACTTATTTTATCAAATAACATCAGGAGAAACCCATGATCTATTTAAAAAATCCCCTGTGCCTTGGCATGGAAGAATCAGAATATAAAGAAATGCTCGCTCTGGGCGGTATGCGCCAGAAACATTTTGAAAAAAATCAAGTGATTTTGTCTGCCGGATGCACCACGCACGAGATCGGGCTGGTGCTGTCCGGAAGCGTTAATATTGAAAATCTCGACCTGTGGGGCAGCAAAAGCATTTTGAGCAACATCGGTGCCGGACAGGTTTTCGGGGAAACTTATGCATTTTCCCGCGAAACACTGATGGTCGATGCGGTTGCTGCCCAGCAGACCGATATTCTATTCTGGAATCTGGATATTCTCGTCCACACGCCGCATCCCGCAAGCACCTGGCAGCCAAAATTTATCCGGAATCTGCTACAGATCTCCCTGCGCAAAAATCTCGCGCTCTCCCAGCGGATTTTCTGTACAACCCCGAAAACGATCCGCGGGCGGCTGCTTGTCTATCTGTCAAACCAGGCGGCAAAAGCCGGCAGCAATCATTTTAAGATTCCGTTTGACCGACAGGGGCTGGCGGACTATCTGAATGTCGACCGCAGTGCGCTTTCCAAAGAGCTTGGCAAAATGCGGGACGAAGGAATTCTGACCACCCGGAAAAATGCGTTTACCCTGTACTGATTGTCTCATGAGCCGCTCCTTTATGTTTCATTTTCAAAGGCCTTTCACTAATAATACAAACGAAAAATCGGAAAGGTTACAAAAAAAGGAACCCTGTCCGGATATCTTTCCGGACAGGATTCCTTTTTATTATGTTCTCCTACTCTGCCAGCTTAAACCTGCCAACCAGATTTTTCAGTCCTTCCGACTGTGCGGAAAGCTCCTGGCTTGTTGCAGAAGTCTCTTCCGCAGCTGCGGAGTTGCTCTGTACGACACTGGAAATCTGCTCGATTCCCTGCTCGATCTGCTTTAACATATCTGCCTGCTCAGTAGAACTCTCGCTGGCGCCCTTTGCCGCATTCGCAAAATCATTCATGGATTCAAGAATCTTATTTAATGCAGCAACCGTCTTTTCTGTAATCTGGTTTCCGTTTTCAATTTCCTGCAGAGATTTTTCAATCAGATCGCGAGTATTGACTGCCGCCTGTGCACTATCACCCGCCAGTTTTCCGATCTGATCTGCCACAACCGCAAAACCTTTTCCGGCTTCCCCGGCACGTGCTGCCTCAATGGAAGCATTCAGGGACAACAGGTTGGTCTGACTTGCAATCTCCTCGATGGAACCGATGATGTTTTGGATTTCCTGTGAGGTACTGCTGATCCGCTCCATGGCATTGGTCAATGCCTGTAATTCTTCTCTGCTTTGATCTGCCTGTTCTACGGCAGTGCGTACCATCTGGTAAGCCCCGGAAGCGCTCTCTGCGCTGGATTCTGCAATTCCGCTGACACTCTCTACCGTTGCTGTCAGTTCTTCTATTGCACCTGCCTGATCGGTGGCACCTTCTGCCAAAGCCTGTGCCCCGCCTGCCAGCTGCCCGGAACCGGATGCCACCTGCTCAGATGCTTCATTAATCTGTGTCAGGGTATCACTCAGTTCATGTTTTAATTTGCTTATGGACTCATACTGCTGTCTGAAATTACCAATATAAATCTGTGCATTATTACTGGATACATTGAAATTTCCTTCTGCCATTTCTCCCAGAAGATAACTGGTATCCTGCACAATCACCTCCAGAGTTTTGCATGCCTGCCGGAAATTACCGGCAAGTTTTCCGAGTTCGTCTGGAGATTCATAATTTATTTCCACATCAAGCTGTCCTGCTTTCAGTTTCTCAGCTGCACCTTCCAGTTCCTGAATTGGCTTTAGCATAATTCCGGTAATGGTGGTCCGGATGACAGTGGAGAAAGCCACTGCTCCTGTTCCTATGAGAATCATCAGAATAATGCTCACAATTCCCGTTACCCTGGCAGATGTATACTGACTCTTTGCCTCTGCGGATGCCACTTTTCCGATATCAACCAATATATCCTGAAGTTTCTCTGTTGCATCATTATAATCGGAATTAAACAGTGCCAGAGCTTCGTCATTTTTATTCTGCTGCGCCAGTTCCATGAGCGCTACCCGCTGTTTTTTCAGTTCTTCTATCGCATCTTTTAATTCCGCAACTTCCTTTTTATCATGAAAAGACTTCTCCAGTGTGGTAACATTTTTTCCAACCTGATCTGCATACTGCTGTGCCGAATTAAGATAACTCTGTGTGGAAGCTGTATCATCGGTTGTCATCGACCACAAAATATATTTTCCCACAAGCTGTATATCTTTACGGATTTCCATCTGCAATGTGCTGTTAGCATATGCTTGCTTGTAAAACTTATAAGTATCCACATTCATCATTACAATGGAAACAAGCGAAACAACCATAGCAACAGCAAACGTTACAATGACTGTAGTAAATGCATACTTCAACTTCATTCCTACCTTCAGTTTTCGGTAAAACTCTTCCATTTTTTTTCGTCCTTCCATTTTCTCTGTTCCTTTCTTTATTCCGCTTTAAAACACTATTTTTATCATACGCCTTTTTTCCTCCCACTGCAATGTTTCTGTCGAAAATATGCGAATTTTATCTTTTTCCACACTCAGAACTCCCCCCCTGGTTTGTCCCCTTTGCATTCCAATAAAATGATGGTACAATGATGACATAGCACAAAACATCTGTTTTACATATATTGTTGGAAATGGAAATGAAATGGAAAAAGCACAGATTCGAATAATCCGAAGCAAAAGAAAAACCGTTGCACTGGAAATCCGTCCGGATTTATCGGTTCTGGTAAGGGCACCTTACTGGATGGCAGACTGGCAGATCCGTAAATTTGTCGATGAAAAATCAGACTGGCTGTATGCCCATCTCCGGGAAATGGAACAAAAACAAAAATTGGAAGCTGCACGCCCGAAAGCCGCACCTTTAAATCCCGGGGAATTGCAGGTGCTTGCAGATGAAGCACTGCGCGTAATTCCGGAACGGGTACAGTTTTATGCCCCGGTTGTCGGCGTGACCTATGGCAGGATCACCATACGAAACCAGCGTACACGCTGGGGAAGCTGCAGTGCAAAGGGCAATCTTAACTTTAACTGCCTGCTGATGAAAGCACCGCCGGAAGTGCTGGATTACGTGGTTGTCCATGAGCTGTGCCACCGGCTGGAGATGAACCATTCACCACGCTTCTGGGCACAGGTGGAGCGTGTGCTTCCAGACTATAAGGTTTCCCGCAAATGGTTACGGGAACATGGCAATGAGCTTATGGATTTAAACCCATAAGAAGGAGATACCGGTATTCCTGCATCTCCTTCCTGCTTTCATGTTATTTTTTACATGTAATATCGTTCTGTTCTCAATTACTTTCTATTGTATAAGTCCCCTCTTCAAAATTTACATGCAATTCGGCATATGCCCCGTCATATTCCCAGCGGATTTCCAGAGAACTCTCCTCTCCGGAGATTGTCACCTCTGCACCTTCCGAAAATGCCTTATGGGTATTCCTCATACGGATTAGCGCAAGCTGTTTTTGAACCACATCTTTTTTCAGTCCTTCCGCGATCTGATCAACGGAAAGATTTGTCCGGTTGATTTCCTTATGTCCGGATTCCCCCGCACGCTGCACCGCTTCATGGTCATTTTTTCCGGCAAACAGATCCAGATACCAGATCTGCGGTTTGCCCGGCATAAACATCTGAATTGCCCGCGCCAGAAGCATCTTCTGATCCGATTCCCCAAGTGCACTGTAATATGTGGCATTTACCTGATAATACAGATTCTTTTGTCCATGTAAATTTTTGACCATGCCCCCACGGGATACAATCCGGTCAATTAACGACTGGATCTCCTCTTTTGGAAGCAGTCCCTTTAAATCCAGAAGCGGGATGCCGTCGTGACAGCCGAGCATGTTGACCGTGGAGATCTTCTTTTCCACAATTTCCTTCGCCCATGCCGCAAGGTATGTTCCGCGCCTGTTCTCAATCGCATCAATGACCAGTCCCGGCAGGAAAAAGTCGTAGGTCGCATAGCCTTTTTCTGCAAGCGTCTGGTATATTTTTTCGTCATACGCTGCGTGGATCTCCGGCAAAAGCGTAAGTCCCAAAGGTTCTGCCAGCGCATGAATCTTCTGTAAAAGTTCCCATGTCTCCGGATCATTGAGGAAGTTTTTCTTTCCCGGTGTCTTCGGCGCATAGGCAAAGGCATCCAGCCGCACGATCGCCGCTCCGTAAGAAGCTATTTTCTCCAGTGTTTCACGATAAAACTCCCACACCTTTGGCGACTGGATGTTTACATCCATCTGTCCGAGATAGTGTCTGCCATGCACTTCCTGATAAAAGGTATTCCAGTACGGCACCTTTTTTCCATCCGGAAATTCCACCATCAGGATCGGCAGCCCGGGTTTGCGGAAAAACATCTGCTTCAGGCAGCTTTCCTCCGGCTGGATATAGCCTTCCTCCGTCATGGTTCCATGCCCTTCCCAGAAGCGGTTCCAGTCGATGAAGAAATCGCGGTACGCAGAAGCCTCCCCTTTTTCCACAAGATCCTGAAACTGTGGGGACTGTGCGGAAGCATGGTTTAAAATAAAATCCAGTTTCAAGTCAATCCCCATATTCTTTAACTGGTCAAGGTCTTCCCGGTTGGCAAGCTGCTCATTCAGGTCATAGTCGATCACGGAAAATCCCCGGTCGAGATCGGAATGATACAGGCTCGGCAGAATGTAAAAAGAAGAAAATACATCCTGCATTGCCTCAGTTTTTAGCAATGTTACAATATCTCCCAGATTTCCTCCAAGACTGTCGGGATATGCATTGAGCATCGGTTTATGGTTCATAAACTCTTCCGTCCTTTCCCACGATTAATCCTGCATTTTTGCGCTGCACTTCAAGTTTTTCCTGTTCCAGTTCTACCACGCGGCAGATAAACGGGCTTGCGGCATTCTCATCGCGGTTTCTGCGGATACGCCGCTCCCTGGTCTCCTCTGGGGAACTTTCCAGAAAGACGGGCAGATCCACACCATGTAAATCGTCACTGCCTCCGTGTGTCCACTCCAGAAGTAATACGGATATTCCGGAAAAATCGGTTTCTTCCGATGAAATCTCGCCATCTTCCCGTCCCATATGCCGCAATGTGATCGTATCTTTTCCCTCATGAAATGCCGCAAGCACTTCATTGATCCGGTCGAAGTCAATCTCTTTCTTTGTTCCGAGATATCCACGCAGTCCATCTTCCCCCGTTTCTTTATACACACGCATCCGTTCTTCATCATTGCGTTTTGGAATCCGGTGTGGATAATCATCGCCCGAGAGCAGATAACAACCAGTTCCGTCATTTAAAAAGTACTGCTGCAATGCCGTTGCGAGTGTTGTTTTTCCGGAACCGGAACCACCGTAAAGGCTGATGACCACTCGATTTTTGGCATTCCTGTCACACCATTTCTGCACTTTTTCATATAATGTTCCAGCCTCTTTCAGCTCTGTAAGAGAAAACTGATATGCCTCATATTCTCCGGTAAACGGCGGAAGCGGAATTCCCGCATGCATCAGTGCTGCACCGGAATACTGCCTGCCGCTCTGTTCTTCCAGATACACGGCATCCGGTTTTAACCCACGCAGGCGGACATAAACGGTCGCCTGATTTGCCTCTGCCATAAGACGCACTACGCTTACCAGTGCATGATCCTGTTGCTCTGAGACGGACATCCATGCCGCAATTTCATCCGTAAACGGATCCGACAGCCGCCAGTACGTTCCCTCGTTAATGAGCGTTTCATACTTCTTGTACGTTTTGATCTGCTCCCGGATCTGCTGTTTTTCCTCATCCGATAAAAGCGCCGGGTTTAATTCGTAACCGAAAGTTCCCGCCATCGCCGTCACCCCACGGGTATGGAAACTTGTCACCCGTCCGGTCTGGTGATTTGGCACCGCCGAAACATGCGCCCCCATCGCGGAAACCGGATAGAAAAACGAAGTTCCGTACTGGATTCTTGTGCGGTTGATCGCATCGGTATTGTCGCTGCACCAGATCTGTGGGGAATAATAAAGCATTCCTGCGTCAAACCTGCCGCCGCCACCGCTGCATCCCTCCAGCAGAAGATCCGGATAGCGGCTGCACAAACGCTCCATGAAATCATAGACACCAAGCACATAATCATAGGAAAGATTTCCGGCATAAACATCTGCCATGCTGCGGTTCATATCCCACTTGACATAATCAATTTTTCCCTGATCGAGCACGGCACAGATCTGGTCAAATACACAGTCGCGCACTTCTTTTCTGGAAAAATCAAGCAGTAGCTGGTTTCTCGAGCGCACCGGCTTTTTCCCGGGAATCCGGATTGCCCAATCCGGATGCGCCCGGTACAGATCACTGTCTTCATTGACCATCTCCGGCTCAATCCAGATGCCAAATTTCACGCCCTGCTCATGCACACGGGTAATAAGATCTGCCAGACTGCCCCCCAGTTTCTTTTCGTTGACCTGCCAGTCCCCAAGGGAAGAATTGTCATCATTTCTTTTCCCGAACCAACCGTCATCCATCACTACCATATCAATTCCAAGGGAAGCGGCTTCTTTTGCCAGATCCACAATCGTATCTCCCGTAAAATCGAAATAGGCTGCCTCCCAGCTGTTGATCAGCACCGGACGCTGCATATGGACATATTTGCTGCGGCATACATGGTTGCGGATGCAGTTATGATACTGCTGCGACAATGCAGACAATCCATCTGCCGAATAGGATAAAATGACTTCCGGCACCGTAAAGGTTTCTCCAGCCGCGAGCGGGTAGGAAAACAGTTCTTCATTTAATCCAAGAAGCAGGCGCGTCTGGTTGAACTGGTCTTTTTCCGCCTCACAGGAGAAATTGCCGCTGTATACAAACAGCATGCCATAGCAGCTGCCTGCCGTCTCTGTTGTCCCTTTTTCTGCCAGAATCACTGCCGGATTATACTGATGGCTGGATGTTCCCCTGCGGCTGCCAAACGCAATCGTTCCATGTCCCAGCGGGGTGCGCTCCAGATTGCGCTCCATGGCATGCTTTCCATAAAACCGCAGGACATCAAAATCTCCCTGTACAAAATCCAGACAGGCTGCCGCTGCCTTTTCGATCGTAATCTGTCCGGTTCCCGTATTTTTAATCCGGACACTCCTTGTAATGATATCGGTTTCTTCTAAAACGCCATACAGCAGATGCACTTCAACCTGTGCGTTTTCATCTGCAAGGACTATTTCCAGTGTCTGTGCTTCGTTTTCATCTGCCCAGACAGCCGGAAGTCCCTGTAACTGATACTTGCCGCTTCGGATCTCATAGCTCTTAAAAAGCAGATCTGCACTTTCCACCCCTTTTTCATTTTTGATATTCAGTGCAATATTGCGGTAATCTCCAGTGCCAAGGGACGGATACTCCTGTGGCAGCGCATCCAGCGAATAGGTGCGGTCCATGCCCGCTGCATAAGGATTTCCGGAAAATCCGCGGTCTGCATAGGTTAAGACATAATCCATGGAACTGTTTGTTTTTTCCCCATAGTACAGATGCAGCAGATATCCCAGTGGGTCGACCTGCATCTGATAGGTTGTATGCGCCGTATGCAGGGTAAATATTTTTTTATTTGGATTGTATATAATTGCCATAGAAGCCACCTCGTTTTATTTTTTATCCTTTGACTGCACCGTTTGCCACACCATTCAAAATCTGTTTCTGACAGATCATATAAAAGATCAGGATCGGGATCAGTGCCAGAATATAGGAGGCAAACGCCAGATTGTAATTGGTTCCAAACTGTGTCTGGAAGTTAAGCTGTGCAAGCGGCAGCGTATTCTGTCCGGTTCCGGACATGATCACAAGCGGTGTCATAACATCGTTCCATGTTCCAAGGGCTGTCAGAATCGCAACCGTCGCATGCATCGGTTTCATCATCGGGAATACCACTCTCCAGTAAGTCGTCCAGGTACTTGCCCCATCAATATCTGCTGCTTCTTCGAGTGCTTCCGGAATATTTTTTAAATATCCACTGTAAAGCAGGACATTCATTGGCATGTAAAATACCAGATACAACACGATGACACCGGCACGGTTTCCAAGTCCCATGTGTGCCGTCTGTTTTACCAGAGGCATCATTAAGATGGAAAATGGAACAAACATACCACTGACAATATACAGATAGATAAAACGGAAACTTTTTCTTCTTGCCATGCCCCGCCCGATCACATAGCCTGCAATCGAGTGGATCAGAATTGCCAGTACGATCGTTACCAGAGTGATCAGTAAACTGTTTCCAAGAGAACGCCAGAAATCGGTCACTTCCATTGCCTGACGGAAGTTTTCAAAACTCCATTGTTTCGGGAAAGAAAGTGCACCCGCCACATCGTTTGTCATCTCACTTGGTTTCTTAAACGCAATGATCGCTGCCATATACAGTGGAAAAAATACGGTAACCGTCCCCAAAATCAGAACAATCGTAAGTATCCGGTTTGTTTTCTGTTTTTCTTTCATCATAACTGCTCCTCCTTCTTATTCATGACTGTCATCTGGAAAAGTGAAATTGCCACAATCACAATAAAGAAAATAACTGCATTTGCACTCTGGAATCCAAACTGTCCGCCATCCATACCATTTTTATAAATCAGGTAAGAGATCGATTCGGTGCTCTGTGCCGGACCTCCCTTGGTCAAAGACATGATCTGGTCGAATACCATGAGAAAATTCTTTGTGCTCAATACCAGATTGATTGTTACAAACGGCATAACCAGTGGAAATGTTACTTTCCAGAACTGTTTCCATTTACTTGCTCCATCAAGCATACTCGCCTCGTAAACTTCCTCCGGGACGGTCTGCAGACCGGAAATATAAATAATGGTATTCATGGCAACTGCCTGCCATACACCAACAATCAGCACACCAATCCACGCGTATTTTTCACTTGCAAGAATACTGTTCTGTAAAAATCCAATATGGAACACATTTCCCACAGTTGGAAGAATGTAAGTAAAAATAAAACTAAAAATATAGCCGATGACAAGTCCTCCTAAAATATTCGGTACAAAGTAAATACCGCGCAGTGCACTTTTAAAACGGATTGCACTGTTTAATCCAACTGCCATGATCAGACTCAGCACATTTACCAGTATCGTTCCTGCCAGTGCATATTTAAACGTAAACAAATAGCTTTTTCCCACGCGGGAATCCGTAAACAGATCTGCATAGTTCCGGAATCCGACATAATCGTAAGTTCCATATCCTTTATAATTGGTAAAACTGTAAATCACACCTTTGATCATTGGAAGTGTATTGAATGCAAAAAATAAGATCACAACCGGTATGACAACCGCCCAGAATGTTTTGTCCCTGTTTGACATTTTCTTTTTCATTGTGCATCCTCCTGTTCTTTCTGATAATCCTGTACTTTCCGAATCAGATCCCGGTTGTAGCGTTTCCAGCCGGAATCAAATTTTTTCAAAAACTTTTCCTGTGCATTGTCGCTTGTATCCAGCAGGAACGTCTGGATCATGGCATCCACACTCATCTCACTCGGATAATGGTGATCCTGATAATCTGCCATGCGGTTATTTTCAATGTAAGGACGCATATCCTTGAGTGTTTCCGGAATTGCAAAATCCCCATCCTTGCAGGCAATTCCGCCCTGATCATCCAGATAAATCTGAATGGTTTCATCGTCATACAGATATTTTAAAACTTCATATGCTGCTTCTTTGTTTTTGCATGCTTTCATCACAGAAAACTGTAAATCAATTCCTGAATTTAATACATTGTCTGATTCCTCATCATTTGCAGGAAATGTAAAAGAGCCGATATTCATGTCCGGGTTGACCGATTTGATCTGCGGGATCGCATAGCTTCCGATCGGATACATGGCAGATTCCCCGCGGGCAAATGCTGTACATGCATCGTTATAACCGTATGCATACGGATTTTTTTCGGCGTAATCCAAAAGCGCACGCATCTTTTCTGCTACCGGTCCATACGTATCGGAAAATGTGGTATTTCCCATATTTACCTGATTGCAGGTATCCGAATCGGTAAGTCCGACTGCCAGCGCATTCCACGGAGCCAGACAGGTCCAGGTATCTTTAAAGCCCAGATACAGCGGAAGTGTTCCGCTTTGCTTTATTTCATCACACAGTGTGGTAAATTCCTGCCAGGTGGTCGGAACTTTCCAGCCATTTTCCTCAAACAGATCTTTGTTATATAAAATTCCTGCCGCGTTTGCCACATATGGAAGTGCATACGTGCCATCCTTTGGAATAAACTCCAGTTCCTTATCCATATCCAGATATGCCTGTTTTACGGTCTGGACTTCATCCAGATCGGAAATATCTTCAAACAGGTCTGCATCTAAAAAATTGGAGTAGTTGATATCTCCTCCGATTGCGATGATATCCGGATAATCCTCCCGGATAAAACGTGTCTTTAAAATGGTCATTGCTTCATTTGGAGATGAAATCGTCAAATGAATGTCATCATGTGTTTCATTGAACTGCTTTTCAATTTTTTCAAATGCCTTAACTGCTTCTGGTTTGTAGGAAACCACTTCAATCTCCGTTTTTCCATCCGCCCTTTTTTCGCTTCCGCATCCAGCAAGTCCTGTCATACACATACCAAGTGCAAGCACAGCCGCAAGACCACGGAAAATATTCCTTTTTGCCATATTCCTCTCTCCTTTTCTTAAATATATCCGCTTGCCTTTTTGATAATCTGATTATAACATACCTTTATGCGTCCTTAAATACCCATATTTTTTTAATTTTATACCTAAATGCAATATTTTGTGCTATAATAGATACTAATATCGCATTTTGGTATATACGGAGTGTTTTATGAGTAATACATTTTTTAATATTTTTCCAAATGAAAATTTTATTGATCTGTGCATGTATCAGTTTGGATACGAACAGTGTGATCCCGGTCATTCTTTCGGACCTGCAACACGCAACCACTATCTGTTTCACTATGTTCTTTCCGGAACCGGAACGCTTATGGCAGACAATGCAAAAGGGGATACACAGACCTATTCCGTAAAAAGCGGACAGGGATTTATGATTTTCCCGGGGCAGATCAATACTTACATTGCCGATGAACAGCTTCCATGGGAATATATGTGGATCGAATTTGACGGCTTACGTGTAAAAGAGGCTTTAAGTGTCACAGATTTGTGCAAAGACGCGCCCGTTTATCATTCCCATTCCAAAGAATTACGGGAAAAACTTGCCGATGAAATGCTTTATATCGTCAATCATCCGCAGGAATCCTCCTTCCATCTGATCGGGCATCTGTATCTGTTTTTGGATTATCTGCTGCAGTCGGCAAAATCAGCAACGCTGATCTCCAGTGGGCGCATGAGTGACTATTATATAAAAGAAGCGATCAATTATATGGAACAGAATTTTCAGAATACTATTTCGATTGAAGATATCGCTGCGGTATGTGGCATCAACCGGAGTTATTTCGGAAAAATCTTCCGCAACTCGACCGGTCGCTCCCCACAGGAATTTCTTATGAACTACCGCATGGTAAAGGCTACGGAATTATTAAAGCTGACTTCCTTATCCATTGCAGATGTCGGCTCTGCTGTCGGATACGAAAATCAGCTTCATTTTTCCCGTGCATTTAAAAATATTTATGGTGTTTCTCCGCGGGAATGGAGAAAACAGAACAAATAGCTTATGCTTCCTGCTTCTTTGCAGTAAACAGTTTCTTCAGACAGCTGAATGCAACCAGCACACCGAGAACCATCAGAAGAATAGCCACGATAAACTGCAGACCGTCTACCAGGAAAGTTGCCTGACCACCGGCAATATTGGAAACCAGTGCAATGGTCTTCTGGATCAGTGCGGTAAACGTAACTGCCAGCATAACAAACATCGGTATGTAAAGTGTCCAGCCGGTTCTTCCAGTTGTCTTTAAGAATACCGCAAGTGCAATCAGTACAAGTGCTGCAAGCAGCTGGTTCGCAGAACCAAACAGTGGCCAGATATTATTGTATCCGCCAAGAGTCAGTAAATAACCAAAGAATAAGGTAATAATTGTTGCAAAATATTTATTAGTCAGAACTTTCTGCCAGCCCGGCATCTTGGAAGTGTCAGTAGTATCCCCGTAAAACAGCTCCTGAAACGACATACGTCCGATCCGTGCAACAGAATCGAGAGAGGTCAGTGCCAGTGCAGATACACACATCGTCATAAATACGGTAGCAACCTGTACCGGAATACCGAATTTTTCGAAAAATCCTGCAACACCAGCAGAGAAAATAGAAAACGGAGTACCCTCCGGCTTTGTTCCGTTTACGGCAACCGCACCAACAACAACCAGTGCAATGACTCCGAGCAGTGACTCTACCACCATGGCACCATAACCGACCATCGGCATATCTTTCTCATTACTGATGGTCTTTGATGATGTTCCGGAAGAAACCAGACTGTGGAATCCGGATACCGCACCACAGGCAATCGTTACAAATAAGGTAGGGAACAGATAACTGCCATCTACATTAAATCCGCTAAATGCATTCAGCTTCATAGTCGGATGCTCTGCAATGACACCGACAACCGCACCAATGATCATGCCCAGCAGCATGAAAGTGGTCATGTAATCACGCGGCTCCATGAGCAGCCACATCGGCATGACAGAGGCAAGGAACAGATATGCCATAACAATATAGATCCAGGTACTCTTTGTCGCATACATTGGAAGTTTCATACCAATGATAAACATGACAACCAACAGGGCAATGGCAACCACTGCGCGAACCCACTCTTTCATTTTCCCGACCTTTTTCTGAATCAGGCCAAAGATGATGGCAACAACGATAAACAACATGGAAATGGATGCTGCTGCGGAATTCGCATAGCCTGTTGCCTTTGTCATCCCTTCCACACCTTTTCCGACAAACGTTCCGGCAACCATATCGGTAAAAGCTGCCATAACCAGAAGTGTAAACAGCCAGCAGAACAGCATAAATAATTTCCGGCCGGTTCTTCCGATGTATTTCTCGATGATCATTCCCATCGATTTTCCTTCATTTTTAACGGAAGCATACAGTGCTCCAAAATCCTGCACGGCTCCAAAAAACAGACCTCCGATCAGCAGCCATAACAATACCGGCACCCAGCCGAATACGGATGCCAGGATCGGTCCGGTGACAGGTCCCGCACCTGCAATGGAAGAAAACTGATGGGCAAACACTGTCAGTTTGGAGGAAGGAACATAATCCTGTCCATCTTCATGCGTATAAGCCGGAGTTTTTGCTTTCGGATCCAGCCCCCATTTGCTGGCAAGCCAGCGTCCGTATAACAGATAGCCGGCACCAAGTACTACAATTGCAATTAATACGATAACTAAACCATTCATTGTTTTTTCGCCATTTGGCGACTCCCTTCTTAATATTTGCAAAGAGAATGGAACAGGAATAAAAAACCTCCGTCACTATATACCTCTTATCAGTATATAAAGACGAAGGCTTATGTTATGCTTCCGCGTTACCACTTTATTTGCCGTATGAAACGACCACTCACTCTCATCTCAACAGACTCCCCTCTGCAGAAATAAGGTTCCTGATAACGGTAGAATACCGGTGAAGCTTACTGTCCTGACGGAATTCAGCCCACAGCTCACAGAGGATGGTCACCATATCTGTCTGTTGTCTCGCACCGCCCGACAACTCTCTGGAAAAAAGTATATTGTGATCGTATTCTGTTCTATGCATTTGCTCTATGACTCTTCGTTAACAAAAAACATAGCACTTGATTCGACAATTGTCAATACACCTTTCAACTATTTTCTCTTTTTTCTTGCAAGAACGACACTTTGGATCACCAGGAACAGACAAAGCATTGCTGCAATTGTGATGCCTGTCCACCATGCCTGATCCAGTCCGGCGGAGGAAACAATATTCTGAATCGTACTGAGGGAGAGTACACCGAAGAATGTTCCAATGATGTTTCCGACACCGCCGGTCAGGAGTGTTCCACCAATAATGGATGATGCAATCGCGTTCATTTCCATTCCGCTTGCATGTGTTGCCGCACCGGAACCGACATGCAGGAAATATACATAGCCTGCAATACCGGCGAGCAGCCCACTCAGCAGATGCGCAAGAAAACGTGTCTTTTTAACGTTAATTCCAAGCATAAGAGCACTCTGGCGGTTACCTCCAACCGCATAAAACGAACGGCCAAGCTTCGTCCAACGAAGCATGACAAACATAATCACAACGATCAGGATTGCCACAATCACACCGATTTCCACATATGCATTCACATATTTGCCAATACGGTTGACAGATCCCATTCCCGGAACAATTACACGGGTATCTTTCAATTTCACAAATGCCTCATTTTGTACATTGAACGGATCTGTATGTACGATAGAAGTCATACCTCTTGCAAAGAACATACCTGCAAGTGTTACGATAAATGGCTGAATATCCAGATACGCTACCAAAAATCCCTGTACCAGCCCAAATCCAAGACCAATGGCAAGTGCAATCAGGAGAGATACAAACACATTTCCGCCCTTGAAATCCAGATATACCGCGCAGCACATACTTACAAGTGCAACGACACCGCCGACTGAAATATCAATGCTTCCGGTAATCATAACCAGACTAAGTCCGCATGCTGTAATGATCAATGCGCCATTGGCGTTTAAAATATTAAAAAATGTCTGTGGTTTTAAAAATCCGCCGCCCTCAAAAATCATCGCGCCGATATACATCAGGAAAAATACAACGATGGTGATTGTCAAAAGCAGGTTGGCATCGGAAAGTGATACCTTTTTTAAGGATTTTGATTTCATATTAGCCTACCTCCTTTGCATTTCTTACTTTCATCTTCTGTGAAAAAGATGCAAATTTTTCCCGTACCACCGGAGCACTGATGACAACTAGGATAATAACAACAATTGCCTTATAAGCAGAGATTGCTTCGGATTTTACGTTGAACTTATACAGTGTTGTAGTTAAAAACTGAATGACATATGCACCCAGAATAGATGCCGGCAGATTAAATTTGCCACCGCTTAATGAATTTCCTCCAAGTGCTACTGCAAGGATCGCATCCATCTCAATATCTTTTGCAATAACAGAATAGTTAATTGTGGAAATACGACTTACTTTGATCAGTGCTGCCACTGCCACACAAAGTCCTAAAATAACAAAGCTCAAAAACTTGATAAATGCCGGATTTAATCCGTTTAATCGTGAAGAACTCTCATTAATACCGACTGCCTGCGTATACAAACCAAGGCTTGTAAATTTCATAACCAGTCCCATAACGATCATACATGCTACCGCAATAAAAAACGGAGTCGGAATTGGAATTCCCGGAATAAAACCACCAAAGTATCCAAACGACGGATCGCTGATTACCGGAAGTTCGTTATTGTTGATCCATGCTGCAATGGAACGCCCTGCAGTATAAAGAATCAGGGTTGCTACCATCGGCTGAATCTTAAATCCGGCAACAAGAATACCATTAAATGCACCAAAGAGCATAGCTACCACGCAGCTTACGAGAAAGGCTACAATGATTGGAGCCTGCAGATGATCCGGACGGGAATTTGTGCCGCAAAGTACACGAAGGATAACCGAACCGGCAATCGCGATACCTGCACCAACAGAAATATCCTGTCCTCCGGAAGCTGCTGTAACTAACGTCATACCGATTGCCAGAATGGCAAGTTCTGAGCCGTAGTCCAAAATTGTGATCAGATAACCGGATAATACATGATTTCCGGCGCTGTTTACGTCCAGTGTTATTTTATAGAACGATGGATCGGCGATCAGATTAAATACCGCCAGCAGCACCAGGGCCACGATCGGAATCAGAATCTGCTTTCCGCTGAACATATCCATAAAGTTCTTTTTTTGTAATGTTCTTGTTTTAGCCATTCTTTTTTTCACCTCCGGCAATGGTATCCATAATCTTGCTCTGCGTTAAGTCTTCACCTGAGATTTCGCCTACTTTCCTGCGATCGCGCATAACGATCAGACGGGAGCAGGTACGCAGCATTTCATCTGTTTCCGAAGAAATAAAGGTCACACTCATACCCTCGGATGCAAGCTTTAACACCAGCTTTTGAATTTCAATTTTTGTTCCGATATCAATGCCTCGCGTTGGCTCATCCAGGATCAGATATTCCGGATGTGTCAGAAGCCAGCGGGCAAGAATTACTTTCTGCTGATTTCCACCGGAGAGAGATTTAATCGGTGTATCCGCCGATGCCGTCTTGATTTCCAGCAGCTTGATATATTCGTCCGCAAATTTGTTTGCCTGCGCTTTGCTGAACGGACGGAAGAAACCGCGCAGCACCTGTGCTGCAAGAATGATATTATCGCGGACGGAGAGGTCTCCAACGATACCATCCACCTTTCGGTCTTCCGGCAGATAAGCAATTCCGTTTTTCATAGCATCTATAGGTTTTGTAATTTTGATTTCTTTTCCGTTCTTTTTGATCTTTCCACCAATGATACGGTCCGCACCAAAAATTGCACGCACACACTCACTTCGTCCAGATCCCAGCAGACCGGTAAATCCATTGACTTCTCCTTTTCTTATATAGAAATCAAATGGTTTGATGCCTGCGTTACTCTGTAACTGTTCCACTTCAAATACCGGTGGAACATTTTCATCCGCATGATATACCTGCGTCTCATCTTTGATCTGCGCCTCATCGTCCAGCTCTTTGCCCAGCATCTTTGCTACAAGCTGCACACGTGGAAGTTTTTCAATCTCGTATTCTCCCACCAGTTTGCCGTCCCGCAGCACGGTGATACGGTCACATACCTCATATACCTGATCCAGAAAGTGTGTAACAAAGATGATTCCTACACCTCTGGCTCTTAAGTCTTTCATTAACCCAAACAGCTTCTGCACTTCTTTATCGTCAAGAGAAGACGTCGGCTCGTCAAGGATAAGCACCTTACAATCCATGTCTACAGCCCTGGCAATGGCTACCATCTGCTGGATTGCAATGGAACAGTTTGCCAGCTGCTGTGTTGCTTTTGCCGGAATATCGAGTGATTGCAGAATTCTGTCTGCATCGGCGTTCATTTTTTTCCAGTTCTGCATTCTTCCTTTTGTTCGTCCGATAAACATGTTTTCTGCTACCGACAGATTCGGGCAAAGCGTAATTTCCTGATACACGGTACTGATTCCAAGATTCTGTGCATCCTGCGGCGAATGAATTGCCACTGCTTTGTCGTTTCCTTTGAGGAAAATTTCTCCCTCATCTTTTTCATATACGCCGGTCAGCACCTTAATCAATGTAGATTTTCCCGCGCCGTTTTCACCCATCAGCGCGTGAATTTCTCCTTCACGCAGGGAGAAATCAACCGCCTGCAATGCCTTTACCCCTGTAAAGTTTTTGTGGATATTTTTCATTTGTAATACAACATTTTCTTTCACCAGCTTATTCACCCCTTGCTTTTTTGGTTAGAAAACGCGGCGCTGCGTTTTCCTCATACGCGGCGCCGCGCCAAATGCTTCCTGTTTTGTTTAGATACCGTATTTATTTACATCATCCTCTGTGATGGTTGTTGCATCAAAACCTTTCTCATCCATGATGATGGTCTTCTCTGTGATTTCCTCATTGTTCTGTAATTTCTGGATAACATCGGCAATGTAAGAAGCCTGGAATGGATTACACTGTCCATCATAGTTCCAGTTCTGATCTAACAGTTCCTGTAATGCCCACTTGTTGCAGTCAAATCCCATAACGACAACGTCTTTGCCAACACCGTGAGAAATATTTGCTTTGTCAAGAGCGGCAACAGCACCCTTTGCCATATCATCGTTCTCTGCATAGATAACGTTGAATTTCTCTCCACTGTCGATAACGGACTGTACGATCTGCTGTGCTTTTTCTGCATTCCACTCTGCAGTCTGCTCATTTACAATGTTCCATCCTTCAGCTGCTGCTGTATCTGTTAATGCTCCGGATCTTCCTTTCTGTGCTGCAGATCCCATAACACCCTGAATGTGAATGATGTTATACTCATCAAGATTCTGTGCCTTTAACCAGTCACATGCAGTCTGTCCTTCTTTATCCATATCAGATACGATTGATGCTGCATACAGGCTTTCATCTGCATCGATAACACGGTCAAAAAGAATTACCTGTGTTCCTGCATCCTGTGCATCCTTTAATACGGAATCCCATCCGGATGTGTCTGCTGCGGAAAGAAGTAAGTAATCCACACCATCCTGAATGAATTTCTGTGCTGCTGTAATCTGTTCATCGTTCTTTAAGCTGTATGCAAATGATGCATCGTAACCGTTTTCTTTTGTAAACATGTTCTTCATGTCTTTATCGTTTGCGGTACGATATCCGGACTCGTTTGGATCATTGTTAATGATTCCGACCTTAATCAGATCTCCGCTCGAACCACTGCCGGCTGCTGATGTATCTCCGGCTCCGTCCTTTGTATCGGTAGCCCCGCAGGCTGCCAGTCCAAGTACCATCATTGTTGCTGTCAACATTGCTAAGATTCTTTTTTTCATACCCTTTTACCTCCCAATATGAAATCTTTTGTTTGCTTGTGCATTTACTATACCATTCGTATTTTTCTGTTTCAATCCGATTTATGCCTGTTTTAAACGGTTTGTAATATGTTTACAATACATATTTTATATGATATCATCTAAAAAGAATACAAATTTATTTTTATGTGGAAAGATCTTTGATTTGAGGTGGAAAATCTTTTGATTTATGGTATTTTCTGTAATTTCTGATGAGATTCTGTCTGAAATCTTATTGGTGAAAACGATAAATTTCTCTGGAAAAGTGGATTGTTTTTGAAAAAGGTAAAATTTTCTTTGATAAAAAAAATAATTACACGCCTGTTTCCATCAAAGAAAGGAAAAATTTTATGGCAATCAAATATAAATGGCTGGCAGGACGTCTGCGCGAACAATTACCGGATTATACAGCCAATGGAATTCACCGGCTTCCAACCGAAGCTGCCATCAGCCAGCGCTATAAAGTGAGCCGCCAGACCGTGCGGCAGGCACTGTCCGTTCTGGAACAGGAGGGATTAATCGAAAAAAGGCAGGGAAGCGGGTCCTATATCACGGGACGCAGCCGCGGAGAGGACCGGATCGACCTTCTGCTCTCCAGTGACTCTGCTTATTTGTATCCGATGCTTTTGCATGACATCAAAAAAACACTTGCAGCACAGGGCTTTTCCACGACTGTACACATCACGGAAAACACCTTTTCCACAGAACATACTCTTTTACAGAAGATTCTCCACCAGCCGCCACGCGCCCTGCTTGTGGAAGGTGTAAAAACCGCGCGCACGAACCCGAATCTGGATCTGTACCGTAAACTGCAGAAAAAGAAATGCCCTGTTCTCTTTTTACAGGAATCCTATCCGGAACTGACCAATTGTCCATGCGTCACCATGGATGACTTTGGCGGTGGCATTTTGCTCACCCGGCATCTGCTCGCCACCGGCCATACCCGCATCGGTGCGATCTTTCCTGCGGATATGCGTTCCGGACTTTTGCGCTGCCAGGGGATGCTGCATGCCCTGCGGGACACAGATGCACTTCCGGAAGATTCCCTGATATGCTGGTATTTTTCCGATGATCCGGACTATGGCATACAAAAAGCGATGCAGAAACTCATTTCTTCCTGCACCGCTATTGTCTGTTATAATGATACCATTGCCTATGCACTTTGCCGTGCTGTCTCAGACCTGCCACAGCCACCGGAGATTACGGTTGCCTCCTTTGACCACAGCTACCTGTGCCACTTTGGACACACAGAGTTTCTCTCCCTGACCCCGGCCGAAGCGCCTGGCAGCCGCGCCGCCGGGGTTCTCCTCCACCAGCTGCAGGGGATTTTAGTCTCTTCCACAGAAATTTCCTGGAAACTTTAAATACCGCTGCGGTATTCACGCGGACTGCACCCCTGCGTCTTTTTAAATACAAAACTGAAATAATGAGGATCTTTGTACCCCACCTGTGCGGCAATTTCCGATGTCGGAAGTTCCGTACTTTTCAGTAGCTTTTTTGCCTTTTCCATACGTTTTTCCGAAATATATTCGGTAAATGTCTTCTGCATATTCTGACTGAAGACAGAACTTAAATAATTAGCGCCCACCTGTACCTCGCACGCAACGGTACCCAGCGATAAATTCTCACTCGTGTAATGCTCATCAATATAAGCAAGTGCTTTTTTTAACGTTTTACTGCTCAGATTGGTGTTCTGTTCATCACGCAGATCGATTGCCGTCTGTAAAATACTCAGGAAATATTCAAATACCTCGTCCTGCTGCGCATGCACATTGGTTCCGTATTTGCCGATATGCGCCAGAAATTCTTCTTTTGTCACACCGTTTCGCTCCATAAACGCAATCGCCGTAAACCGGATATTAAGCACAACATAGTCACGGAATATCACGGAATGTATTACCTCGGATATGCTCTGCAGATAAGACTCTACAAAGTTGTATACTTCTTTGCTGCTTCCTTTTGCCAGAAATTCCGAGATAATTTCCGGTGACATTTTTGTTGCATCTACTTCCGCAATCTGCGTGTCATCCTGCGCCGGCAGATAACTTTTTAATGTCTCTTCCGAAAGTACATGCATTTGCGGATACAAAAAACGATATGCACCATAATGATTTACACGATCATAACACTCTTTCAGCATCGACAGCCGTTCCACAGGTGTTCCCACAACAACATACCAGTCTGCATTGGCGTTTTGTGACTCGCAGTTCATCTGGATCTGTGCAATCGCCCGCTGTGTATAATCTTCCATTTCCTCCGCATCGCATTTGACTAAAACCCCATAACAGTTGACGTTCCAGCGAAACAGGATATATTGCGGAAAACGCAGAAAATACTGCAGAATTTCTTCCTGCAGGTGCACAAAAGTATTCATCTCCCGCTCGGAACCATTCTCTTTTTCCTGCTGCACGTACAAAAACAGCAGATTGTAACACGATGCTGACAGATCCAGCGACCATTTGGCAGCTTCATCATAAATTTCTGTTACACAAAGCTCGCCTTCTAACACCTGCTCAAAGAAATGCCTTATGGAAAACTGCTCATATTCGTGCATTTCGTTTGCCAGTTTGCTCTGAAAATCTTCCTGCTCCTGCTCTGCCTCGATTTTTTCTTTTAATTCCTGCAGCACCTTGCGCAGACTCATTCTCGTAACCGGTTTCAGAATATACTGATCCACGCCAATGGAAATTGCTTCTCTCGCATATTCAAAATCATCATAACCGCTGATAATGAGTATCTTTGTCTTCGGGAATTCCTCCCGCACAATCCGGCTGAGTGACAGCCCGTCCATAAACGGCATCTTAATATCGGTAATCAGTACATCCGGACGTGTCTTTCGAATCAGCGGCAGTGCAACTTCACCGTCTGCTGCCTCCCCGACAAACCGATACCCATACTGTTCCCAGGGAATCCGGTCCCGCAGCCCCTCACGGATAACGGTCTCATCTTCCACCAAAAATACTTTTAACATTTGTTTTATCCCCTTTAATACACTCTGTCTCCCAAAACAGAAAGCACATTTTTTTGTGTATACACTTTTTCTTCTACATAATTAATTTTGTCTACCGGCTCACCGTCTCCCAGCCGGTTGATAATTTCCTGTATGTATGTTCCCTGCAACGGATTACATTCAATATCCACATTGATCACGCCGGACTTTACTTTTTCAAGTGCACTCCTCGTTCCGTCAAAAGAAATCAGCGTAATATCGCCTCCCGTCCCGGTCGTCTTTCCGGCCGCACGAATTGCCTCGATTGCACCAAACGTCATATCATCATTCTGCGATACAACCACATCAATATCTTTATATTTCTGCAGATATTTTTCCATCACTTCTCTGCCTTTTGCCGTGGTAAAATCAGCATCGTCGGAATCCAGAATTTCCCAGTTCGGATGCGTCTTTGCAATCTCTGCAAACCCTTTTGTGCGCCCTAACGTTGCAGATGCATTAGAAGTCCCCCGCAGTACCACGATATGTACCGTTTCCTTTTGATCAAATTTCTTCCCCTTCAGGTCTTCCTCCAGCCAGCGCGCGGCATTTCTTCCTTCTTCCGTAAAATCGGAACCGACCCACGCCGTATACAGCGATGGATCACAGCTGACATTCCGATCCATGACAATCACCGGAATATCAGCCTCTTTTGCTTCCTGCAGCACGGTTTCCCAGCCATCCTCCACAATGGGTGAAAAGACAATATAATCCACACGCTGCGAAATATAACTGCGAATTGCTTTAATCTGGTTTTCCTGTTTTTGCCTAGCATTGTTAAACAGTAAAAAATAACCGTTTTCTTTGCACAGTGCCTGTTGGATGGATGCCGAATTTGCGGTACGCCACATGGACTCGCTGCCAAGCTGTGACACCCCTACCACAATTTGATTCTGACTGGGAATCTCCTGCTCTGCCGTACTTTGAATATCTATCATTTTTCCACAACCTGCCAGAAAAAGCACCAGCATCAAACACCCGATGACCGGTATCCATCTGCCTTTCTTTTTCATGTTATCGCCTCCCCTGTTACGTTGTGCACCGCCGGAATCACGATCGTCACCTGCGTCCCTTCCCCCGGTCTGGATGCAATCTTTACCCCATATTCCGCGCCAAAATACATGTGCAGGCGTTCATTGACGTTTGCGAGTCCAAAGCCACGATCCGTCTGTTTGCATGGCTTTTCAATCTCTTTTTGCAAATCCTGCAGATCGGCTTCCTCCATCCCCACGCCGTCATCTGTCACCGTCAATATCAGCAGATCCTGTTTCTTTTCTCCACGGATACAGATCTGTCCTTTGGAGCGCTTGCATTTGATCCCATGATACAGTGCATTTTCTACGATTGGCTGCAATGTCATTTTAGGAATCTGATAGCCATAGAGCTCCGGATCTATTAAAATATGATATTCCATAATATCATGATAACGGGTCTCCTGAATCTGCAAATAACTCCTGACATGCTGTTCCTCCATGCGGATACTGATAAATTCCTGACCATGACTGAGTACAAGTCTGAAAAAATCAGACAGGGTAACAACCATTTCCGTTGCTTGTTCTGTCTCGTTACACTCAATCAGCCACACAATCGTATCCAGTGTGTTGTATAAAAAATGGGGATTAATCTGCTCCTGCAGCAGACGTAAATCTGCCTTCCGCATTTTCTGTTCATCCTCACGCACCTTATTCACCAGAATCTGTATATTTTCCGCCATATCGTTAAATCCGTGTGCAAGCACCGCCACTTCATCGTGCGATTTTACGTGTGTCCGCACAGCAAAATTTCCCTCCGAAATCTCTCCGGTCGCATTGTAAAGCTGTCTCAGCGGGCGTAATATTCCGGACGTAACAAAAAAACCTGCGCCCCCGACAACAATCCCCAGTGCCGCAAGAACTACAGCAAACACAATAACAAATGTGTGGATCTGCTGGTTTAAGGTGTTTGTCACAGCCTCCATGTAATTTGTCTGATAATAAATATAGTACTGAATGTCCTCCTGAATCAGTTCTGTCAGGATATAGATATTGTCATCCAGCTGCCGGATGTTCTCATCGTAGCGATCACCCTTTTTGACATTTTCTGCAATATCATCCACACGGTTTTTGAGTGTATCTACATTGCGCAGCAGACTATCCAGCCACATACGGCTTTCATAATCACTCGTCACATCCCGCAAACCGGTACAGCTCTTCTTCAGGTTCCGGATAAGCACATACGGGTCTTTAAGCGTCTCATCATTTGCAATGTTGTCCATCGAAACATATCCCACAACGACTTTGTAAAGACTTTCATCCATCTGTTCTTTGAATTGAATATTGTAGGTGTTTGCAATGGTAAGACGATCCACAATCTCATGATATGTCTGGTTGTAATTAGCTATGGAAATTAACAGATATACTGCAATCAGCAGAAATGGCAACATTGATACAGACAGCAATAACAGCAGCTTGCTCCGAATGGAAAACGCTACCTTCTTCGTTCTTCTTTTCTTTTTCATACCCCACCTTTATTTTGATATACCTCTCCCTGTCTCCTTGTTGATTATATACCCAATTATGCAAAAGGTCAAAACCCGTCTGCCTGGCTATTGACTTTTGTTTTTGCCCGGGATTATAATCGTGTTTGCCAGTAAACAGGATAAAAAGAAGGTTTTATAACTATGAAAATAAAGCAGAAAAATACAATTGATATGACCCACGGAACACTGTGGAATAAATTACTGATTTTTGCTCTGCCTCTGGCTGCCAGCAGCATCTTACAGCAATTATTTAATTCTGTGGATACCGCAGTAGTCGGCCGTTTTGCAAGCAGCCGTGCATTGGCGGCCGTGGGAAGCAACAGTTCGCTCATCGCACTGATGATTAATCTGTTCATCGGAATTTCGCTCGGTTCCAACGTAATTATTTCCCGCTACATCGGACAGAAAGCCGAAGAACATGTAAAAGCGGCAATTCACACCGCCATCGTTGTCGCTTTATGCAGCGGCATTTTCGTGCTTGTACTGGGGCAGTTCATTGCCAGACCGGTACTGACACTGATGGGAACTCCAAAAGATGTTATCGATCTGGCAGTTTTATATCTGCGGATCTATTTTCTCGGCATGCCATTTATCATGCTTTATGATTTTAGTTCCTCAATCCTGCGCAGCATCGGTGACAGCCGCCGCCCGCTGTATGCCCTGATTGTCGCCGGAATCATCAATACCGGACTGAACCTGATTCTTGTCATTGTATTTCATCTGGGAGTATCCGGTGTCGCAATTGCCACCGTTGTTTCTAATATTGTAAGTTCCGGTATTCTGTTTTATATTTTACTGCATGAACAGGAACCAATCCGTGTCAGCCTCTGTGGCTTGTCCATTGACTGGGGCGAACTGAAAAAAATCCTGATCATTGGCGTTCCTGCCGGCCTGCAGGGCATGGTCTTTTCCCTTGCCAACGTCTGCATCCAGAGTATGATTAACAGTTTTGGATCAAACGCTATCGCAGGATCTGCAGCTGCACTGAACTTTGAATTTTTTGCGTATTTTATGGTAAACGCATTTGCCCAGACTACCGTTACTTTTACGAGCCAGAATTACGGTGCCGGAGATTTTCAGCGGTGCAAAAAAGTATACCGTCTCTGCATGATTTTTTCCGTGATATTCTGCGGCCTGTTATCCGGTGTTTTTGTACTCGGCCGGGACTTTTTCGTTCGCCTGTACACAACCGATCCGAATGTCCTGACTTTTGCCGTACAACGCCTTCTGATCGTCACCACACTGGAACTTCTGACCTCCACTTACGAGATCAGCGGCGGTGCCATGCGTGGCTTTGGCCATTCCCTGACACCGGCTCTGATCACCGTGGTCGGCTCCTGCGTGCTGCGCCTCATCTGGATCAACACTGTCTGCCGTGCCGTACATGAATTCTGGGTTGTTATGATTATCTATCCGATTTCCTGGGTACTGACCGGTACAGTTATGATCACGGCATATCTGCTTCTGCGGCGGAAACTGATGCGTTAAGCATCGGAACGGGCAAATGCATTCTTCATCTGTCCACACAGTTCAAACAGAACTTTATCAAGTGTATCGGCGGCTTCTTTTTTTACCATATCTGCCACCGCATTGTTTGCTTCTGTCTTAAGTGCCATGCGCTTTCCTGCGTCGGTTTCTTTTTCCAGCAGCTTATCATAATGATTGATAATCTCATGTCCTTTAGACAGCACTTTCTCCTGATACCGCTCGACATGGAACACCGATTTCTTATAAGAGGCATCTGCCATCGCACCAATCATCCGGCTTACCCAGTAAAAATTATCTGTAGAAACTTCTGCTGTCGTATTGGCCACATATTCCGGAGTTTTCTCCACCTGTGCATAAAACGGCACCATGGCATTAAAGGCATTGGAACCATACGCAACCCATTCCAGTACATTGGCATCCTCTCCATGCTCCGGGCGGATATGTACCAGACCAACAAAATCATTGCGGTTGATACCGATGGAACGATACATGCCACGCTGCCCCGGATCTCCATACGCTCCATATGGATCGTAAGGCGTTCCCTGATAATGCGAGGAAAGCACATATTTCACATCTTCCACCGTAATCTTGCGCTCCGGTACCAGTGTCCATGGCAGATCATCGGACTCCGGTGTAAAATCCGCATCCGGTCCATCCCAGTTGTATGTGTGTGGATTCAGGCAGCGCAGCATATACCACGCACGCGGTGTATTGTACACATGATCTGCATCGTCATGGCTGCCAAAAGCTTCGCGCGGATTCAGAGTGCCATCCATGGATAGATTCAAGTGATGATCCGAAATAAACTCCCGCATATCTGCGGAACACATATGATTTTCCTGCATGGTAAATGCATCATCCAGATCAAATGCATCAATTCCAAGCTGATTTGGCATAACCACATACGCATCATCCGGCACACGGCGTGCAATCCAATGATGTCCGCCAATGGTCTCCATCCACCAGATTTCATTCTGATCGGAAAAGGCAATTCCATTCATTTCATAAGTGCCATAGGTTTCCAGAAGTTCTCCCAGCCGCTGAACACCCTCTCTTGCATTGTAGATATAAGGAAGTACTAACGATACAATATCTTCCTCTCCAATGCCGTTTTCCACCAGCGGATCTGCACCGAGTACACGTGGATTGGATGTGATTGTCTCGGTTGCCGTCATTCCGGTCCGTGCTTCATTGACTCCGCATGCACCCCAGATTCCTTTCCCTTCCACTGCATTTGGCATAGCCGTATAGCGAAGCGGATTTTCTGGAAGCGGAATTTCTACAGAAGAAAGTACCGCTTTGTATACACGTGGCTGCTCCTTTGGCTGCACCACAATCATTTTCTTTGGCGTAAAGTGATCATTTCCACCCGCATCATCATTTCTCGCAATCATGGTTGAACCATCATAGGTTGCATTTTTTCCTACTAATATCGTTGTACAAGGCATATTTTTTATCTCCTTTTTTCGTTATCACAATCCGGCGTTTGTCCTTCTACCTTAATTTTTGTGTCCGGGCATCGCTTCGACCGTAATGTCTTCCTTTCGTTTCACCTCAAATACCGGAATCCACGCGGTCTCCGTAACCGGGGCATAATGCAGATTTCCGGTTGTCAGACGGTTCTGCTTCTCTGGTTTCAATTTTCCCATAAGAAAAAATGAAATCGCCCCACTCACTTCGCTTTGGGAACCGTCCGGATTCTTTTTATAAATTTTTTCTGCCGGGGAATCGTCCTCGAGAGAAACGGCCGGATCATCGGGTGTCAGTTTGTAGCGCATGCTCTGCGCAAAACGTGGGTAACACATATCATTGTCCGGCATCCGTTCTGCCGGTATTTCTTCCTCTGCTATTTCCAGCACATCCAGCCGGTAGGTCTGCCCTGTGACCGGATGTGAAAAACGGATCTGATCGCCTGTGCGAAGAATAAAACTTTCTTCTCCATAGATTCTTTTTTCTTCTGCCTGCAATGTCAGCACAAGGTTTTGTATCTTACTGGCAGTTACCGGCTGCTTCCACATAAAATGAAAACGCCCGATCCACCAGAGGTATGCAGGGTCTAAACCATAATGCTGCCTGCAGGCTTCTGCCTCCGGATCCTGTTCCCATTCCAGCTTTTCCAGAATGTCTGACGGATACCAGCCCATCCCCATGGTTCCGTCACTTTGCAGTTCCTCCCCATTACAGGTAAGCAACACTGCCGGGCATTCACCAAGTGGGGATTCTTCCTCAATCTGCGACAGCTGCCGATCCGTAAGCCGGTCTTCGTCCGCCTCTTTCCATTTCTCATAAAACGCAAGGTACTGTTTTGATGCCACCTGCTTTGCCAGTTCCAGTACCAGCCCCTGTGGACAGGCAAAAACCGACAATGCTTTCCATCGTTCACTCTGGGAATTTTTATTTTCCCACACAATATCCTTTTGCAAAGGAATCTCTGCACCAGGTTCTTCTTGGGCCAGTTCTTCATAATTTTCATAATAAACGCGATACTCTTCTCTCATGGCAGTTCTGCCCTATCTGATATAGAATACGCGGTTTTCTTTTCTTGGAATAACATCCGGATAATCCCCGTCCACATAGCCGAGCGCACAGTGTCCGATTCCCTCATATTCATCCTCAATCCCAAGGGATGCAAGCAGTTCCCTGCCCCAGCTGCTTTCAAATTCCTCTTTCGCGCGGTGAATCCAGCAGCTGCCGATTCCCAGATCATGGGCTGCAAGCATGAGGTTTCCCATCACAAGACTGCCGTCATAGACATGTGTCGGCCAGTCTTTTTTTCCTAAAACGATGAGCATTGCCGGTGCGCCGTAAAACGGATCACCCTCACTTCCCATGATTTCTGCATTTTTCTTTGCGATTTCATCGCGCTTCTCTTTGTTTGTCACCTGAATGATGATGACATTCTGTGCGCCTCTGCCGTTTGCCGCATAGGTTCCCGCTTCAATGATCTGGTCTAAAATTTCCTGTGGGATGGCATCCGGTTTGAATTTTCGGATGCTTCTTCTGGTTTTCATTTCTTCTAATACGTTGCTCATTTTGGTTTCCTCCTGTCAGTCTTCTTTTGTTAATTGCTCAATCACACACGTATGTGTTTTTGTCTCTCTGTTGTAGTTGATTCCGGCAAGGAGCAGATTTCCCCGATACTCCTTTAAGGCATCTGTATAGTGCCGGTCTTTGATCTGCGCAATGGCTCCCTGTGCGGATTTTTCCCATTTCAGTTCAATCACAACCGCCGGTTTGTCTGCATGCATTTTTCTTGGAATAAAACACAGATCCGCGAACCCTTTTCCGGTCGGAAATTCCCTTATGATCGTGTAGTATTCCCGTGCAAAATAAAACGCCAGATTGATCGTACATGCCAGCGAATTTTCATTGTTGTACTGCAAAATGGAAATCTCACGATGCGCTTTATCAATGCCTGCTGCCACTGCCTCTTCGTCCTGCATCCATAACGCTTCCAGCAGATTTTTCGACGCTTCGACAGAATCAATCACCTCATGCCAGTCCATGGTACTGATTGCATTTACATATTCCTGTGACACTTCTTTGTTTGGAATCGACACCGTTTTGTCCATCCAGTGATAACTCAGATAACCCAGATGAACCAGGAGTGTCAGAACATCATCCCGGTTCTGGAATGTTGTCATATCATTGGAAAATGTCCCTGTATTGATTTCCACACGATCCCCGGCAAGCATCCGCACAATGGCATCTTTTAACCCGTCAAAATTCATCTGGATATAAATTTTTAATGCCTCATATGTTTCGGTCTGATTCCAGTAATTATCATACAGACCGCTTAACATTGCATCGACCACTGATTTCGGGCTGTACATGGAATAGATTTTGGGGTTTTCTCCGTCCATTGCGACAAGTTCATAGCCATCATACCACGCCTGCGCTTCTTCAAAATTGCGCTTGTATGTTGCGCACAATGCGTGCACTTCCTCTTCGGTAAAACCGAAAAACTCCGCCATCTCGCGTGGATTGGTCATGGAATATTCCGTAAACATGTTGAGTGCCGAATGCGAACCGTATTTTTTTATCGGTAAAATTCCGGTCATGTAGGCAAGTGCCACATATTCCTGATCTTTCATCCATACCCGCAGAAAATCCAGATATTTTTTTTGCGCCTCTTTATCCTGCTTGTACTCGCGGAACAGACAGTCCCATTCGTCGATCAGTATGATAAACGGGCACTTCGTATGTGCATATACGTCTTTCATCGCAAACACCAGACTGTCTTCTCCATCCATGACATAATCAGGATATCCTCTTTTCAGATCTGCAATCATGCGTTTTTGAAAAACCGCAAGCATTTCATCCATACTGTGCGTCATGCTTAAAAATTCCTGCATATTCACTTTCAGCACATCATATTGATTCCGGTATTTCTGATAAGTCTCTGCCTTTGCAATCTGCAGAGTATCAAACAACCGCGCCGTATCGACGCTCTGATCGTAATATGCTGCCAGCATATCCGTCGCCATAGATTTTCCAAATCGCCGCGGACGGCTGACACAAATATATTTCTGCCGTGTGTCAACAACCGCATTAACTTTTTCGATTAACCCAGTTTTATCTACATAAATTGCGGAATTTAAGCTCTCCTCAAAGCCTTTGCAGCCCGGATTCAGATAACTTCCCATGCCTGACACCTCCGTAATGTCATTCGTAACCATCCACCATTTTACCAACAAACCGTTACGACCAGATTCCTGTCTCTAGCATACCACAATCTCTTTGATTTTAATATATACTAATTTGTGCTATACTAAGTGCCAGTAATACATATTAAGAAAGAACTGATACACATGAAACGAATTGATTTTGAACACGGGTCCATCCCAAGCAACATCTTAAACGCAGCGATTCCCATGCTGGTGGCGCAGCTTTTAAGCCTGCTTTACAACATCATAGACCGCATTTATATAGCAAGAATCCCGCATATCGGCACAACCGCTCTCGGCGCGGTCGGCTTATGTTTTCCGATTATTGTGATCATCACGGCTTTCAGCAACCTGTTCGGCAGCGGCGGTGCTCCGCTTTTTTCCATCCGGCGAGGGGAAAATAATTCCCGGAAAGCTTCCGAAATTATGAATACCTCCTATACGATGGTCTGCGGCGGCGCAATTGTTTTAATGGTCATTGGATTTTTGTTTGCGCGCCCAATCCTGCGTCTGTTCGGCGCTTCCGAGTCTGCTCTGGTTTATGCATACCCGTACCTGATGATCTATCTAGTCGGCACACTTCCGTCCATGATATCCACCGGTATGAATTCGTTTATCAACGCGCAGGGATATGCCATGACCGGCATGACATCCGTTGCCATCGGCGCGGTGGCAAACTGCATTCTCGATCCGGTTTTCATCTTCGTCTTTTCGCTTGGAATCCGGGGTGCTGCAATTGCAACCGTGATTTCCCAGACACTCTCCGCCGCATTTGTCCTCTATTTTCTGAAAAAACGATCGGAGCTTAACGTACGGTTTCTGACCAGAAGCGAACTCTCCCGGTGCACGGAAACTGCCAAAAACATCATAAGCCTCGGAACCGCAGGATTTATTATGCAGCTTACCAACAGTCTGGTCAGCATCTGCTGCAACAATGTGCTCTCCGTGACCGGAGGCGATATCTATATCTCCGTGATGACAATCATCTCCAGCGTCCGGCAGCTTGTCGAGACACCAATTTATGCCATGAATGAGGGAAGTTCCCCGATTTTAAGCTACAATTACGGGGCACGCCGCCCGAAGCGTGTAAAACAGGCAATTGGTACAATGGCGGTTATGATCTTTGTGTATACCGCCGCCATGTGGTCGGTCATTATCGTTGCACCTCATTTCCTGATCGGGATTTTCAGTTCCGACAGCGAGCTGATCAAAGACGCGGTTCCTGCCTTAAAACTTTATTTTGCCGCATTTATTTTCATGGATCTGCAATACATCGGACAGACCACGTTTAAATCATTAAATAAAAAGAAGCAGGCGATTTTTTTCTCCCTGCTTCGTAAGGTATTTATTGTTGTGCCGCTGACCTACCTGCTCCCATATGCACTTGGCATGGGAACAAGAGGTGTGTTTATGGCGGAACCGGTCTCAAATGTGATCGGTGGAAGCCTGTGCTTTCTCACGATGCTTGCCACCGTGATTCCGGAATTAAATCATATGGAAAAACAAAAATAAGTTAATCTTCCATACCTGCGCGCAGCGCTGCTTCTTTTGCTTTTACGTCGGAAAGGAAATGCTCTTTTGCAAAGCCCATATCCTGCACCAGCTCCATGGTCCCGAGATATGTGCCTGTGGCATCCCGTACCGCCATATAGGTAACCAGCATGGTTTTTCCGTTTTTCTCCATCCAGATCGGCACTTTGTCGAGCGTCCCCTTCCGGAATTCCCCGATAATGTGCCGCACCTGCTGCTCCACTTTCGGGGGATGGCAGGAAAATACCTCGCGGTCGATCGCCATGCCCGGACGCTTGAAATCCTTTGGTCCTTCATTGAAAAAGCGGTTGATATTGTCCTCATCGACAAATGTGATCTCCATCGGAATCGTGTTGAGCATTGCGGTAAGCTGCGCAACGGTCAGGTGCCCGCCCGGCATGATGATTTCTCCATTTCTTACATCTTTACTGCAATTTTCTGTATGCAGATACTTCTCTGCCGCCTCCCAGGTCGCATTTTCCACACCAAAGCAGACCGGATAATCTTTCGAATCGCGGTAAATTCCAAACCACTCTTCCTCCGTGAAATTCAGGGCACAGTTCGGGAAGAAAATATTGGCTTCCTTGTAGATCATATCCTCCACGCGCTGCAACACAATGCGAAAACGTTCCAGCCAGTGATCTTCCGTCTTTTGAACCGGCAGCTGCTTTGCCAGTGCCGCCAGTTCATCCCTGATCTCATCATCGGTTGTCCACATCACATCCGACGGGCCGCTGATCCCGTATTTTACTTTCAGATGCGGATACAGAAGATCCCCTTTCTTTGCATAATGGATCGCAACTTCCCGCAGCTTTCCAAACCGCTCCGGTGAAAGGGTATTGGTTTCCTCTATTTCGTTCCTGCATTCCCGGATGACATTTTCCAACACTTCATTTTCGCGGGTAAACGTCTGCAGCGGATGTCCGGTGATTCCGGTTAAAGCCGCGGTAGCCGCCAGCTTTTTCTCTTTTACCGATGCCGCAACCGCTTTTTCCGCGTTAGCTATTTTTTCCTCACTCGTTGCACCGCGGAACAGTGCCGCATGGACATCACACAATTTCTGCACGGTCTCAAGTGGTGTGCCGCCCTGCAGAAGTTCCTGCTCCGCCTGCATGATCTCTGCCGGATCAACCTCTTTAAATTCTTTTGCGAAATCCGCCCTTACTTTTTCCAATTCTTCCCCGGCGCTCAGCCGCTCGAGATATGTTTTGATCTGTTCTACCCGTGTGTTGTGTTCCATGATTTTATCCTTTCCCATTTATATAGACTCTCTTACAAACAGTTTTTTCATTCTTCCGTTACACTATACACAAAAATGGGAAAAGAATATGTTGTTGCAACCACATTTTATTTTTTCACTGCAATATTTTTATGTCTCGCTTTTAATCAATTGAAATACAAATTTCTGGGAACTGCTGCCTGACTTTGGTGCATAAATCAGATGTTCTGTACTGATTGATTTAAGGTACGTTCCTTATTGGAACTTTCCTGACCTACGTACCTATTATATCAGTTTCAGACCGGTTTGGGTTTCGTACGACATGAAAGATATAGGCTTTGCCCGACTCCTGCAGCGGTTCACATCATTTACCACATCGCGTGCAGCACTTCTCCCTCTTTTATATTATTTGACGCACGTCAAATATAACTTCTAATATCATTTGACGCGTGTCAAATAATATGCATACTTCTTTTATTCACCAGTTCCACTCCGCTGTTTTCATGTTATAATGAAGCATGTCATCCGGCTCCGCCTGGTGACATGTAATACAACCATCAGATATCAGGAGGAGAGTATACATGAACGTTGTTATTGCCATCGATTCTTTTAAAGGAAGCATGACTTCCCTCGAAGCCGGGGAAAGTGCCTCTGCCGGAATCCGGCGCATATATCCGGATGCAGATATCGCCATCCGCCCACTTGCAGACGGTGGCGAAGGCACGGTGGACGCTTTGACGCTTGGCTGTGGCGGCACATGCACACAGGTATGCGTAACCGGGCCTCTTGAAAAACCGGTACTTTGCAGTTACGGCATTCTGGATGCTGGAAAAACTGCAGTCATAGAAATGTCCGGGGCTGCCGGAATTACACTCCTTTCCGAAACCGAACGGAATCCTTTGTATACAACGACCTACGGGGTTGGGGAAGTCATCAGAGACGCCATTACCAGAGGCTGCAGACATTTTATTATAGGAATCGGCGGAAGTGCTACAAACGATGGAGGAATCGGTATGCTGCAGGCACTGGGATTTGACCTGCTGGATCAGGAAGGGGTCCCGGTACGTCATGGTGCTCTGGGCTTAAGGGATCTGGCTGTGATTTCAGACTCCCATGTACTGCCGGAACTGAAAGAATGTACGTTTCGAATTGCCTGTGATGTAACAAATCCGCTCTGCGGTCCGCAGGGATGCAGTGCCGTTTTCGGTCCGCAAAAAGGCGCAGATTCTGCCATGATCCAGCAGATGGATCAGTGGCTTTCCTCCTATGCCGCACTCGCCGGAAAAAGCTTTCCGGAAACGAATCCCGCGCATGCAGGAGCCGGGGCTGCCGGTGGCCTTGGGTTTGCTTTTCTCACCTTTTTCCATGCCACTCTGGAATCCGGTGTAAACATCATTCTGGAAGAAACCCATCTTTCCGACTATATAAAAAATGCAGATATTGTCATCACCGGAGAAGGCTGTCTGGACGGTCAGACCGTCATGGGGAAAGCACCTGCCGGCGTTGCAAAGATTGCCAAAGAATTTCAAAAACCTGTGCTTGCATTTTCCGGCTGCGTGACGGAAGATGCAAAAGCCTGTCATGCAGCAGGAATTGATGCCTTTTTCCCGATTGTGCGGGGCGCAGTTTCGCTTGAAGAAGCCATGCAGACCGATCATGCAAAACAGAATATGACCGATACGGTGGAACAGGTATTTCGCATGCTTCGAACGTTTCAGAATACAAAATAATGAAGCAGATTGGTAAATTCCATAAACCAGTATAACACAAAATGAAACTGACATGGTGAACTGATTGAAATGCTTCTATATTTTTATTGGTTTAAAGGAGACACAACATGAATACCATTTACGCAGAATACAACATGTACCACAACAGCATTGACATTTATACAATATTTATTGTGTCAGGCACCATTGTTTTTTCATTCTCGGCATTGGAAGAACTTCTGCATATCTTCTGGTGAAAGAAGAACATTTCAGTTCCATTCCTCTGCCAGCAGGAAGTCACGAATATTGCGGTGTTTGATTCCATCTCGGCTCATATCCAGTTCGTCCATCGTTACAACGTATTTCGGGAAATTGTCACGAACACCGGCAAACGCCCCAAACTCACGCTGGATGGTTTCCTCCGAGGCAAGTAGATAGGAAACCTGAACATACAGCTTTTTCCCATGATCTTCACATACGAAGTCAATCTCCTTGTCAGAGACTTTCCCAACAGTCACAGAATAACCACGGCGCAGCAGCTCCATGTAGACAACATTTTCAAGGACAAGGTTAATGTCCTTCATGTTGCCACCGTACACGGCTTCCCGGACACCATGATCTGCAACATAGTATTTCTCGTTGACGGTCAGGATTTTCTTTCCCTGGAGGTCTTGGCGCTTCACCTGATAAAACAGGAATGCGTCCGTGCAGGCTTTGATGTAGTTCAGTACCGTTTCTGGTGAAACGGAGCGCCCTTCACTTTTCAGATACTTGGAAATGGCTGTGGAAGAAAAGGTAGTGCCGATGTTGGAAGTTATATAAGCAATAATTCTCTCCAGCATATCCACATCACGGATATTGTTTCGCTTGATAATATCTTTCAGCTCTACGGAGTTGAACAAGTCCCGCAAATACTGACGACTGGCGGCATCGTCGTAGCGAAGGTTGCTCAAATAGGGCATTCCTCCCAGCGTCAGATATTTTGTAAAGCATTGTCTTTCGTCTGCACCTTCGTAAACGGTGTGATACAGCTCCATAAACTCTCTGAATGAAAACGGGTAAATCACGAACTCCACATACCGTCCGGCAAGATAAGTGGCAAGCTCACCGGAAAGCAGCTTGGCGTTGGAACCGGTAATGTATATATCACAATCCAGCTCCACCCGGAAAGAGTTGATACATTTTTCCCAATCAGCCACCTCTTGGATTTCGTCGAAGAACAGATAAACCTTGCCGCTGATTTCTTTTGTTCTGCGAAGGATTTCATCATGCAATGCAACAGCCGTACAAAGGTGTGCATTGCTCATGTTCTCAAAATTCAGGGAAATAAACTGTTCTGGTTGGACCCCGTTTTGGGCAAGTTCCTCTTGGATCAGGTTCAGCATGACAGATTTTCCACTACGGCGAATCCCTGTCAGAACCTTTATCAGCTCATTTCCGATAAAAGGACGAATACGGCTCATATAAATTTCTCGTTTAATCATGTAGACCAGCCTCCCTTCTGAAACTGTCTATATGGTACCACGGCTATAACTGATTTTCAATACCGCAAATCAAGTTTTATCAGATATAATTGATAAAATACGAATTTCGACACAATCAGACAGTTATACCGAACGAAGTTGGGCTATGCGTTTTTATTGTGTCAGGCACCATTGTTTTCTGAATGTATATTTGGGTTGTCTTAATGGAACTGTGTCCTAAAATTTGTTGAACACAGCTTACATCTACACCTTCCTCAATTAAATAGGTATCCTCATTTCATAAAACCTCCATTGTCTTTATTATATAAACAACATACTATCGTTTTCAGTACTATTTTCAATAGAAAGTTCTTCCAAAATAAGGAAAGTCAAGGTGTGATACTTTCTAACAGAAATCTGCTAATTTTCTATACTCTATCAAATACAGAAAACCCTGTGAGAACATTTCTGATCCTACGCAGGGTTTTTCACTCATTATAAAATTTCTACTTTCCTTCTGCTACCAATCGTGCATATTTTTACGAATAAATATTCAGCAGTTCTTCCGGAGAAAACAATGTAATCCCAAAGGAAAGAAAATCCTTTTTATTCCTCGTCACAATCGCATCACACTGATTAGCCTTCGCACAGGTTGCAAGCAGGCAGTCTTCAAAATCAGATGCTCTCTGCAAATAAGCATTCAACACATCTTCGTTCGTCACTGTTAGCACTTTTGCTATGTCCAAAACGGAGCCAAGCGCCTTATAAGCCAGATCAACGCTGTGCAACTGGCGACGAATCAGATAAAAAATATCTGTTGCACTGGATGCGGAAAGAAATCCTTGAACCCTTTTATTCTCGCACAGATCCAAAACAGCCTTTGAATCCTTAAAAAAGGGTTCCCTCTCTGCCAGTACATCCAGAAAAATATTAGTATCAATCATCAACCGCATATTTAGCAAGCCTCTCTTCTCTCAGCATTTTTGCATCATAGTCATCTGCCAGTTTCCCTGCAAGCATTCCGCTGATAGATTCCACTGCGGAAACATTCGGATTTACCATTTTTGCAACTGTTTTTCCGTTCCGGGTAATAAAAATATCCTCAGAACGCAACATATCAAGATATTTACCAAAATTGGTTTTAAATTCCGTAGCCGTTACGATCATCTGAAAACCTCCCTTGCCTTTTGATATTTATATTATACTCGATTCTTGCAGTTTTATCAATTCATATCGCTCGGTTTTTCGCATATTTTTATATAAATCGTGCGATTATACTTAAAACATTCTTCTGTCCCTATAACCGCAAAAGATTCCTGCCAGATATATTCACTGCCTTATCGTGTAGATATCATCTACTAGAAATTCTACTCTTTTTTATCTGTATTAATCTTATTATGGGAGCCTTTCGTTAATCTGTGAATTGCACGGAATACAATATCTCCATTTTTTCCCAAAATATCACTTTTTATTGGAATCGTAACAGGATTGCAATCATTCACTCTGATATCCATTTCGGTAAAAGATACAGGTTTCTGTCAGGATTTCACCACTCTGTATAACCGGCCTTCCTACCATACATGATAACAACCGCTTGACAGATTCAGGTTCTCCAGCCATGCCTGCTGCTTTATTTCCGGTGTAATCGGATATGAGATTTCTCTCTCCAGATCATCCTCATGTGAATTTTTAAATAAATAATTTGTTGTCACATCAAAATAAACCTCTACTTTTTTGAACAGGTCCACTCTTTCATTGCTATAACATACAAGCAGAGGTATTAATTCGTAGAAGTTTTCCCTTCTATGAATCAATACCCCTGCAATGCTTCCTCATTCCAAGCAAAGAGCTAGCAACCATATTTTTAATACGAAATGTTGGTGCTTTAATCATTCATCAGATAACGACATTTCTTTTTGTACCATATATAACCGATAGTATAATCCATGATGCCTAAGAAGTTCTTCATGTATGCCTATATCCTCAATTTCATACATCACATATTTCCATTAACTACTTACGGATTGCGCACCTCCGTTTTTGCATCCAATATCCATATACAACGCAAGGGATATTCAGACAATTTTCAGAGCTGCCACCTCAATACCCGAATTCTGCATGAGTGTGTAATCAAAATTTTTCCTCAAAATTTTTGTATTCCATATTTGGAAAAGTTTTTGTACACAAGTGGCAGCAATATAATAGCCAGAATGCCATAAATAGTCATGACAAACGGTATTTGTCGAACAACAATAGGTCCTATTTGAAAAATGATCGGTACTTTTGCATACTCTATAATATTCATAAATACGCTTGGCATGATATTAAAAAATGTTTCAAAAACCGGTACAGCACGCCCTATAAACGGCATCATACAATATAAAAAGAAAGGAATACAAATTGCCAAATTTGCCGAATGCATTTTTACAGTTACCAGCATTGTTATCGCCGCTGAAAACAAACTAGCAATATATCCACACAGTAATATTAAAAAGTAATACTCACCATATGTCATACTATAAATGCTATACGGCTGATCTATCTGATAAGGTGTCAAGAATCCACTTGTACCCATAACCCCAAAGGAAACAATTGACAGTATTCCCATTCCAGTCCAATAAACAACTGTTGTCATAACAATACCTGTCAAAAGTTTATTCCTAGTTGCCTTAGATCTCCCGTATTTTGTAGAAAAAAACACAGCTTCGGCTTTGGTACGAAATTCATCGGCAAATATGCCCGCAGCCAAAAAACCAATTACAACTGCAAGTATGATTCCATATGTCTGAGCATACATAGCCATTGTATCCCAAGAATCTTTTGCCGCATAATCAAGCGGCATTTCTATCTCTTCGTACTTTCTTTTCAAGAACTCTTGCTGCTTTGAGCTTTTTCCGTAAGACTGAACCATTTTTTGGATATTTTCCTCATACGTTGAATAAAAGTTCTCTAACTCCTCATCAGACAGACGATATAACGCATTTTGATCATAACCAGAATCTGGTGTAAAAACATAAATTATAAAAGATAAAATATCATCATACGACTGCACCGTTTTCCCATACTCCGCATCCGGTATATCTTCGGGATAAATTTGTTCTAGGGTTTTCCGGTTCTCTACGACCTCTTTGATTTTTTCTACCGTCAATTTACCTTTCCACTTATTTCTATCAGCAGCAAGCCTACGTCCCGCTGTAATACCGGTATAAAGTTTTCCTTCTGCATCCCGATAACGCATACTACCGACAGCCAGGTAACTAATAATAATAGCAAGAAAAACCATAACGATAAGGATAATTTTATTGATTTTCTTGTGAAAAAACTTTTTTAATTCATATTTCATCATCATAATCTTCACCTGCTTTCTCTCCAAAATATAAAAGAAATGCATCTTCAAGGGTAGCATCCTGCCTTATTGCATTTCTTACAGGTGCTGTTTTAGAAATAATACGCAATTCTGCTCCCTCCGGAATAGTTTTTATATTCCCTACCAGATAATTCTGTAAATACCAATTAACTTCATTCTTTGGAACTACGCACTGGAAAACAGATTCATCCATAGATCGGACCAAATCTTCCGTACTCCCCGTATAAAAGAATTTCCCGTCTTTCATTAAAATGATTTCATTTGCTATAAACTCCACATCTGAAACAATATGTGTTGAAAGTAATACCAGACGGTTTTCTGATAATTCACTTATTAAATTTCGGAAGCGCACTCTTTCGTTTGGATCAAGCCCTGCCGTTGGCTCATCAAGCACTAATATTTTGGGATTATTCAGCATAGCCTGTGCAATTCCCACACGTCTTATCATTCCACCAGATAAAGTCCTCATTCTTCGTTTCTTATATTTAGACAATGCAACTTGCCGTAATAGCTGATCGATTCTCTGTTTTGCGACACTTTGGCGTATCCCTTTAATAGACGCAATATACATCAAATAATCATAAATACTCATATCCGGATAATATCCAAATTCCTGCGGAAGATAACCTAATATTCCTCGGTATGTCTCTCCTAATTCAAAAATATCCTTTCCATTCCATCTAATTTTTCCTTCTGTTGGCCTAATGATAGTACATAACATTCTCATCAGGGTTGTTTTTCCCGCCCCATTGACTCCTAAAAGACCATATACCCCTTTCTTCATAGTATAATTTACGCAATCTACTGCACGAAAAGACGAAAACTCTTTTGACACTTTATCAAATTCTAATCCCATTCGTTCGATCCTCCCAAACCAATTCATAATCTTGCTGCGATTTTCGTACACAAAAGACCAGATATCCAAAGGATATCAGAATCAGAACCAACCAAAGCGGTTCTACAATTGCATAATAGATAACATCATTCGCAACAATCATAGACCATACAATAACAAATGCCATACTTAAACATACTGAAACATATTCCATATCAAACCCTTTTTTACATAACAAGTGGAAGCAAACTCCACTTGAAATATTAAAGGGTATCAGAAAATTGATAGCAATACTGCTTAATGGAATTTGTATGGTAGCAAATACAAGTATAAAAAATACAGTAACCATCATCATATCCACAATCGCAAACAACAATAATCTTGCTGCGCATATCTGTCTTAAAGAATAGTAGGACGCCTTCTCTATTTCAAAGGCTGAAAATCTTCGGTTTTTCCAAATTTCTGGAATAATAAGAATAGAAAATAGTACTGAAAAAGCTCCCATAATCCTCCCTATGCTTTTCATACTTTCCAAATCATTTAATAAAATCCATAATATAAACAATGTTCCGCCTTGTAAAACCCACCACTTTTTCTTTATGAATTTACATTGTTCATATAAGAATTCAAAATAAGAAGAACATATACGTTGCTGGCATATATTTATTTTTTTACATTGACTAACTACATTCTGAACCGCTGGCTCTCTAACATAATGATCTTGTATAAGCTTTTTATAGTTTTTTATTTTTTTCTTATATAATTTCATTTTCACTACTCTCCCAGATATTCTGCCAATAATTTTTTTGCCTTACTTACTCGATACTTTACAAGCGATAGTTTTATATCTAATATTTGAGCAATCTCTTTCTGCTTTAGTCCTTGAAAGAAAAAAAGTATTGCTGTATCTTTAATTTCGTCCGGAAGATATTGTACAGCTTTTTCTATATCCAACCGGATTTCAACTCCCTTCATACTTTCTTCTATTATTTCTGGAAATTGTTCAACCAGAATTTCTTTCTTCTTAATGTAAAAGTTTTTTATTATATTTCCTGCAATTCGGTACAGATAATTTTTAGTTTTTCCATATTCTTTATATGTTTCTAAAGATGCAAAAAAATGTAAAAATGTTTCCTGGGTTAAATCTTCTGCATAATTTCTATCATGGGTGTGCAAAAGGCAATACTGATATATGGATGAATAATATTTTTTTATCAACTGTTCACTGGCATCACTTTTTCCATTTTTTATTTTCTGTAATAATAAGAAATCCGGTTCCGTCCCCGGTTTCATCCATCCCTTCCTCCCTTCATATGTGTTTCTATATAGTATAACAATCAACGGCAATAAAAAGTTAGTCTGGAATCATATTTTTTATTACCATTTAATTACTCCATATACTCTTCCAAACACATCCCAGTTTCTTTCATTTCGTTTGCAGCATCTTTTCCAACATAACGATAATGCCATGGTTCATTATTAATTCCAGTAATTTCTACTTTATCAGAAGGATATCTTTTGATAAATCCATACCTATATGCATTTTCATCAAGCCATTTATAAACTGATTCAGATGAACATTTCGTAGTGTCCGCATTAATATCAATACTTAATCCTAATTGATGCTCACTCGTACCTGGTTTTGCAACATATTTCTCTGCAAGGTTTCTTGCTTCCTTTTTCGAATATCCCTCCTCCATATAAGACATAATTTTTTCATCCATAATTTCCTGTTGTTCTTCTTGTGTCCGATATCCTTCTCTTACAAATAATGCCAAGCCATTAGCTCTTGCTGCGTTAAACATATCCTGCAAATCTGGATATATTCTTGAATCTACTTTTTCTCCATTCGATAATTCTGTAAGTTCTATATCATAATTATCTGGAATACGATAATTCTTATTAACGAGAATTAGATTCCAACCTTGAGAAGTATCTGCTTCGCTTGTACTGAAAAATTTCCACTTAGCATTTCCACTTAGCAACCAGATCTTACCTTGTTTTATAACGTTAATGCTACTTCCCAATGCTATAGATACCAACATAAGAAATAAGCTCAAAAATACAATTCTTTTTAAAGGACTTTTCCGATGTCTTTTCATTTGATTTTCCTCGTCTCAAATTTATCTTCTATTTTATATAACAAATGAAGTTCCCAAAAAGTTAGCAATCTCTAGTATTTTATCAAATTTAATTTTTACAAACTAAATCTTGATATCATTTTTCGTATTATTGATTCTCATTTCATATGTTCAAAATCCTTTTTCTACTATATAGCTTTCATTTATTGGTCTACAGCGCATGATTCTCTGCTATGCCGAATTTTAATCCCAAATTTATTGTGTCAGGCACCATTGTTTTTTATCACGATACAGCTAATCCGGTATGGATACGGAAAATGGATAAGCTGTGTAAAGAGTTTCCGGAGGTAATCCGGTTAAAGTCATGGACAGAAGTGAGTAAAACCTATATTTTACCCAAAAATCTTGTCAGAATTGGGAAGCCGAGAACATTAAGTGAAGCACAGCTTAGGCATTTGCGCGAACTGCAAAAAATGTAGAACTGAAAAACATTCCACTGCTGTTAAACTGCATTCCAAAGCAATTTTATTGTTATAGCAGAACGAAAATGATACAATACTTTTTCAGGAGGTGGTATTATGCTTCACATTGCAATTTGTGATGATGAAAAATATATGTCTGACAAAATTAAAATGATGGTGTCTGATTTTTTTTGCGAGAAAAACATGGAAGTTGTAATATCACAATTTTCAAACGGAAAAGAATTATTGAAATATGATAGGACGATAGATATTCTGTTTCTTGATATTCAAATGAAAGATATGAATGGTATGGAAACGGCAAGAAAGCTGCGCAACCGCAAATTTAAGGGAGTTCTGATTTTCATAACCATTCTAAAAGAAATGGTTTTCCAGTCTTTTGAAGTGCAGGCATTTGATTATTTGGTAAAACCGATAGAAGCAGGTTGTTTTGAAAAAACAATGGAACGTCTGTTAGTTTCCATGAAAAATGCCAGTGAATCGAGCTTGCTTGTCCAAAGAGGATATGAAAGCAGCATTATTCTCTTTGAAGAGATTGTGTTTTGTGAAGTTATTGACAGAAAAGTGTATTTGCATTTGACATCATCTGAAATCATTGATTTTTATGACCGAATTGAAACTTTGGAAACAAAACTGGACAGCAGGTTTTTCAGATGTCATAGGAGTTTTTTAATCAATCTGCAATATTTGAAAAGTTATAAAAATGGAATAGCATATATGGAAAACGGTATGGAGGTTCCTGTGTCACGATTGAGGAACAAAGAGTTTTCCAATGTGATTTTACAATATATGAAAGAATGGAGGTTATGAGATGGCTGAATATATGGATTTCTTTAGTAAATATATTATTGGAAGTATTCAAATGTTTACGGGAGCTTATTTTTTTACTGCATTTTTGCAAAAGAAAATAAAATCATATCTGTACATTTTATTTATGGCATTATGTATTATTGTAATAAAAGTCATTCCTAATGGCGGAATCATTGAGTTTTTAGTATATATTCTGCTGCTTATTGCAGGCGGAATTTTTGTCTGTCAAGCAGATTGGAAGCCAGTTCTTTTATATTCAGCATTGACAGTTGAAATCATGCAGTTTTGTTATGGGATTGTCAATTCATTAATTGCTATGCTGTATCCATTGATGCATTCATGGAATCAAAAAATTGTTGGCATGATATTTATGTTATCAGGAAATATTGCATCATTACTGTTAGCGGTAATTTGCTATCGTATAGTATATAAATTTTTTATGGACTCTGAAGGAATAAAAAAACAATATGTCCTTATGATTTTAACGCCAATACTGATGCTTTTTTTGATAGATGAATATATCAATTCTACAATTTATAGAAATGCCACAAATATCATAGATGAAAGTGGAATTACCATATATATCAATCATTATCAGATATTTATGATACAGCTTTTGGGAATGGCAAGCCTGTTCTGCATTTTGTTTGCTTATAAAAAACTATTGCAGAATTTCCACCTAAGTACTGAATTATCGCTTTTGGAACAAGAAGAGCATTCATTGAATCAGTATGTGGAGGAAGCTAAGGCACGTTATGAGGAAACGAAATCTTTCCGTCATGACATTAAAAATCATATTATGGTAGTGCGGGAATTATTACAAGATGGTAAGTCAGAACAGGCACTAAATTACATTGCAAATATGGAGGATATAGCAGGGAAATTGTCTTTTCCATGCGCTACAAATAATCCTGTAGTGGATATTTTGATAGAAAATAAATTGGGCATTGCAAAAAGTATGGAGGTTGATGTCAATTGTTCATTGACTTTGCCTTATCCATGCTTGGTGCGTGACATTGATTTTGCCATTATTTTATCAAATGCTTTGGATAATGCAATTCATGCCTGTAAAAATATGGATGGCAATGCACAAAAATATATTTGCATAAAGGGACATTTGCAGGGAGATTTCATTTTATTGGAAATTGAAAACAGCTTTCAAGGGAAAGGAACATTTAAAAAAGGAACGGGGTTGATAAATATCGCCACAGTAGTCGAGAAATATCATGGTGCAATGAACATTAAAACACAGGGTACATCGTTTGCTCTTAGTGTGATGCTTATCATTCCACAGCAATCAGAAAGCATTTCACAGCAAATCGGTTAAATACTGTTTTTGAATGACGAAAAAAATACTGTAGGAAGAAATTTAGGTAATAAAAATAAGGAGGATAATCAATATGTCAATGGAAATTAATGGAAAGTACGGTCAGTACGCAACTGATTACACTAAACGTTTGGAAGAAGAACGGGAAAAAGTGAAAGAAGCTGAAAAGGAACAGAATGGTGAAAAAATATCTGATAAACTTTCTGATTTACATGATGAGTACATTAGCAGCGAAAAATCGGGTGTCAAACCAAGTGGTCTGTATCGGTTGGGACAGGATGAGGATGGCAGAAAAAAAGTATTTTATGATGATCCTAAGAAAGCTGACAAGGCTGACGAAGATGGGAATCCTAAAGTAAATAATCCAGAGAAATCTGCTAAGGAATGCACTACCAATACAGATAAAGTTGACAGGGAAATTGAAAAACTTAAAGAAAAGCAACAGCAATTAAAACAGCAGATAAAATCGGCTTCGGGAGATGAAACGAAAGTCAAGGAATTGGAAAAGAAGCTGGCGCAGGTGGAAAGTAAGTTAAGTCAGAAAGATAACGATACATATAGGCGACAGAATGCTTCTGTTTCCGAATAGAATATAAATTGAAATAATGTGATTTATTGTGTCAGGCACCATTGTTTTTTATCAATCTCAATTCAACCTCAACAAAATTTATTTTTTTCACCTAAACGGAAATTCTGTACAAATCATTCGATATAACAAAACGACCTCTCAAAAACAGTCGACTTTTAAATTAACTGTTTTTTGAGAGATCGTTCATCAGATTCTTATAGCAATCCAGCAAATAATCTCATAAATAATTGTCCCAGTCGCAAATATGCACTTCGTCCGGTTTGATATTGGTCTGTCACATCACGACATTCTCCCATCGTTCTTATCAGATCATTTTTTATTTCCACAACTGCCTGACAATCTGCCATAAAACAGCCGTTTTCAAAATGGTGATATAAACTTCGATAATCCAGATTAATTGTTCCACAAGTTGCCATACAGTCATCTGCCACACTCATTTTTGCATGACAGAAACCAGGAGTCCACTCATAAACACGAACACCATGTTTAACTAATCCATGATAAAAAGAACGAGTTATATTATAAATGAATTTTTTATCAGGGATACCAGGTGTGATAATTCTTACGTCTACCCCTCGCTTAGCAGCCAGACATAACGCATGCGTCATTTCATCTGTTATGATTAGATATGGAGTCATAAACCAACAATATTTTTCAGCTTTATTTATCATACTGATATAAACTTCTTCTCCTACTTGCTCATTATCCATAGGGCTGTCTGCATAAGGTTGAACAAACCCAGTTTGCTGTGCCGCATAATCATAGTGGAAAAGGTATTTACTAAAATCAGAATCATTAGCATCCTTATCACTTACTGCATTCCACATTTCCAAAAATGTCACCGTAAGCGACTGAACAGCATCTCCTTCTAAACGAATACCTGTATCTTTCCACTGTCCATACGGGTGTGTGTAATTAAAATATTCGTTTGCTAGATTATATCCACCTGTAAATCCGACTTTTCCATCAATAACTGTTATTTTTCTATGATCACGATTATTCAAAAACAGATTTAAACCTGGCACAAACGGATTGAATACACGGCAATGAATTCCTATTGCCTCCATCTTTTTCACAAAATCTGTGTTAATAAAGCCTATAGAACCCATATCATCGTAGAATACTCTAACTTTCACACCTGCTTTTACTCGCTCTTCCAGAACATCTTGAATCTTATGCCATGCTTCAGCGTCTTCTATCGCATGATATTCCATAAAGATAAACTTCTGTGCTTTCTCCAAATCCTTAAGCTGTGCCTCTAATCCTTTCACTGCTTCATCAAAATACACAATATCCGTATTCTGATAGATTGGATACTGCGAATTTCTTTGTATATAACTTGCAATATTTCCTGCCTTCGGAATCGTTTCGTTTATTCTGCTTAAACACTCCTGATTATCGGAAAGCATTGGTAACAATTTGCTATCAATTTCTGCATATCGCTCACGCATTTTATGTGTGCCACCATTCAAACCAATCAATAAATACAGGCCTACACCCATAATTGGGAAAATTAAAATTAATATAACCCAAGGCATTTTCATAGAGGATGTCTTATTTGATGCGTACAATCCCAAAACCAAGATCCCACTCAAAATCCTTGTAAATAAATTTATGATTTCTGCATATTCATTCAAGCGTGTTACGATAGTAATAATAAAAATCACTTCCAGAAGAATGCAGATTATGGAAAAACACAGCCGTTTTACCCCATTTTTTGTTTTTGCTTTGCCCTCTAAAGTATCTTGTTTCATATATATTCCACCTTCCTACTTGCTCAGTTTTCTCCCTAAATTTCGTGTAACATACCAATTTTGTCTTTTATTCTCTGCATTTCATTATCTGCTTCAATGATAGCTTCGATAACCATCAGTTTTTCAAACCAGGTATCCATAGCTAGGATGAATCGACTTAAAATTCCAGGCTATTCGCATTCAACAAGAAATACTTCATTCCCATGATGACAAAACCTTCATCATTTCTCCAAGGCTTCTTACTGCCATTTACAATGACAATCTTCTTAAAAGAGTCTGGGATATTACGCAGAGAATTAAACTCCTGAGTCTGCTTTTCTTCCGAAATCATGTCATAAGCAACCTGAATGTAATACCTCTGGTTGCCTTGATTCACCACAAAGTTAACCTCCAGCTGCTTACGAACACGCTTGCCCTCTTTATCCTTATCGAAGATGTCCACGACACCCACATCAACATTGTAGCCACGGATCAGCAGCTCGTTATAAACAATGTTCTCCATGATATGCGTAGGTTCCTGCTGTCTGAAATTCAGACGGGCATTTCTCAGTCCCAGATCAGTAAAGTAGTATTTCAGATTTGCACCGATATACTTTCTTCCTTTAATATCGTATCGACTGGCTTTGGAAATCAAAAAGGCATCTGCCAAATCGTCAATATGGTTAGAGATGGTTTTATTGGAATAAGTCATCTGTCGCTCACTGGCGAAGGTATTAGCAATCTTTGAAGGATTGGTCGGTGCGCCGATTGCAGATGCAAGCACATCAACCAGAATGCCAATCTCATCTACGCTCTGAATCTTGTTTCTTTCAATAACATCCTTCAGATAAACATTTGCAAAGATGTTCTTCAGATAGTCCGCTTTCTGTCGTTCGCTCTGGAAACTTACGATCTGCGGCAATCCTCCGTAGGTCATGTAGTCATCCCAGGCATCATCATAATCGCCGTCATAGACAGAATAAAACTCTGCAAAGGAGAGGGGATAGATTCTAATCTCATCACCTCTGCCACGGAACTCGGTCACAATGTCGCTGGACAGGAACTTGGAATTACTTCCGGTGACATACACATCAATATTGCGCATGCGAAGCAGGCTGTTCAACACTTCCTCAAATTGTGGCATAAACTGCACTTCATCAAGAAGCAGATAGTATTTGCCATCGTCTTTCATGACATCTTTGATGTACTTGAAACACACCTTAGGATCTCTTAGTTCCTCATTTTCAATACCGTCCAATGCAATCTCAATAATATGATCAACATCAACGCCGTTCTCCAGTAAGTATCTCTTAAAGATGGTAAACAGCAAAAAGGATTTGCCACATCTACGAATGCCGGTAATCACCTTTATCATTCCATTATCTTTTCGCAGGATCAGCTGCTGTAGGTAAGCGTTTCTTTTAATCTCCATCGTTGCACTCCCTATTTCCGTATATCTGCACATTTTTTAGTAATGATATTCTATCACAAAACAAGTTAAATCTCAATATCCATTCCTATTTTATGATTCATATTTATTGTGTCAGACACCATTGTTTTTTATGAAATGTAATCATATGCTATCCGTTCCGCGCCACCTTTAACATATATATTTCCACATTTGTGAAATCCAAATCGCTCAATTGCTGTCTGCATAGAAATATTATCTTTGTGCGTATCAATGCGAATATAGTCTATCTGTTTTATGCAATATTCAAAACATGCTCTGGCAATTCCTTTTACTATTCCATTAGATGCCAACCGATGAATCGTCCCATAGAGTTTGTCATCTGTCCATTTTCCATTTTTAATAACCTGATAAGTTGGTTCTTCTCCAATAATAAAAGAAAATGTTCCCACAATCATTCCATTATTTACAATTACATAGCTGTTTCCTGCATCTATATCCGTTTTTAGTATCTCCTCGCCAGGGTATCCATCTCCCCATTGTGTTTTATTTCCATGTGCAGCCATGTACTCCTTAGCAGTTGTAAAAATAGCCATAATCTGCTTAATATCTTCTCTTGTGCTTTTTCTAATTTCCATATTTCCTTTACTCATAATTCCCCTCTCTATGTTCCGGATTTAAAGTTGACATTTCCTCCATTTTAACAGCAATGCTGAATTTGTGATTACAAGCACTGAGCCGGCATTATGTACCAATGCACCTATGACCGGATCAAGAGTGCCTGTGATTGCCAGAATGATAGCTATGAAATTAAGTCCCATGGAAAATGACATATTAATCTTTATTGTAGTCATCATTCGCTTGGAAAGTGCCAGTAAATGTGGCAATTCCTTTACCTCATCATCCACCAGGGCAATGTCTGCCGCATCCACAGCAATATCACTTCCTACACCGCCCATAGCAATGCCGACATCAGCCGCCTTTAAGGCTGGTGCATCGTTGATTCCATCCCCGATCATACAGACAGCTTCCTGTCTGTTCTGATATTCATTTATGTATTTTAACTTATCCTCCGGCAGACAGTTTGCTTGAATTTCGGAAATACCAAGCTGTCTTGCAATGGAAGCAGCCGCTTTTTCATTATCACCGGTAAGAAGTACCGGCTGTACATTTAATGCTTCTAATACCTTTATTGTACCAACACTCTCACTTCGTATCGTATCAGACAATACAACATCTGTCAGCGATCCCCACAATCTTTGCTTTTCCTGCATCCGCTGACTGAACAAGGCGTATCATACGCTGTATGGAACTGTCTTCTCCAACTTTTGTTGCACACATCTCAAAAGCACCAAACTGATTCACTGTGCCGGAAGATACCTCATCACCGACTGTCTTATCAACCGGAAGATATTCTCCTGTCATAACTGCCTGATTGACAGATGTCTGTCCTGAAATAATGACTCCATCTACTGGAATAGTCTCCCCCGGCAGTACCTTTAATACATCATGAAATAGGGGTATGGGTTATCAAGTGAGGACTAAAAAACAGTTACAGAGCATATTTAAAATGCCCTATAACTGCCTTTCGACTCTCATGCGTTGTTACATATTCGCAAACCGCTCTACTGCTTTTGTAAAATTCTCAATTGTCTTATCCGCATCTCCATGTTCGATTCCATCTCTGACACAATGCTTGATATGACCTTCCAATACAACCTTTCCACAACCATGCAAAGCTGATTTTGCTGCGTTTATCTGCGAAAGAACATCTTCACATGGAACATCTTCATCTATCATTCGATCTATCGCCTGAACCTGTCCGATAATTTTTTTTAATCTGCGATGCAGGTTATCCGCATCCATACATTGCTTCATTTGACACCTCCTGTAACCCCTACGGGTATACGTAAAATTATATAATCATCTATTCCTTCTGTCAATGTTGATACGCATGAAACGCAGCATGATGCGAATGGCTCCGCCTGGATAAACTGGAATCTGTCGATATCTTTATACCTAATCTGTTAGTAATCTATCTAGCAATATCTTCCTATTGTTTATAAACATCTCTGTAATTTGGTAATTTTCCGTTTCCTCATACTCACATAAATGTATACTTCCATCATCAAAACAATATATATCTGCATCTGGAATACCTAATAAAATAGGAGAATGTGTAACTATAAAAAACTGTGCCCCTTTCTTTGCACATTTATATATTTCCATTAACAATGTAAGTTGTCTCTGTGGTGACAATGCTGCTTCTGGCTCATCAAAAAGATATAAACCATTCGCTTGTAAATTATTCTGTGCCAATTCTAAGAAACTCTCTCCATGTGACTTTTCATGATATTTAGCCGAAGGATGTGCCATATCTGCATATTCTTCTTCTTGTGTTGCAACATTATAAAAGCTTTCAGCTCTAAGAAAATATCCCCACTTTTCTTTTCGATATCCTTTGGAAATTCTTATCGCATTGCATAATTCTGAATGTGTATCATGAGTAGAAAAAACATAGTTTCTTGTTCCCCCCTCAGGATTAAAACCATGTGCTACAGCAAGTGCCTCCAACAAAGTTGATTTACCACTGCCATTTTCTCCAACAAAAAAAGTGATTGATTTATTGAAATCAAGTTTTTCAACACCTTTAAAAGCCTCTATTTTCTTTAAATAACTATTGTTATCAATTCTATTCCAATCGAATATTACCCCTTGTATAAATTGCTCGTTCATTCAATCACCTTCCTATAAAGAGAGTACCTAATCTATATCTTCTTGTCTTACGGACAAGAAGCGTCCCTCGCTCTAAGGAGCTCCATTATATCTGCTTCCATGACAATCCGGACAAGGTATCTCCACATCCGGTAAAAACTGCACATCAAGGCTGATAACCCCCGTTCCATCGCAGGTCGGGCAACGCAGTTTTCCTGTATTGTAAGAAAAATCCCCTGCTTTATATCCTGCTTCCTTTGCATCAGGAAGCTTGGCATATACCTTCCTAAGTTCATCATGTACATTTGCATAAGTTGCCACCGTAGAACGCACATTGATTCCAATCGGAGCCGCATCAATCAGTTTCACCGAATTTTATTCTTCCTCCCACAGAATACATATAGTCAAAACGGTCATTCTCTACCATAAGAAATCTATCATCTTTCCAATGCTTTTTTATCATATAAAATTTGCGGGTAATGCTCACTAGCATAAATTCTTCCCAGCATAGGGACAAACAGGGTATCCTCCACGACTCCTAACTTGGACATAGCCAAACCTCCTGTTTTGACACATTACTTTCTGCCGACAAGCAGCCGGGAAGACTCCAGCATCATCATGGCAGCCCGACGGTGGGAGCCAAAAGCTTCCTCCTTCTTTACGCAAGTTTCCAATTCTGGCTTTCTGTCTGCAGTTTTACCATATGGGCATATACACCATTCTTTTCTTCCAGATCCTTTGGTGATCCTTCTTCTGCCACGGTGCCATCAGAAAGGACAACGATCTTATCCGCTCCGGCTACGGTACGCATTCTGTGGGCGATAACCAGAACCGTTTTATCTGCGATCAGACGAGAAAGGGCTGTCTGTATCAGAGTTTCATTTTCCACATCCAGGGAAGCAGTCGCTTCATCCAAAAGAATGATCGGCGCATTTTTCAGAAATGCACGGGCAATAGAGATACGCTGGCGCTCTCCGCCGGATAGTTCACAGCCATTTTCTCCGATATTGGTATGCCATCCATCCGGCAGTTTTTCCGCAAATTCATCCACATTGGCAAGTTTCGCAGCCGCAATGACCTGTTCATCTGTGGCGTCTTTGTTTCCAATTCGGATATTCTCCAGAATCGTATTGTCAAACAGTGTGACATCCTGGAATACGATGGAATACAGAGAAAGCAGTGTTTCCGGGTCTATTCGGGATACATCCATACCTCCCACGGTAATCTTTCCTCTGTTAATATCCCAGAACCTTGCAGCCAGCCGGGATACGGTTGTTTTCCCGCCGCCAGATGGGCCGACCAAAGCCGTAACCTCTCCCTGTTTTGCCGTAAAGGAAACATCTTTCAATACGGTTTCTCCGGTATTGTAGGCAAACCCAACATGGTCAAAGACAATATCATACCCCTGATTGGAAAGCCTGTCGCTACCCTGCTGGATGGGATGATCGAGAATTTCATTCATACGGGCAATGTTGGTTCGTGTACTGATGACTGCCGCAAGATTCTGGAGTGCGCCCTGCAGAGGGTCATACAAACGGGATACTACCAGAAGGAACATAAAGAATGTAAGCACGGAGAGGCTTCCTTGCATGAGTAGAACAACTCCCACCAGTGCAACCGTTGCAATACCAAGCTTCAGCACCAGTGACGCGGAAACCACAAAAGCAGCAAGACCAAATTCATTGAGGATGGAACGATGCTCCACAGCACGGATCTTCTTTTCCAGCCCTTTTAAATATGCCTGCTCCGCATTATTTGCTTTCAGGTCACGTACCGTTTCAATACACTCCTGTATCCCGTCTGCGCAGGCCATCTTTACATCCATGGCTTTCTGATTCAGATTTTCCTGAATCTTTGCGGAAAATCCCACAATCGCAAAGGCAACCGGCAGAACCCATAAGGCAGCCAGCGCCATTCTCCAGTCCGTAAAGAGCAGACCGATGGAAATCAGAATCGTAGAAATGATTGAACCTGCAAGCTCAGGGATAAAATGCGAAAAACTTTGTTCCAGGAAGGTGCAGTCCGCCATAATGGTACTGGTAAGATCGGCTAAATCCTTTTTCCCGAAAAAAGAAAGGGGGATTTTGCGCAGATGCTCTGCCAGAGTAATACGGCGGATGCCGCTTTCTTTGTAAGTGGCAAAATAGGTGGCATTGTATTGAAAGAAAGTGGTCAGCAGTATCAGGCCGATACACACCACGCAGCCTGCCACATAAAATGGAATTTTCCCACCGGGAACACCCCCGTTCATCAGATCGCTGACCAGGTAATATAAAAGTCCTACCGGGAACATAAAAGACAGATTCTGAAGGACACAGGCCAGGCATCCTTTGATCAGGTCTTTTGCCCCCTGTTCAGACAGGGCATATTTTTTCTGCAGTTTTTTGATCATATCACTGCACCTCCTTTGTTACCTTCCATTGCACGGAAGTCTGGTAATTTTTCCACATACGGCTGAAAATGCCGTCTTTTGCAAGCAATTCACGGCTGTTCCCGCACTCGGCAACCCGTCCGTCGCAAATGACAAAAATCTGATCCACATTTGTTACGGTAGAAAGCCTGTGGGCAATCATAATCACCGTCTTTCCCTCGGAAAGTCTTGAAAAAGCAGCCTGTACACGGCTTTCGTTATCCGGGTCAGCAAAGGCAGTGGCTTCATCCAGAATGATAATAGGAGCATTTTTCAGCATCACACGGGCAATGGCAATTCGCTGCTGCTCGCCGCCGGAAAGATAGACACCCTTTGTACCAATGACCGTATCCACACCCTGTGGGAGTTTTTCCAGAATATCATCGCATTGTGCGTGATGAAGGGCAACCAGAACTTCCTCACGGGTAGCTTCCGGTTTTCCCATACGCACATTTTCCAGAATGGACGCCTTGATCAGACGGCTGTTCTGAAATACGAAAGACACCGTATTCATGAGTTCCTCTTTCGGTATGTCTTTCACATTGACACCACCTATTTTGACCAATCCGCTCTGGGGATCAAAAAATCGGGAAATCAGGTTGGCAAGGGTTGTTTTACCACCGCCGGACGGGCCGACAAAAGCTACGGTTCGTCCTTCAGGAATGGTCAGTGAAATATCTTTTAATACTTCTTTTTCTCCATCATAGCTGAAATGAACCGATTTCAGTTCCACGGAAGCATTTTGCGGATGCATTGGGTGTTTGGTTTCCTCCAGAGGCTTCAAATGCAAAACGCTGTCAATTCTCTGTAAAGCGTCATCTACGATCATGGCATTTTCACTTTGGAACATGATGCGTGTCAGTGTAACAGAAATAACCGGCGTAATAATGATATAGAAAATGAGATCCAGTAAGAAACCGGAAGTCACACCGTCTTGTGTCAGCAACAGTCCTCCGGCGATCAGTGTGGCAAAAACTCCGTTGATCGCAGCTGTATAGAACATCATCGGTGTCCGAAGCTGCTTGGTATAGGCGATCACCCATACTTTATAGCGGTCAATGGAGTCTTTAAACTTCTTAAAGGAAAAGATCGTCTGACCAAAGGTTTTTACCACCGGAATTCCGCGGACATACTCTACCGCTTCATTGGACATATCATCCAGCGCATTCTGGTATTCTTTCATCTTTTCCTGCATCTGCTTTCCGGTCATTGCCATCATGATCAGAAACCCCAGCACAACCGGAACAAGGCTCAATAGTCCCAGTCTCCAGTCAAACACGAACAACAGCACCAAAAGACCGCAGGGGGTTGCAATGGCATTGGCTCTGTCGGGAAGCTGATGGGCGAGATAGGTTTCGGTGGCTGCGCTGGATTCGTTGACAATCTTGCGCAGTTTTCCGCTGCCAAAACTCTCGGCAAACCCAAGAGGCAACTTAACAATATGCTCCATGGTCTGGATACGCAGGTTTGTGGCAATACGAAATGCTCCCAAATGGGAACACATCAGCCCTGCTATGTAGACAAGCACCGCTATAACCGCAAACAATACTGCCATCCAGCCATTACCGGTCAGGCTCTGTGCCTGGCCAAAATTCGGTGCCACCTCCAATACTTCCTTGATCATTTTCCAGATGTAATAGAATGGCACCAGAGCAATCAGGGCACTGATGGCAGAAAGCACCCAGGAAGCATAGGTCAGGTACTTATGGCTGCCTGCAATTTCCAGCAGGCGTGATAAATTGGATTGTTTTTTCAAAAAAATTCCTCCTTTTCTTTGTGTCTATGATAAAGAGAACACGTCTATGTTCTTACAATATCCGAATTTAGGTTAGTTGTAGCTAACTGTCAAACAAAAATTATAAGGCATTACTGCCCCATAATTTTCATCCATCCTGCTGTATAAAAGGCGCGCATTTCTTTAACGTAGTTTTCGGCATCTTTTAGCGGCATTTCGTGGATGATCAATTCAAAAAAAGTATGAAACATTCCGGTGATCAGAATATGCTCCAGCGAAGGATCGATATGCGGAGAGGACCGTCCAAGCTGCCTTAAGACATCCTGATAGGCATGCGTCCCATCTACCTCAATCTCCACCATCTCATCAATTAGCCCGGCAAATTTTGTTCCTTCCGAACAGCAGAGGATCAGTTTACATTCCTCTAAATGTTCGTACGCATAATAGAGAATATCGTACATGCAGATTCCCGAAATATCACTCATGACTTCCGGCTGCTGGGCAGCTGGTAGTTCGGCGAACTCCTGCTGCGCTTTTATAAAACGGTTACGAATATATTCATAATGTTCACCAACGATGGCTTCAAAAAGTTCTTCTTTGCTTTTGTAATATCCGTAAAAGGCTCCGGTAGTCATTCCCACGGATTTCACAATATTCCGCAGAGAAGCGTCTTTATATCCTTTTTCTAAAAATTCCGCTTTCGCTGCCCGGTGGATATTTTCTAAAGTCGTTCCATTTCCGTTTATTTTGCACACCTCCTATATAACAGTGCTATATAACACCGTTATAATTTTAATCTCTAAAAATGATTTTGTCAAGAGCAACAAGAAATAGTTGCATAAAAACAGTAATCCAAATCCAGAGCTTCCATTTGCGCTCTGCTTTTCCATGGTTATATGCCATTTCCCTTACCTCCAATCTGATTTGTTTGAACATTCAGATTGGAAAGGGCGGAGAACGGCAGCCGATTCATTTATGTTTTCAATCGTTATGATTGTAATGTCAACACTTATGGGAAGCATTATGTAGCATCATAACCGTTTAAGCTTCACGGATTAAGGTTATTATCCGTTCCATCCAGCTGGGTGCCATTGTAGATTATGCAATTCTGTTTACTGAACGGTATAAAGAAAACAGACAGACGCTTAATAAAAAGGAAAGTATTGTGGAGACTGTTTCCAATGTTACGGTATCTGTACTGACTTCCGGAATTACAATGGCAACAGTTGGAACTCTGCTTGGAGTTATTTCTACCGCCGCAATCCAATAACCATGCATAAAAGCTGCATCATCAATCCTAAAACTAATTTTAAGGAATAACAAAATCAAGCCGAAGCAGACTCCTATCAAAACTATTTTTGCAGCTCTTTTCAAATTGAGTACCTCCATCATACTTTTTTGCAACTTGCTGGCGGCGAACGGTTTGCCAAAACCGTTTGCGGAAGACAAGTCCACAGGGGATAGACGCACAAGCAGCACAAGGGGGTGTAGCCACCTTGACGGAACGAAGTGACGAAACATTCTCGGTCGAGCAGTTTTCTTCTGCTGACCGGGAATGAAGCTCCGCAGGACGCACGATACTCTCGACAGGAGAGTATAGAAGTGCGCCCTTTAGTTCCTAAAGGGTTTTTATCAGTTCAACAAATCAAAAGTTACCGAAGCGCATCCCCTAATTGAAACAAGCCACTGCGGATACTTTCTCCAGCTCCACCAATAGCCTGCGCTATAATGATTGCGGCAACTATAATTGCCACTGCGGCAATAATCTTTCCAATCAAATATTGATATTCTTTCATTATGATTACCTCCATCTACAAGTATCGATTTTCTCAATTCTCAAAACTGAAATTTTTGTTTCATTGTTGACCTTGCCATTCGTTCTTTAACAATCGATATTCTAATCTGGTTTTCATTTTACCATCATGCCATTCCCAATCAAGGTGCTCTGCTTCTTTTATAAGTCCACATTTTATCATTACCTTTTCAGAACCAATATTTTCAGCCAAACATCCAGTTGTTACTCTATAAACATCATTTTCAGTAAAGGCATATTCTAACACTTTCTTAAAGGCTTCTGTAACATATCCTTCACTCCAGAATTTGGGATAAATAAAATAGCCTGCATGAACTATCTTTCCTCTAGGAGTATTATCAACCACTGTATAACCAACACTACCAACTTGTTCATGCGTTTCTTTCAATTCGATGTGAAAGAAATAAAACTTTCTATCCTCACACTTCATGTCAGCTAGTATATTTGCAAAATCCGCATTAGCTTCTTCTTGTGAAAATAATTGTATATCTTGCAAATAGTACATTGTCTCTTTATCGCTTTTCAATCTAAAATAATCATCTATATCTGCATCATTATATTCACGCAGTATAAGTCTATCAGTTGTCAATGCAGTTATCATATAATCTTACCTCCAACTTCAAATAAACGCGTGCTTTTATAGCTCGCCTCTCAAACGTGCTTCTATATCAGATGCCGTGTATAACACATCCGTTACAACTACCCTTTCGTCACGGATTGTGTAAAACACTGAATAATTATCGACGAGCATTCTACGCAACTCCATTCTCTTTTCCGGCTCAGAATCCATAATCCTAAATCGTTCTGGGAAAGTGTCTAATGTAAGTATTTCATCAGCAATGCGATTATATTGCTTCATTAATGCCTCTCTCTAAATGCCACAAACGCACTAGCTGCATCCTCAACATTTCCTTTCTCTATATCGGCATATCCTTTTTCTAACTTTTGATGAATCTGTGTAACAGACATCATATCTGCATTCACTGAATTAGCTGCTTTTGGTAATACAATAGAAAAGGGAATTCCTCCTACTAATGATATTTGTTTTAAATACATATCTATAGCAGTAGCCATTGGTATCCCTAATTGTGCCAATACACTTTCTGCATTTTCTTTTACATCTGGATTTACTCTTATATTTAATGTTGCTGTTTTTCCCATAGAATACACCTCCATCTTTCTTTTATTGTAACGTCTTTTGCGTTACAAATCAATCTATGAAATATATTTTCGATGCACTGATTGAAATGCTTCTGATTTTTGTAACAAATAATTGATTCAACGATAAGAAGAGATAAGTTACGATGAGAACAATATTTGCAGAATACAATCCACAACGCAACAGCATTGATGTGTATACCAGTGCTGGCTATATGCTCCGTATTGACTGTCAGGAAGCTGAGAAGGATTTATAACCCACACCCAGATCAGTCTGTTCATTAAACGCACTTGCCATTGATGAACCACTTGAATATGCAAAATTATATCTTGATGGAACGATGCAAATATGGGTGGATGCAGAGGACACTCTTTATTTATAATGTTAAATAATCCCCAAAAATTCTAAAATTTTTCGGGGATTATTTTTGACTTATATTTATTATTCAATTTAACTGATAATGATTCTCATATGAGATTTATCTTTAGAAATCATATCATCAATCACGCCAGTCTGCATCTGATTCCCATTTACATTCCGTAATCTGCATATTTGAAAATGTTGCCTTATATGAGCCTTCTGTCGGGCTACATGCATATATTCCATAAGTAATTTTTTCTGCACCTTCCCACATATGGAAAATACGCATTTGTCTGAAATTTATGCCATCCTCACTGCATTCAATACAGTAGTCACTGTCCCTTCGTGAAAAACGATACCACATACTTTTAATATCAGAGGATATGTCTGTTGTTGCCCAGTCAGAATATCCATGATTGGTTACAACGCTTCCCAATCGCTGTATTTTTTCATTCTCATATTCTATAGATGCCTTAAACCAATTATCACTATTTAAATACATAGCCACACCACACTGGTCAAAACGACAGGTACTCTCGAATTCTGTTTTAACAATAAAAGAAAAGTACTTGTCCGTTGTTTCAACTTGAAATACTGGAGCATTATCATTTTGAAAACCATAATAAGTGCGTGCCCATAAGTCGGTACCCCTTTCTGTAAGAATTACAACTTTATCCTCTCTAATTTGTACCTGCTTTGGTTGACGTATCCATTTAGGATTGTTTTTCAAAAATTCCATCTTTTTTCTCACTTTCTTTTTTATTTTAATAAGCAGCTATATTTAGTGCCTACTTTTCACTGTATTATAATTAGTAATTTTCTTTTGTCTTCTGCAAAGAATGACTCCTATAAGTAGCAACACTGGAAAAATAATTCCTGCCAAAATTCCCATCTTTAGGTTATCCCCAAAAGCTCCTGATACCATTCCAACCAATGTAGGACCTCCTGAACAACCTATATCTCCACCTAATGCCAGCAATGCAAACATGGCTGTTCCCCCTTGGGGCAAAGCTGCTGATGCCTTGCTGAAAGTTCCAGGCCACATGATTCCCACTGAAAGCCCACAGACAGCGCAGGCAATCAGATTTAATAGCGGAATCGAGAATAATGAAATCCCTAAATAGGATAAAATACATAAAAAACTACTATAAATCATAAAGTGTTCCAAATTGATACGGTCACCATACTTACCATAAAACAATCTTGATATTCCCATTAGAACCGCAAATGCCATCGGCCCTGCTAAGTCGCCGGCTGCCTTTGAAATTCCAAGACCTTTTTCTGCAAAAGCAGAGGCCCATTGACTTACTGCTTGCTCACTTGCTCCTGCACATATCATCATAATCAACAAAATCCAAAAAATTTTCATCCGTAACAATTCCTTTAATCCAAGTCCGGTATCTCCATCCTCAAGCAATGGTGCAATGGGAACCTTTGAAAAAACAAAAGCATTTCCAATTGGAATAACCGCCCAAATAATGGCTAATATTTTCCAGTTATCTATACCGACTACATAAAAGAACACGGTTGATATGAGTACAACTCCGGCGTGTCCCCAGCAATAAAAAGAATGCAACAGGCTCATTGCTTTTTCCTTATTGTCGGATGGACAAGCCTCAACAACTGGACTGACTAGGACTTCCAAAAGTCCACCACCTACCGCATAGATCATTACAGCAATCAAAATTCCAATAAAGGAAACTGGTAAAATCTCTGGTAAAACTGTAAGAAGGAATAATCCTGCCGCTGCTAGAACATGAGCTATAATCATTGATATCCGATATCCTATTTTATCAACAAATCTGACAGAAAGAAGATCAACCAGTAGTTGTATCCCAAAATTAAAAGTCACTAACAATGTAATTTTGGAAATTGGAATATGATAGCATTTCTGAAAAAACAAAAAAAGCAGTGGTGTAAAATTATTAACGATAGCTTGTACAATATAACCTACAAAACAGGCTGTAATTGTCTTATTATATTGGCTTTTCATTTTGTCCTCCTCTAATAAATGTGATTATATCGTAAACTTTATATCTAGTCATTGTATAAAATCATATATTTATGGTACAATATAACAAATTTTATTATTTATGAGGAAATATAGCATGGAGACTTTTAAGATAACTACAGATGAAACACTACGAGAAACCATCCAGCATGGCAACAATCGTTATCCATTTGCATACTATCCTGATAATATTTGGAAATTTGACTTCCATCGCATTGACTGGCATTGGCATCATGAATTAGAATTTCTTTATACTGCTGAAGGTACTGCGCTCTGCCTTATAGGTACAAGTAAAATAGAACTACATAAAGGTTGCGGCATATTTATCAATAGCGGTGTCCTGCATCGTTTTGAAGCACAAAGCAGTACATTTGCACCTAATATTGTTTTTTCGCCAACCCTATTAGCACCCGAAAACAGCCTCATTTACGAAAAATATATTCTTCCTGTGATAAGCTCGTCTGTTCCATATCAAGTTTTCAGTCCATCCAACACATTTGGAAAACAGGTGCTACAACTTTTGTCGCAAATTTGTACTATTCAGGAAACTAAACCGGATAATGAATTATGTACTATACAACTTTTATTTCAGCTTTGGAACATATTGCAAAAAAATATGGACTGGACTTCTGATTCTAACAGTATTCATCGATTAAATCACAAACAAGCAAGATTACAAGCTATGATGCAGTATATTCATGATCACTACATGGAAGAGATTACATTGGAGACGATTGCGGCATCGGCATCTATCAGCAAAAGTGGAGCTTTACACATTTTTCAAACTGGCATCCACTGTTCTCCGGTAGCATATCTAATTCAATACAGACTAGCACAGGCTGCTGAACAACTTTATATCACTCAAAAATCGGTTTCTTCCATTGCAGAAGAAACCGGATTTACAAGTTCCGGCTATTTCTGCCGGAAGTTTAGACAATATTATCATATGAGTCCAAATGAATACAGAAAGAAGAAAACAGAGGAAATTTCTTAATTTCTACTTTCTGTAATCATACAATATTTGGAGATGATGTTGTTTTTCGTTATATTATCTGTATCAATTATGCTGACAATATACTATTTATGCATCATATTTACAATATTCAAAAGATAAAAGAATTCTATATGCAAATGGATAGTTTTATATATTTTATCTATCTGTTTGCAATTTTAATAATAACTCCTTGTATCCCGCCAGCCTTTTATATACCACCTGATTGCAACATATACCAGTTGCACGAATAATAAGAGAAATAGCAGATTACCACAATGAATGTCTATACACACTCTACAAGAAAAGCCAAGCGGGAATCCGCAAAGTTACTTGATAAAGTGGCAGGCAATGACTAAATAAAACTTTCCCTTATTTCCCTTACGATTATCTCATAAGGGCAAAAATAAGGGAAAATACATATCATTTCACTAATGAATGGGCTGGAATGCCTGTAAAATTGGGAAAGTTAGCCAGATATTTCGGCAAACTTGAATTTTCAAATTAGTCTTTGCAAATAACCTTTGAACCTTCACCATCAATTACAATTCCCTGACGGTTGTTAATTGGGCATAGATTCAAATCCGAAAATTCAGTCATTATTTTCTCAGTAACTTTCTTAAATGGTGCTGTAAGATAATGCGGAAGAACATAGAAATCAATCAAATCAAGCCCTGCATCATCTTCTTGTGAGTAGTCCTCCGGCTTTTCATCCATTTGTTCAATATATTGGATAGTTGGAGCGCATATAATCGCACCCGCCGATTCACCGATCATCAGTTTTCCCTTTGCCAATTCTTTCTTCAATAACTCATCCGTTCCCGTTTTACGGAGCTGGTCCATAAGGAAGAAAGAATTTCCACCAGTAAAATATATCACATCCGCATCTTCAAAAACGGACTGTATCGTTAAATAAGCCTCCGTTGAAATATCAATTTCCGTTACGGCTGCTCCCAGTTTATTGAATAGCTTTCGAGCCGAGCCGACATAACCGGTATAGCCTTCACGCAGCGAAGCTGTGGGAATAAATGCGACTTTCTTGTTATCAATTTCTTCTTTTATCAAACTTCCTACACTTGAAAAGTGCGAACATAAAAACAGTTTCATCCATATCCTCCTTAATAAATTCCGATTGAGCTTTTCCTTATTGTTTCGAAATTTTTGGTGCCTAACACCATTAAACACATTTCACAAAACTCTTTTATTGTTGACTATATTTAACTGCTTTCACAACTGTCTCAACTCTTACTAAAAATCCAATAATAATAATAATTACAATTCCCAAAATTGTACCAACATTAATTTCAGATTGAAAACATATTACTTGATGTCGGAGTTGCATACACACGCATTATATCATATTTTTTTCCGCCTGTTGAATAAGTGCTATCCCTGATACCTTATTCTTTCAACCAGCGTTTCCTTTTTCAGATTACTGCTTAAAACGCAGGAAAGTACAATCTGCAACAGACCGACCAAAAAAATCATAATAAAAATTGGTACGATTGGAACATGATAGATATTCATTCCAAATATTCCATTATGTTTTGCATAGGAAAAAAGTGCATAGCCGAGCGGCAGACCAATGATAAGTGCTACACATATGGTGCCAACCGTAAAAATCAGTCCCTGTAACTGCAGACATAAATTTAATTGTTTATTTGTCATACCCACAGCCTGTAATATACCATATTCCTGCTTTTTTGTCGTAATATTCATGATCATGGTATTCGCCATATTCATAAACCCGATGAGTCCTACAATAGCCATAAACAGATAACAGCCAAGCTTCATCATGCTACTTGCAAATTCGGCAGATTGTAACTGCGCATGATAAGTATCCATTTTTATATGCGAAGTATTAGAAATCAAAGTATTCAGACTTTGTTCTACAGATGCCACATCTTTTTTATCACAGTCCACCCACAGATAGCCATAGGCTGTTCCTCTCGGATTCATGGAACGGTATACACCTTCCGGAATGACAAGATAAGTGTCCGCACTTACAAAAGATCCCGCAATCTTTCCCTGATAGGTATAGGTTCCACTTCCATTCTCAAAGTCAAATGCAATGGATTCACCCGGAGCATATCCATCTTGTTCCATCCACGTTGACCAGCCAAAGAAAATTTCACCATTCTTTACCGCCTGATCATAGTCCATAGAGCCAATATCCCCGTCCTGGCGCATAAAATCAAAATCCTTTTTACTCACAATAGCAGCCGGAAATCTTGTTCCATTCAGATTTACAGAGACAATCTCTCTCGTCATGACATCTGTCACTCCTGGAATGCTTTTGATTTCTTCAATCATTGAATCATTCAATGGATTATCCGTCAGAATCGTATCCAGATTATTCTCCGGATATCTTTCATCGTACTCAGCAGAATAGTCAAGCTGCAGTTCAAATTGTCCATGATTAACGGAAAGACGTGCTTCATGCTCCGTATCAATATTTCCTACATAATTAGAGATAATCACAAACAATGCGCAGGAAAGCCCCAGTGTGAGGATGGTACCAATGGTTCTTTTTGGATTACCCGTTATATTTGCCATTGCCATAGAAAACACGGTGACATTTTTTCTGCCATTTCGTTTTCCTTTTTTGTGTGTTTCTGCATTTTCTAAATACCGTGTTGCTTCGATAGGTGAAATCCGTGAAACAATTTTCATTGGTTTGCGCAGTGCCAAAGCAACGGTAAGAAATGATACGAAAATACATAGAAGTATAACAGGCAGGGAAAACAGTGGCACCTGCTGATTTTGGACTCCCATAGAGTCCGTCCCGGTTGATACAAGGTTTCCCTGTTCTACCAGCCAGTTAAAACCACATTTTGCAATCAGAAAACCAAGAAGCAACCCAACCGGTATGGAAGAAATTGTCAAAAACATACCCTCTCTGAAGATCAGTTGTTTCATCTGCTTTTTTGTCGCTCCCAGAGCCTTGATTTTTCCATACTCCTGTATCTTGTTGACAATACCGACCTGAAAAATATTATAAATGACCACAACAGAGAAAAGTACAATTGCAAGAATCAGAATTCCACATACCGCAATCGTTTCATAACTCGGCTGCAAGATCCATTGCAAATAGAGAGCATTGACTATAACGTTTTTTTCTTCGATTCCACAAGATGCTGCAATCTGCTTTATAACCGGTTCAATATTATTCATAGATACATTTGCAGAATCGTTTAACGTAAAATAGATATTATACTGTCTGTCATTCTCTGCGACGTGCTCATCATAAAACTCCTGTGACCCGAAAGCAACATAAGATGCCTCGATGGTATACTCATCCCGGTCATATAGGATTCCGCTGACAACAAATTCTTCCGGCTTATATTCTGACCGCATCCCTGCGCGGTAATCCAGTGTAACCGTATCTCCGACCTTTACATCATCATATCCCATTGCACGAAAAAATGCTCTTCCGGCGGCAATTTCCTGCATTTTTTCCGGATACTTTCCTTCCTTTAACTCATATTCCTTATTATAGGGAAGCATTTTTCTTGCAGTCTCATCCATGCAGACAAACCCGCCATTTTCATTGCCTTTAATTATGCCTTCTGTACACATAATTCCTATTGCATCTATTTCTGCACGGCGGCTTACTTCCTTTAACTGCGAGGCATCTGCTGCGACAAACAGACCATAATTGTTTCCATATGAGCCTGCCGCCTGACTTTTCTGCAAACGTATCATTCCATTTCCCACAGTACTGATAATCACAAGCAGCATCGTGGTCAGACATATGGACATCATAATCAGTATACTTCTTGTCTTGTTCTTTTTGTCATTGCTATATGCAATCCTGCTTATTGTCTTCATCTAAAATCCACCACCTGTCCATCCTCAATCACCAGAATACGGTCAGCGACCTGTGCAATTTCGTCATCATGGGTAATCATTACAATTGTCTGTCCATATTTTTTTGCTGTCATCTTAAGCAGGGCGATTACCTCATCACTGGTCTTAGAATCAAGATTTCCTGTCGGCTCATCTGCAAATATAATTTCCGGACGATTCACCAGTGCTCTTGCAATTGCTACTCTCTGCTGCTGTCCTCCGGATAACTGATTTGGCAGATTAGAAATCCGGTTTTCAATCCCCAGAGTTGCAATGATATCATTTACATACGCTTCATCCACTTTTCTTCCATCCAGCCCCAGTGGCAGTACAATATTTTCCCAGACATTAACAGATGAAACCAGATTAAATGCCTGAAAAACAAATCCGATTTTTCTTCTGCGGAAAACAGCAAGGGCATCTTCCTTCATCCTATATAAATCTTTCCCGGCTAAAGTAACACTGCCTTTTGTCGGGGTGTCTAGCCCTCCAAGCATATGAAGTAATGTACTTTTACCGGAACCTGACTTTCCAACAATTGCGACAAATTCTCCCTGCTCGATCTGAATGTCCACCTGATTGACCGCTTTGACCTGATTCTCACCCGCGCCATAAAACTTACAAAGCTGCTTGGTTTCTAATATCACACTCATGTGTTGCCTCCTTTTCATTCTGTAAAGCGTACCTTTTCAGCACGCTTTCTTTGCCTGTTTATAGTCATTTTTCATCCTACATCCAAATTGTATCAGGACAATCTTTCATTTCACTTTCAAAAAACGAGCAGAAGTCTTACAGAATTGTAAGATTTCTGCCCACTTAAAATTTAACCAACATATGGTAATTGAATCACAAACGTGCTTCCTTTTTTCTTTTTGCCGGAGGTTACCATGATTGTACCTGCGTGTTTTTCGATAATTTCTCTCGATAGAAAAAGTCCGATTCCTGTACCACTCTTTTCCATGACCTCCTTGGAACTTCCTCTGTAAAATCGTTGAAAAATTTTGTGATACTCATTCTGCGGAATACCAATTCCCTGATCCTCAATTTCCATTCTTACAAGATCGTTTCTTTTTTGTAACCGGATAAATATTTTTGAACCATCCGGGCTGTACTTGATTGCATTATCCAGAACGTTGATCACAGCTTCACCAAGCCATCTTTTATCCTGCATAACCATGCATGTTTCCAGCTCTTTTGCATAGTCAAAAACGAATTCCATTTCTTTCTCATCCGCTTTTGGATAAGTACAGTTCACAGCAGATATGACAGTATCCATAAGCGGAAGTTTTTTCTTATTAATCTGAATCAGTCCAGTTTCCATCTTGGATATTTCAAGAAGCGACTGCAATAATGTCTCCAGTCCATCCAGAGCACTCCGACAACGGATACGAAACTCCTCCTGTTCTGTGGCACTTAAGTCATTCTGCATCAGCACACTAAAACATGTATCCAAAGCTGCAACCGGTGTCTTTAACTGGTGAGAGATATCAGAAACCATTTCTTTCGTGCTCTCTTTTTCTTCCCGTGCTTCTTCCTTTAGCAACTGAATATGATGTCCGATTGCTTCAAGCTGGTCATTCAATTTTTCCAGTTCTGCATGATTTTCCGTTTTCAGTAAATCATCAAATTTATTTTCACGGAATCTGATCAGAATTTCTTCCAACTGGTCTAAAATTTTCTGATGACACGCATCTTCTTTTTTCTTCCAATAAAGTAAAAAAATCAAAAAAAGCACGCATATCACAGTACTTACAGCACCGGTCACCATAACCTGATGCCGGAATTGCGAATAAAATGCATTCCCTTTATTCCCCCAGTATCCATATTGCTCCAATAATCGCCTTCCCTGTTCGTTCGTTTCAATATCCTTATCCTTAAGCAATTCCGAAACAGCATCCAGCCCGGAAAATTCTTCCTTTGCAGCAATCTCTGTCATAAGATTCATTTTATATTTATAATCTTCATAAAACACATATGTGGTAAAGCAATTTAATATTGCAAACAATACTATGACAGGCAAAACCAAGGAGAGCGCTACTGTGATCTTCTTGCGATATCTCTTTGTCACTGCCTTACCTCCTGATTCCATATATACCCAAGACCTCTGATATTCTTTATATAGACCGGTGCAGCCGGATTGTCTTCGATTTTCTCACGGAGTCTTCTGATATTGACAGCGATTGTATTTTCATCCACAAAATCCCCTTCCAGATCAAACACATTTTCCAATATTTGTGTTTTTGAAAGAATCTGTTTCGGATTCTGAAGAAAAAATGTCAGCATTTTCAACTCCGTTTTTGTCAGACTGATTTCACGACTCTTTATCAGGACTTTCATTTCTCCTGCGATAAATACGATATCTCCCGAAATCATCTTTCCTGCTTCCGTTTTCTCCTGTCTGCGGCGGAAATGTGCTTCTATTTTCAAAAGAAGTACCGAAAGACTAAAGGGCTTTGTAATATAATCATCTGCCCCTGCTTCATATCCCATAACCTGATCCATCTCCTGATCTAGCGCTGTAAGGCAAATAATGTATGTATTATAATTGCATCTCATCCACCTTACAAATTCCAGTCCATTCCCATCTGGAAGATTCACATCACAAATGGTAACATCCACATTATGATCACTTGCAATTCTTTTCGCTTTTTTCACTGATTCTGCTGAAAAAACCTCATATCCGGATTTTTTCAGTGAGAATGTAATTCCACGATTTAAATTTTCATCATCTTCAACCACGAGTATATCTGGCATAGCATATGCACCTCTCTTTATTAACTATTTTTTCCAAGTATGATAGTATAGTTCTCTTCCCGACGCTGCAATCATTTGAGCGACCAGATTCTCATAAAGATATCCCAGATTTGCAGGTAATTTATCAGAAAGCAATTTTTTTCTTTCTCGTTGGATTCTTTTTTCCATGCAAAAATAATTGTTGTATCATCCCTATAAACTTGAACTTGCAAGTGCCTATAATTTACAAATCATAATATATTCCTCATCATTTTCATCAACAATTTCAAATCCTATCTTCCTATACATACGGACAGCATAATTCGTCTTTTGAACTGATAATGATGCTTGTTTATATTCTTCTATCCTGACTATCAGACCACTGTTCTTTTGTAAGATAAGTAAAGTGCTCCGTTCTAACATCTCCCATAAGTGCACAGGGTTTATTTTCTTCCGTATGATGATATTTGAATCCACATTTTTCCTGACAGCGTTTTGATTTTTCATTTCCGTCATAATATCCGCACCACATAGCACTACACCCCAAATCTAAAAAAGCATGCTTCTGTAAAGCTCGAACCGCTTCGGGAATCAAGCCCTGCCCCCAGTATGGAACACCTATCCAATATCCAATTTCTATTTCATCATCAGCTGCTTTTGTGTGCGACTGCGCTGGCGGAGTCAATCCGATACTTCCAATTGCAACATTATCTTCTCTTAAACACACTGCATATGTTTCATCTGCTGCCAAAACACTTTTGATGATTTCTCTGCTATTCTCTACACTTGTATGTACTGGCCATCCTGCTATAGGCCCCACCTCTGGATTTTTTGCATATTTATATAAACTCTCTGCATCATCCTCTTTCCAGGGACGAAGTATTAATCTCTCAGTTTCTAATGTCATAACCTACTCCTTTACCAACTGCTTTACAATACTGTTTTATTTCTCAGACAGCATCCTCTCCAGCTTTTTCTTTCCGGTCTCATAGTCTGTAAACACTATTCCCTCCATGCCAAGCTTTCTGCCACCCTCGATATTCTCCAGTCTGTCATCTATGAACACACATTCTTCCGGATTCAGATTATATTTATCAAACAGACACTGATAGATACCGGCATCAGGCTTTATCATCCCAACCATAGCTGAAATGACTTTGCCGTCAACAAGTGACACAAAACTAAGTTCACTGTGTGTATGAAGCTCGAAATATTCCTTTGGATAATTCGATAACAAATACACTTTATAGCCTCTGCTCTTTAACTCCTTAATCCAGTCTGCTGCATAGTCGAATGCCTTTACAACAAAAGCCTTTCCCTCTTTGAAAAATCTCCTGATATCCGCCTCATACTGTGGAGCCACCTTAACCATCTCATTAATTATCTCGTTCTCAGGAATTACACCACGGTCCAGCTCAACCCAGACAGGGTTTTCATATGTTGCATGGGCTAAAGCTGCTATTTTATTTTCTTCAATGCCAATCTCACGCATTGCCTCGTCCGGCTGGAACCTGACAAGCACGTTTCCTATATCAAATATTATGTTTTTAATCATTTATTTTTTCTCCTACAACCCTGCACCTCTTCCTGCAAAAAGCAATACCATATGCTAAAATATCACACCTGCCCTCATCGCGCAGAGCCTCATCATACCTCTTCTCCTTAATCTGCGCCATAGCAGCCTCACACGCTGCATCAAGGCTTATCATCTCTTTTGCATATTTCACTTCAATAACGATACCTGCATCCGGGTCCTCCGGCTTGATTAAAATATCACTGAAACCGTCTCCCGACTCACGATTTGACTTAATAAGCCAGCCCGGATTGCTTCCGCGAAGCAGACCGAGGAGCAGACCGTGATAGAAGTTCTCCTTCATATCATCAGAAGCCTTGGTATCAAGTATACTTATTATGCGGCTCATCACGATGTTAAGCTGTCTTGCAATCTGCTTCTCATCTTTATCAAGGATGGCTCTGGATAAAAGCTTCATGGTATCATCATCTTTTGCGACAACAGCCTTGAACCACTCCTGAATCTGGAGAACAAACACTTCACGCACCTCTTTATTTGGAATCACCAGCTTGTAGGCATAGCTCTCGCTGTCAGGCAGCCTGACCTCACCAGCCTTAGTCAGGTAGCCTGTTGTAAAAAGTACGCTCCACAGATTGTCTATAGTATTGTCAATCTCATCATAGGTCAAGTCAAGGCGGAGCTGTTTTTCAACAAAACCACCAGCCACGAGCTTTTCTATCTCATCTCTCGTAGTCTGGTCCGCCTTGTCCACAAAGCGCTTCACCATGTCATTGCCACTGCTGTTAATCCAGAATGCACTCGGCCTGGCTGATGGATCCAAAACCAGCTTCTTGGCAAAATTGATTACATCCCACGGACAATAAATGTCGGTATTACCGAAATGATAGCCATCATACCACTCCTTTACATCAGGGTATCGCTCAGACCTGTCATAATCTAAAAGCAGCTTCCTGACCTCATCATCAGTAAAACCAAACTGTTCATCATGCGCGATATCTACAATGGAATTGATTTCAAAATTGTTGAGACCTGTAAAAATACTCTCCTTGGATACACGTAGACAGCCTGTAAGTACGGCAAACTGCAGAAACTCATTAGTCTTGAGTGCCTGTCCAAAAAGCCCTCTGATGAGTGAAACCATCTCTTTATAGTAGCCATTCTGGAATGCCTTATCCAGAGGTACATCATATTCATCAATTAATATTACTGTCTTTTGTCCAAAATGCTTATATAATAATTGAGATAAAATCTGCAGACTCGATACAAGCACTTTTTCATCCATTACATTCGTTCCATCCTTCAATGCAATAATCGCCTTGTAGCGCTTTTTTTCATTTTCTGACAAATATTCACTATCTTCTAAAAAGCCGAATCTTTCTGCCTCTATTCCAATGAGCTCAGTAATACGATATCTAGCATCCTCATATTTCAATCCCTCCACGCTCTTTAATGACAGAAATATAACAGGATATTTTCCCATATGTTCTTCGCAAAGTGCCTTATTTTGCGCAATATATAAGCCATCAAACAATGACTCATCCGCACCGGTTTCAAAAAAGGCTTTAAGCATACGCATGTTCAGAGTTTTACCGAAACGACGTGGCCTCGTAAAAAGAGTGACCTCTCCACCGGTTTCAACCAATTGCTCTATGAGCTTTGTCTTGTCAATATAATAAAATCTGTTCCTTCTGATTTTTTCAAAACTATCAATTCCTACCGGCAGTTTTAAAGTGCATGCCATATGAACCTCCACAAAACGTATCAATCCGCTATACTTAGCTATAGTATAGCGGATTGATGGGCAAATTACAATTATTATTACCGTTGCAGCTTTTCCGTATTAATACCAAACTTGCTTGAAATCGTCGGAGAGACAGGGATTGACAATAAATCTTCCTGATTGCCAGCAAGGGAGGAATATATAATCTGTTTTCGTCCTTTCCGTTTTATTCCAGATAGGCGGTTGTGTTGATAAATTATTATATCTCCTAAAATTATCCTTTAAAACGGGAAACACAGGCTGTGCCCACCGTTATTTTTCTTGCAATCTTTACCAAATAGGGTATAATAATCTGAATAGTTGCATCTTTTATTAAGGGGGTTTTACAATGTTAAGCATTTTTATGAAAAAACTGACCGTCAACGAGGCCAAAAATAAAGTAACCACATCCGATAACGCAGTCCTCATTGACTGCCGTCCCAAAGAAGATTATGCGCACGGACATGTAGCCGGTGCCATCAATTTTCCAATCGAAAAAATCACGGAAGAACGTGTCTGCCGCCGGCTTCCGGACAAAACAACCGGACTGTATATTATCGGAAGTTATTACCACAAACCAAACGTTGCCATGAAGAAATTTAAAAAACTCGGCTACAAAAATCTTCACTTCAGCGGATTTATGGAAGAACATCACGGCATGCTGACACGTTAAGATAAACAGGAGACATAAAATGATAAAAACAAATGGATTTCGTGTTCTGGCGATGGTAATGACAACGCTATGGATGGTTACAATAATCCCGGTTACCGTTGTGCAGGCAGCAGACTTTCGTGGACAGGGATTTGATTTATCAAGCTATAATGGAACCGTAACCTGGGAACAGGTTGCAGAAGCAGACATGGATTTTGTAATGATCCGTACCGGAGAGGGCCGGGCACCGGATGTTGATACCCAATTTGCGGCAAATTATGATGGTGCTGTTTCTGCCGGGCTGAAAGTCGGTGTGTATCATGTGTGCTGCGTGCGGACTCCGAAAGAAGCCGTGGAAGAAGCAGAGTATTGTCTGGAGATTCTTGATGGAAGGGATCTGGATTATCCGGTTGCCTATGACATGGAGCGCAAGGGCACCTTTGCAGGTGGCAGGGAAAATACGACTGCGATTGCAAAGGCCTTTTGTGACACGATCGCCAATGCCGGTTACGTGCCGATGATTTATTCTTCCGCTTCCTTCCTGAACGAAAACTTTGACTGGAAAAAGTTGAAAAACTGTAAAGTCTGGGTTGCATCTTACAGTGATACCAGACCAAAGCTGCCGGTATCTGCAGACTTATGGCAGTATACAAAGAAAGGTTCACTGGAAGGTGCCAACACCGACAAAGGATATTGTGATCTGGTCTATTCCTATATGGAAGCAACAAGTATTAAGTTCACGAAACCCACACTTACCATGAAAAAAAATACGACCGCGCAGGCAACGGTCAAAATAAAACCGAATGGCTGCACGGATCGCAAATCTTTTACGTCTTCCAACCCAAAGGTTGTTGCGGTCAATAAAAAGACCGGTAAGCTGACCGCCAAAAAAGCAGGTAAGGCCACGATTACGGTAACAACCGGAAGTGGCAGGAAAGCGAAAATGAAAGTTGTTGTGAAGTAAATATGCCTGATTGCCCCATGTATCAAATGTGCGGATCATCCGGATCTTCTTCCCCGGATTCTATCGGCAGTGTTTCGTTCCCCGCAGTCTCTTTTGGCAGTGCTTCGTCCACTACAGCCTCTTCCGGCAGTGTCTCATCCCCTGCAGCCGTATCCGGCAACGTCTCGTCGGATACCTCTTCATCCACAATATCCTCTCTCTTTTGAAACCGCTCCAGAAACTGTTGTTTCCACGTTTCCCATTTCTGCAGTCTCTTCCCCTGTTTTTCTAAGCGCACTTCCTGTTTCTGTTGGATTTTCAACAGTTTTTCGGACTCTTTTTTCTGCAGACGATCCTGTCGCAGTTCCTCTTTTATCTGCTGCTTCTGATTCTTTTTCACCTGTTTCTTTGCAGACCGCTCGATACTGCGAATCATGCTTTTGGCATCTCCCACCCTGCGGCGTGCACTGCGGTACGGATCGTATAAAAAGTAAGAAGCCGTTGTCAGTGCAAGCAGGAAAAGTCCGACAGCCAGACAATAGGGCAGTGCACGTTCGTAATAAGAATAGTGCAGTTCACAACCAATAAACAGGATCAGCATCCCCGGAAAAATCAACGCAGAAAACACATCACAGACAAACTGCCAGAACTTCGGGCACTGTTTTTTATGTACCAGAATGGCTGCCTGTACTCCGGTAAAAAACATAAGTACAAGGCATGTCTGGGAAGCGATGCCATGCAGATACCCGGCAAACACACACAACGCCAGCGAAAAGAAAACCATTGCCAGTGCATAGCCCCTGCGGTACGCATAGCCGTATTCCCGCATGCCCTCCCGTTTGTCTGCGCTCAGGTCATGCATTTCATACACGCGGTCGTCCACACGCGCTTTCATATCTTCCCGGTATCTCCGCCCCTCTTTTGCATGCGCCATATTCTGATCCATGTCTTCATCGAGTTCCTGCAGCATCTGCTGCTCCCGCAGGATCTGCTGCAAAAGCTGATCTTCCTGCGCCCGGCGTTTTTCCAGTTCCTCCCGGATCCATGCCGCTTTCTGTATCTGAAGACTGTTTTTCGTCAGCGATTCCTCTTCTATCTGCTGTTCTCTTTCGATCTGATCACTCATGGTATTGTCCACCTTTCTTTTTCCATCATAAATGGAATACATTTATTTGTAAAGTTTTGTTCCAGTATTTCATATATTACAGAACTTTTCTTCTCTTAATGTTATAAATATTCCATGTATTACAGAACTTTTCTTTCATATTTTGTTTTAGTTTCCCTGTTTTTTGATATGCTAATGCATTAGAAAGATACTTTATAAAATACAAATTAGCAGGGAACTCTATGCATATAAATCTAAATGCCATGGGCACACGCATGAAAAGACGCAGAAAAGAATTAAAAATGAGTCAGGCAGAACTGGCAGAAAAAGTAAATGTTTCCAACAATCATATTTCTTCGATTGAAACCGGAAAACAGATTCCAAGCCTGACAACATTTGTAAAAATCTGTGAGCAGCTGGATACCACTCCTGATTTTCTTTTACTTGGAAGCCTACACACGGACAATCTCCCGAAAAATATTTATGATTCTCTTGCCTTGTGCAACAAAAAAGACCTTCCATTGATTCAGGATATTGTAGAAAATTTTGTTTCCAAGCGGGAGTAATAATTAAGGACTTTGCATGATGCAAAGCCCTCTTGCCACAGAGTCTTATTATCTGGCATAATCTGCTCCTGTCAGATAATAATGCTCCCAATCATATTTTCCATCCTCCGCCAGATCTTTTGCCGTCTCTGCAATATGATCTGCCCAAAGGCTCTCCGATAAATAATATTTATAATTTTCATATCCTCCGCCAACCGGATCATCCCAGGTACAATCAATATAATACCACTTTCCATCGACCTTAACCTGATTCCATGCATGCCCACCCCCATCTGCCGTACCGGACACAAACCTGCATTCAAGCCCGGCAGATATTGCCATCATATAAAAAGCAAACGCATAACTCTGGCAGACACCTTCTTTATGTAACAATACTCCACCAGCTCCATATGCCCAGTTTTCCGCGGTACTATAATCTCCATTATTGACATAATTGGCATGATAGATTAAATAATCATGAATGGCTTTTACTTTCTCTTCCTCGCCCATTCCGTCCTTCACTACCTGATCAACTGCTGCAAAGGCCGCATCAAATACAGCTTTTCCATCCTCTGTATATCCTCTTGCGTCTTTTTTTATCAGCGTATCTTTGACCGAATAACTGACACCAATTTTTTTGCTATATATCTCTTTTCCGGCAATAACAGTAAATGTATGATCTCCCGGAGTATAAACAATCTGATCCGGCAATGCACTGCCATCCATCTGAATTTCGATGCCTTTATTTTTTAACTGTTTATAATGGAATGATTTCCCCAAAAATTCCCATTGCAGAGAATCTGCATCATAGTTTACCCCAGCCTGAGAATTCTCTATTAATCCATCAAAAATCACATCTTTATCACAGATGTACATGGTAATATTTCTGGTAAACTGCCCATACGAATAATAAAGCGATCCACTTGCCTGATAACCATTATATTTCTTGAAATTACAATTTCCCCTGTGGTCAATTTCCTTAAAGGCACTATCAACATACAGCTTTACCTGACTTGTGTCATACTTATCGGATACTAACTTTAACTGAACCATCTGTCCGCCAAGAATCAGTTCCTGATTAAGTCTTACATCACTTTTCTTTTCCGGAACAACCGTGATCGTATAGCTTTTCTTTTTCGTACCGCTTTTTACCGTGATGGTTGTAACGCCCAGACGAAGGGCTTTTAATTTTCCCTTTGCATCTATGGAAGCCACCTTTGGATTCGTACTTGAATATTTACAATTTTTATATCCTGACGGTGCTTTCACCGCAACCGTCTTCCTGCATACAACCTTTGCTGACTTCGTAATATTTTGCACAGTGGCCGCATATGTCGTTTCCACTGTTGGTTTCACTGCGCTCATTGAAGTACATATAATTGTCAATGTAAGTACAAATGCCATGCACCGTTTCGTCCACCTGTTCATCTTTAAACTCCTCCATCTTTTCCTTTATCTGTTTTTTAATATTATTCTTGGGCTGATTTGATCGTCAGCCCAAGAAGTTCGTTAATGGAATCCGCCCCCTTTTATATCCATAAGGAGCATCACCACCACAATATTCTCCTGATTCCATTTTAATTTTCATTGCACTAGAACTCTTTGTAGACGCATCTTTCGCATACATATCATTTGCAAGGTTTGAAATCATAATTCCCAACATCTGGTTATCACATTCAGAACTAATACTATCATAATTAGTGTCTGCTGATTTTGAACCAGAAACGGTTTAATCAGCAGACACTATTTAGATATACATATTAATGGACACTAAGTTCATATCCCTTTTAGAAAAGACTTTTCAGTTACAAAGAATCTCAAATATCAATTTATTAGCTTTCGATCAATATACATTTAGAAATTTTCTGAATTATGTACAATATCATATTCTTTGCCCCATTCAACTGGTAAATACTCTATTTCCATTACTGGATCCCGCCCCTTTATCTGATCACTCCATAAATATACTTGAAGTTCAAGACTTGTAGCATAACCATAATCTGTAGAAAATTTAATAGATTGAAAAGAATTATCCTTACATTTCTTGATAAGAAGTTCTGCAAATTTTTCTTTATCTTCAATAGTATCTCTATTTGCAACAACAGTTAATGTTTCATCATGATTCATTTTCCTACTACTAATGACATCAGGTTCTCCCTCTATATGATTCTGTCTGCAGCCAGAAACTAAAAACACTACAAATACCAAGCATAAAATGCTATAATTTATTCTTCTCATGTTAAGTACCCTCTAACTCTTTTCTTAAAATATCTCCTTTTGATTTTTAAATGGTAAAAAAGGCGAAAATAATAGATTTTCCTACTATCTCCGCCTGTTTTTTCCCAATTTAAACATAACTATCCCCATATATTGAGAAATGATAACCATCATAATGGTTAACGCTATCAATGACACTGTATTGTATCTTTCTAAATAAGTGCATACAGCAGATACTACAATTATACCTGTCAAAACCTTCTTTGTAACACCTTTACAGTGCTTTCTTTCATATTGGTCTAATTCTCGATTAACATTTTCAACCGGTGCCACTTTCAATATTAAAATTGTTCCAATTAAAATAATTAGCCATGCTATAGTACATTTTAATGCATAATACTCATTGATAAGCAATATCATAGTCTGTACTGCAATAGAGCAAAAAAAACAACCAAGATAGCTTTTCAAATGTATACCACCAGCATAAGTACGTAATAACATGAAAACAACAGTGGATACAAAGAATTGTGGAATCATATGCATATATAAGGCTATAAATAAACTAACCAAAAAGCACCCTAGCATTTCAAGCCCTATTTGAAACCCATATTGATATATTGCATATGATTCCTCGGAAATTGCACCAGACTTAACAATATGATCTGTTATTTTTTCCGACAAAAACCTCATATTTATTTTCTCTTTAATCTTTTAAGTCCATCCGGTATTTTGGGCTGGTGAAAAATGTAGACACAGGCACTATCTGCAGAAAGTTGTCCAAGTTTTAGAGATGCTTTTGCTAATAATTTAGTGGGCTGAATTGTTCCATTTTTAGTCTTCATGTTTTATAAACTCCTTTCATTGTTTTATTAATACTTTATCATAAAATAGGCACCAATTTATTTTCATGTCATAATATCGAGTGTTCATGTAACTTTTTCTAATAAATATTATTTCATTTACATAGCGTACATTACTAGACAGATCACAAATAACTATAATAAATAAGCTGAGTATCATATTATGTTTTTTTAAATTTATTCAGATACCAATACCATAATGCCATCTCTTCTATTCTTTTCTTATATTTTGTCTTGTCTTCTATTGTGGTTATATAATCATACACACCAGATTTTAATACAGAATAGATTTCTTGTGGTGTTCCATCTATTATTGTTAAAATGGGAATGGACATTCCCATTTTACTCCTTACTTCTACAATTGGTAAAAATATACCTTCTAAAATTCTTACTCTATCAAAATGCATGATAACAATATTCGCAAATGGATAATGCACCTTTTGTAAATCACTATATTTCCACCAAGTTAATTCAAACCATCCTTTTGAAATTAATTTAGTCTTTTCAAACACACTTTTGCTATCACTAAATAATAATATTTCCACTCCACGCCCCCACTTTCTACCCTCTAGTCAGATTTAATCTACAATACCAAATTTCTTAAATATTATACTGATTAATACCGGACATTTATGTATTCCTTCCCACTGTTATGTTCCATACAGAACTACTCGAACCACAAAGCAATTAGGCATCGAATCATCAATGGCCATCGTCCCCTGATATTTTTCTACTGTTCTCCGAACAGAAGGAAGTCCTATGCCATGATTAACCGCATCTGACTTGGTCGTCCTCAGCACCTCTCCTTTACCTCTTATCAACTCACCTCTATAATTATTCTTTACCACTATTAGTAGATTCTTTTTATCATACTTAAGCTTAAACTGTATATACTTTTTTTGTTTTGCTTTATCAGCTGCTTCTACCGCATTTTCCAGTAGATTCCCCAGAATCAAGCTGATATCTGCCCCACGAAATGGCATATCCATCGGAACGTCTATCTCTATCTGAAACTCTATTCCTCTATCTTCAGCTGCTTTTTCCCAATAGCCAACAAGCGAATCTATTACTATGTTTCCGGTATTCACTGTATCGGATATATTCAATTTTCCTTCATCCATCACATCTCTTACAAATCGAATAATTTTCCCACACTCTCCTTTTTCTGCATATGCTAAAATAGACAGAAAATGATTCTTCATACTATGGCGTACATCTCTCATCTGTAATATTGAAAGTTCTGTTTCTTTTTGATGTCTTTCGCATAGATCCAATTGCTGTTCATATACCATATTAATATGTCTGACCTGTAAATCATCAGCCAACTTAATATATATGTAAAAAATCAGTATATTAATAGATAATATTATTACCGTAGAAATAAGGGAATGTACCTCCGCATATTTCCATTCTGTCCTGTAGGTTAAAATAAATACTGCGTTCATAATATACATACTGCCTATTGGAATAAGAATTAGCAGAATATTATGCTTAGGCGGAAGTTCTCTAACCTTTTCATTGGTAAATACCTTTTTCAAAGCAATAATCATGAAGAAAAAGAAAATCTTTGAGATGAGAGAACCAAGAGCTTGCATTTCACCAATATTTATATTATAGATCATGAACAGATCTCCAACTAATATTTCGGTCAGCATCCAGATGGCTACAAATGTAATTGCAAAAAAGCATTTCATCCAAATCCTTCCCTCGTATATGTTTGCTACTGCAAATATCGTTACCCCCATTGCGACACACAGATTCCAAGCTGATGGTAATATCCAAAAAATGTCCCAAATATCGAATTGCCACGCTAGAATTGCTGCCACTCCAATCAGAGCACGGATCTTTCCTTCCTTTCTTTGAAAAAATATACCAAAATAAAGGAAAAAAAGATAAACCGAAAATATTGCAAGTAATATTTCTAGGACTTCCATTATCCATCTATCTACCAACATAGAAAGTATCCTCCATTGTACAGTATTGTTCGCTAATACGTTTTCTCCTGTCCTCACTAATGGAGATTCTTTTTCCATTATCCATTACTACAAAATCATATCCCAAACCCTCTACATATTTATAGTTTACTAAATAAGACTGATGGACTCTCAAAAAAGCAGCTTTACTAATTTTAAGGCTCTGCTCTATCTCGTTCAACTTCCCATATAATTCAAAATCACCTTTTTGGGTAACTATCGATATTTTTCTTCTATTACTCTCAAAGTAGAGAATGTCCCGAATTGGAATCTTATGATTCATCCGTTGGTAGCTATACCGAAAATAACTATCATTACCACTAACCTCTTCATATGCCTCCAGGAAACATTTTTCCAATTTACTCTCTCCTACTGGTTTTACTAAAAAGCGGAATGGTCTTACAGCAAAAGATTCTTGCATATAACTTTCATGACTAGTAACATAAATAATCAGAATATTCTTATCCCATTCCCTGATTCTTCGTGCCACTGTTATTCCATCTTCTTTTCCCATTTCTATATCCAAAAAAATAATATCAAAGCAAGCACCCCTTTCTACCGATTCCGCCAATTTTTTTCCATCCCAGAAGACTTCTGTTTCTGACTGGATAAAATGTTTTCTTGCTATTTCTTGCAACATAGTTTCTAACTCGCCTGTTGTAGTAATATTATCATCACAGATTGCTATGTTTATCATTTTTCTTCTCTCTTCCTCTTCTCATCGTTTTTTTTAATAGCTTCCATCATCGTCCAGACCAATTCTTGATCGTATTCATCTAGCTTTTTATAGACTTCAATTAAATCATAGTATTCATCTATGGTTTCGTTCATTTTGATTTGCCCAGTCAAATCTCTTTTCACATCTGACAGTCCTAATAGATAATCTGTTGTCACATTGAAATATTTTGCCAATTCTTTTAGAACATCAACTTTAATAGTGGAAGTATCCCTCTCATATTTACTTAACATCTGTTGTGTTATTCCTAATTCAGCTGCTAAAATTGCCTGTATGAGTCCTCTCTTTTCTCGAAGCTTTTTAATACGGCTCTCCATAACTTCTACTCCTTAAATACATGATAATATCATGCTACCCGTTTTCTTTAAATGTGATACAAATAATAAGAGTATTGGTTTACTGTTATTTATTGTAATTTAATAAAGGCGCTGTAAAAAAAAACAGCTATAAGTTAGGGCATCTGTTCACGAGAGTGGGCAGATGTCTGTCTTTATCTTCAAAACTACGGAAAACTGTGAATTTTAGAGTACTTGAATAGACTCATCGTAAAATGAGCATTTTCCTCATATTTAACTTCTTTTGATCAGGCAGCTAGTGTCTGACGATTTATCTTATTATGATATTTGTACAGGTTAAAACCACACGAAATTAATGTAAATTCCAAAATAACGGCTTTTTCGCCCCATCTAAATAGCCTTTTATAAGTTCTGTCCCACTTGATTACTCCAAACGTTCCTTCGGCCTGAATACTTCGATTCATCCTAAGAAGTGCACCGTGTACAGATTCAAGATTGTCTATTACTTCATGGTGAATTGCTGTTAATTCTCTATTCAATCTGGCAGTGCAATTTCCTGATGTTCTCTTGCAACATTCACCTTTGTAAGGACAATTGGTGCAATCTTCACATTCATAGATTTCTTCTGTCCTACCATATTTATTTCCACGGACATGCTTATCATATTTGTACAAAAATCGTTTTCCATTTGGACATATGAGATTCCCTTTTTCATCGTGTTTAAAGTTATCCACTCTAAAAGGATTATTGTGATATTTACTATCCTTGGTTTCTTTGTCAAATATGGTAAACTTCATATATTTTTCCATGCCATGTCCTTCGCAGTAAAGATAGTTATTATATGAACCATAACCGGCATCTGCTACTGGGTATTTAGGATAGTGTCCATACGTAGCATTATATTTTTACATAAGAGGTACAAAGCACTCTATATCAGATGCATATGGTTTTGCATCTATTATCGCTATATATTCATCACATACAGCCGCCTGAAGATTATAAGCTGGTAGCAGTTGATCATTCCCCATGTAATCAGATTTGACTCTCATAAAGGTTGCATCATGGTCTGTTTTGGAATAACTATTTCTAGATTCACCACAGATTTCGATATGACGAGCATAATTCTTAAGTCTTTCGCAGTAACCAGACAAGGTTTCGTACTGTTTCTGATAGAGGCTTTTCCTGCGGCCTGTTCCATACACAAAACTCGATTTGTCAAGGCCTGTTATAGACTCATATTTATCCAACACAGTTTTAAGATATTCAATTGCATATTCTTCTCTTGTATCGAATTTTAAGCCGAATAGATTTAATACTTCAACATTCATCGAATCTATTAATTCAGAAATTCTAACAAACATCTTATCTCTGTTTTTAATACAAGATTTCTTCCAAACCCAGGTGTATTTATTAGCATTAGCCTCAATCTTTGTACCATCAATGTATGTATGATCCAGATCAACATGATCTTTTTCAAAGATGTATGCGTTGACATCGGCAAATATTTGTTCAATTGTATCAGTTAATTCATTACGAATAAAGTTACCGAACGGGGCAAAGGATGGAGCTTTCATTTCATCAAGAAGATTCATATATCGGATGTCCGTTCTACAGAGTTTTTCAATCTCTCGGAGAGAACGGAATCCGTGCTCCATAAAAGCGAAGAGTATTACTTTGAGTAACTTTTCTGCATCACATCTTGGACGACCTGTTTTGTAGCCTTTCTCTTCCACAAAATATCCTGATAGGTCAATGTGATCCATAACTTCACAAAAAGTATATACCGGATCAGAAATATCAATTAATTTTTCGATTTCTAATGGTAATTTCAGCTGACGAGCTGTATAATTGCCATTAGGTTTATTAATTAGTAGCATAATTAATTATACCAAAAAATCGCTTAAACCTCACGGTCTAAGCGATTTTTCTTTAAGGGGAGTTTTTTACAGCCCCTTTATTTTACTCATGTAACCATATAAAACTGGTTCCAGTAGAATAAATTTCTTGGTAAATGATCTCAGCCATCTCATCCTCAGATGCGTTACTATTCTTTCCACCTATCTCTCTTCCAACTTCATTATTATGTAAATCCATATCTCTATGAGCTGTTTTAGGATATCCATCAGCTTCGTTTCCTGTCACATCTTTGTCCTCATGTGCTGTCGCAAATAATTCTGCCTTTTCCTTTCCAATCAAAACTGTCATTTCAACATTCCAGATTCCATGACGAAAAGCATCACTTCTATCTCCTAATCCATTTGAACCAAATTTTGTGGCAGTCTGAGATGTTGCTATATCTTTTGCAGTATTCACTTTCAAAGCATCAAAAGGATATCGAATACATAATTTCTTTTCTGACTCTGTAAGAGCATTCCAAATATCAATAATACCTCTGCTAGAGCCTTTGATCTGAGGATGACGTTCGTTCATTATTTGCAAAATCATTTCCTCTTTATACTCCGGATGTTCCTCTTTGATACTTAAAATTTCACTAATAAGATTTTCAAACTCTGTTGATTGCATACTTGTCAAATTTAATTCCGATTGCTGAATTGTACTCGCCTGGACTGTAATCGGTGAAATTGTAGCTATAATAAGCATCATGCTTACTATTTTTATTATATTCTTCTTCATAAAAATTCTCCTTTTTATATTATCAATTGCATGTGGGTTTACTTTTCTCTTCTATGATGTGTTTGACTTTGTATGCTATATGATCACATATGTCTTTATTTTCAAATAGCACATGACACATATCGCAAGAACTAATAAATCGATTCCTCAATTTTTTCCTTTCATTCTCAGACAATAATTCTTGATATATATATGTCGTTCCTTTTTCTCTCAGCATACTACATATACTATTGTTATAAAAATTGTTTAACAAATCATCTACGCTATCATGGTATATATTACCTAAATATAATACTGACGACATTCCTGCCTCGGAACAGCACGGAAATACATTTCCATTAGGTAGAATTGTGAACGTATTCATGAATTCACATGCTCCATTTGGGAGTCCTTCCATATAAATGTATTCATCCTCTTTTATCCGTCTCGCCGCATGTCCTACAGGTACACAAGGTATTTCAACCAAATTACAATTTATCAGAGAATCTTCCAGCTTTTCCAGCACTCCTTTTAATCGTTTACTGTTTTTTGTTGATACGCAATTGACAATAATTTTAATATCAAGCTTTTTTGATATATCAACAATATTGGCAATAGATTGATATGGAACAAATTTTTCGTGAAAATCATCAACGCTTAATGTAAAGAAATTGACTCCTGATTTCTTGATTATTTCTAGTTTTTCAGATGCAGCATCATAATCATTTCCCCAGAATCCATTTGTAGTAAAAGTAACCCCTAAACCTAACTGTTTAATCTGTTCTATCAACCGTATAGCATCAGAAAAATATATAAAAGGTTCTCCTCCTGTTATTCCAACCATTCTTATTAATTCCTTTTTCTTCAGCTCTTTTATAACCATTAATGTTTTTTCTATATCAATTTTTTCATTAACTGTATTTGAACAGGATTGGCAGCATATATCGCAGTTTGCATTACATTTTCTGGTTAATACAACGCAAACACTTTGGAACCACATTTAATCGTCACCTCCATTGTCAAAGAAATTTTTCCAAAAATTCGAATCCATTTCCATCATAGTTACATAAATCTTAAACGCATTTTCAAATTGAATTTTTTGAATTTCACAGAGAACTCCCAAATAGTTGCCATATTGTTTAGCATCAGCATAGCAATATCCTCCACAAACTCTCCTCATTACACACTCTGCACATTTTTTAGAATAAGTATGGGATGTTATTCTCTCTTTCAATTGTATGCATTCTATTTCATCTACGGTTCCTAAGCATTCACTATTAAAACCGATCAATTTTTCACAATTATATAGTTCTTCATCAGGTGTGCAATATATTTTTTTGTACGAATAATAGCCGCACATTGGATAAAATTTATCCCAATTATCATACAAAGAACCTATAATACGTAAATAATTTCCAAAGAATTTTTCTTTCTTTGTCATCAAATTATCAACCATTTTCTTCTGAATCATTTCACAAGTTTTTCTTAATTCTATTAGATCATCCTCTCTAATTCGCAGTTTCTCGCTGTTCGTTAGAACAGCAATACAATCAACTTCATCAATTCCCGCTTCCCATAAAGATACTACCGAATTAAACAAACGTTTTACATTGCCTTGAGTCATCGTAATTCTTGCCAGCACTCGTACATTCAAATCTAATAAACGATGTAAATTCTGTACGACAATATCATAGCTATCTTGATTTCCCAGAAGTCTCCTATTTACATTTTGCGACTCTCTGTCCCCATCAATACTCAATGTAACTGTCACTTTATTAATTTTTAGTACTTCGAGAATTTCGCCGTTAATCAATGTACCATTTGTTATTACAAAATATCTGACTTTTTTATTTAACTGTTTCATCTTCTCATTTATATATTCAATCGCATACATAAAGCCAGATATATTTAATAGAGGTTCTCCTCCATAAAATTCAACTCGAACCAATGAGATTTCCTGCGGAATCTTACTTATCCACCAGTCAACAATCTTTTTTATAGTACTACAATCCATGATTTTTCTTGTTTTATTAAAACTTCCACCATTTTCATAGCAATAGATACATCTCATATTGCAATCTTGTGATAAAACAAGGCATAAATTCTGGAGTTCTACTTTTTCTCCCACTAGTTTTGCTTTTTGTTTTTTCCAGAGAATTAGATCCTCCTCATTAAATGGTTCTTCATGTATTATCTCGCTTAAATTTTCTGCTGCATCACCTGTGAATATGTCTCCGGATATATTATTGTAGTAATATACTTTTTTCCCAACTTTAAACTGGAAAATTTGATTATTATTAGTCATAAAATCTTTATTCCTTTACTTGTCGCAAATCTTCAAATATCTCAGGGTAATACATATATAACTTCGCATAAAACTTAAGTGCTTCATTAGTTATGATTTTAACGTGGTCGCACCAAAGCTTGCTATTTTTATTAATATCGCCAGTATTCATAAGCCTTACCTGCGCACATCCTGCAGCACAAATAGATTTACCCCAGCAAGCCTCGCATTCTTCATTAATTGGTTTTTTCAGATAGAATTTATTCCACTTTATGCCATTATATATATCACCAGTACAGTATTCTTCGTCCATTAACCTTTGACATTTATAAATTTCGCCCGTTGGATCAACCATAATCGTATACGGTGCATAATAACTACATCCAGTTAAATCCCAAACAGGAAAATTTATACAATCCACAATTTTAGTGAGGTTTCGCAAAACTTTCCATTGATCATGAATTACATTTTCGTACATCAGATCAGCTATTATTTTCACTTGTTCTTCGATAGTTACTAAGTCTTCTTCTGTTATCTTCAGTTTAGGATCATCTGTTGAAACCAAGTCATACTGTACTTGTCCAAATCCCATCTCCCATAAATCTTTTACAATATCTACTAAGTGTCCTACATCTTCATGCACCAAGGTTACTCTTGCAGTGAGGTTCTGTCTAATTTTCATAAGGTTTTTTACATTCTTATTGACAATATCAAAGCTCTTTGATCCGCCAGCTAAAGGTCTATTTTTATTTTGAATATGTCTTCCACCATCAATGCTAATGGTAACTGGAATTTTATTTTCAACTAAAAATTCTGCAAAGTCCTCATCAAGTAGAGTAGCATTCGATGTTATACTAAAATGTGGTCTAATATTATGTTTACTTAATAACTCTCTAACATATTTAACGGCAAACTTAATGCCTTTTTTATTGAGTAATGGCTCTCCTCCGAAGAAAATAACATAAATGTCTTTTGCATCCTTATTCAAGTACTTGTGCCAAAAGTCAATACAATCCTTAATTCTATCAATTGACATTATCCTCTTTGTTTTTCCATAATCGCCGCCATGCTCAAAACAGTAAATGCAGCGCATGTTGCAGTCATTAGAAACATTAAGCCATAAATTCAACAATACTTTTGAGTTTAGAAAGTCTTCCTCTTTAATATCTACTCCCTGATACAATGCAGGATCTTTATATCCTATAACTTTATTTTCATATGCCTTTTTTATATCCTCATACTCATGCTTAATTTCTTCGACTGTATAATCACAAGACAATTTCTCGCAGGCATATTCAAAAGTGCACGGAAGCATTTCAATTATCTTCTTTGTCAATTCCGTCTCTTCACAAAAATAACCGGTATCACCATCAATAAAAAACCGTCTTCCATCAACCACAAAGTGATGTGCATTTACCGCTGGATATAACTCATTTTTCATATTCATATTCCTCTTCTTTCCTTTTTATATATTCACTAATATAGTTACCTGATACACTTAGTCTATAAAACATATATAGCTGTAGTTTAAAAATATTTCTTTTGAAAATGCAATATAATGACTGGAATGACTCCTTGTTTTGCAAGACATCAGCAATACACTGCCCTCCGCACAAATAACGTGCCCAGCATTCTCCACATACAGCTGGTGTTTTAAGATCATCAAATATTGCTGGCGAATATGTCATATTTTCTATTTCTCCCATACAATATTTATCCCACATTAAAACATCACATGGATAAATCTTTCCATCTGGTCCGAAACAGCATTGATGGTATGGTACAGAACAACTACTCAATTTCGGCATTCGTTTTGCTAATGTCCAAATATTGTCCATAATAGGATACGCTGATATTGCTTTTCCCTGTTCAATTTTATTTACAACATATTCAGCCAACTGATTACATTCTTTATTTATTTCTTCAATTTGGTTTATGGTAAAATTGAATTCAGACTTATCGCTCTTTACAATATCAAAATGCACACATTCAAATCCCATTTCGTAACAGCTTTTAGCATATTCAAATAATTTATAATTATATGGTGTAAGCGTTATATGAACAGTGCTTTTGGGCCTCGTTCTAAAATAATCAAAGTTTTTTCGTATGTATTCCCATGAACCTTTTCCATTTTTCATTGGGCGTAGTAAATTTTGGATCTCTGGAAACTGACTATCCAAACTTAACATAATGTTAATCTGATGATGATCCAAGAATGCTTTCAAATCTTCATCTAGAATTGTGCCATTTGTTGTAATAAAAAAACGAACTTTCTTCTGTTTTTCTGCTGCTTTTTCTTCTGCATATCGTACAATATACTTGAAGCGCTCTATATTCATAAGTGGTTCGCCACCTATTATAGTTATGTAGAGCGTTTTTCGTTTAGCAGCGTTTTGGAACAAAAAGTCTATTGCCTGCTTAGCGTTATCTTCACTCATAGTTGCTTTTTTATTATGGGTTCCATCAATTGCGAAACAATATTGACATTGCATATTACATGCATTTACAGTATTAATTTCGATGCCTAAGAGTTTTTTTTCTTCTTCCCCTCCTTTTCCGGTGTTGTTCTTTATAAAATTAGCAAACATTTCATCTTGTTTAATAACGTCTTCAACTACCATCCGATACTCTTCTGGAATTGTGCCTCCTTGTTCTGCAATAAGAAATGCATTTTCAATTTCGGAATTAAACTTTATTAAACAAAGACTATTCTTAAAAAAAATAAACTGTTCTCCATTAACTTCAATCTTTTCCCATTGTCTCATAGCGTTTTTACAATAAACCTATTTAAAAGAAGGCTTGAATATTAAATATCCAAGCCTTCCTGCTCACTTTTGCTCACGTCATCATTTAGTCATTGTGACAAATGCCATGGCAGGAGCCGCCTGTACAGCCTTCCCCATCACAGATGTATGGGATAAAGCACGGATTAATAATAATGGAATCCGGCTTCTTTTCTGTAACATTAATAGGTTTTACCATAAATAGTGCCTCCTTTCTTTTTTTTATGTAAAAACCTTATAGGTTTTACACCAATTTTAAAGCTGAATAATTGAAGTACATATTCTCAAAATGCTTTTCCTGTGAGTAATAATTATTGCCAATTTATTTTGTAAAAACTCTTCTAATAAATCGCAAATTCTTTCCTCACTCTCTATATCTAGTGCCGATGTAGGCTCGTCTAATAATATTACAGGTTTGTTTTCCAAAATTACTCTTGCCAAATTAAGTTTTTGTTTTTCCCCACCAGACAAATTAGTCGTATTAGGATGGATATATGTATCTAATCCGTCTGATAGCTTCTTAATATCAAACATCAGTTTTGCTAAAATACTATACATTTTTTCATCTGCTATATTCCTATTGAACGGATCTAATATCTCTCTAACAGTACCAGACAACAGATTACTTTCTTGTGCCATTGTACTTATATTGTCATACAAATACTGAACATCTATATCATTAATGTCTATGCCATTAATATCTATTCTTCCCTTTGAGCATTTGCATTTCTTCATCAACAACCGAATCATTGTAGACTTTCCCATCCCATTTTCTCCTAGTATCCCTAATATCTGTCTATTAGATACCTGAAAGTTTACTTTCTTCAACAACTCTCCATCTATGTCATATGCAAAATCAACATTAGTAAACTTAATTGAATCAATATTTGTATCCAAACGCTTTCCATCCTGCTTTATTTCATCTTCTAATAGCTTATAAGCACGTTCGGAAATGGGGATACTTTTCTTAATTGCCATATATGCATCGCCTAAGTTAACAATAGGAGCATATAGTCTTTGAACAAAAATAGTAATAGTATATAATTGACCAGCGGTCATTTGACCTTTATCAATTTGAAATATTCCAATAATAATGGATATACAAATTATAATGTAATTATATACAGAACCAGCATATCTCCCTAGTGCCATTAGCTTTACAATAACGACAGCTTTTCTGGATAGACCCTCTATCTGTTCTACAAATTTTTTTCTCAATATGCCCCCTAAGCCTGCCATTGTGAAAGAGGTCATATTATTAAGTGTTTCATTCTTGAACGAAGCATTGATCTCCACATCCTTTCTTAATTCAACAGATTTTACTTCTGTTAGCTTACCAATTCTATTTTGGCACAAAGCCAATAGAAAGCACAATATCATGCTAACCAAACCAATACGTATATCGTACCAAATAAGAATTATTGTAATTCCAAGTACTAGGATCAAATTAACTAATAGATTTCCTAATATGGTAACCAGAACATTCTCCAACTGTGCCACATCTTCTCCCAGAACTTGTAAAACATCTCCTGCTTTCCAATTATTCCAAAAGTTCCAATCGCCATTAACACATTTTGAATAAACCTTCTTTTTAAATCCAAGCGAAAATTCCTGCTGTATTTTGTATATAACCACACTCTGTGTATATTGAAACAGAGCTGCAAGCATACCTGAACACAGCATCAAGAATAAGTAGGGCAAAACACTTGAGTATATATCTTTACCAAGCACAAGCTGATCTATAAGCTTTCCCATGTAATAAGGAAAAATCAGCGTCATAACCGAACTTCCAAGTATTACTACTATGCATTTAGTTTGTTTTAATAAAAACTTATCAATGGAACTTTTTATAACGTAAATAAGTTTTTTCATATCTCCTCCTGATGTTTTGTATTGTACTACAAAAAAACATCTTTTTCTTTTTCATGTAATTTTTACTAATATTGACGTAATATTTCCTGGATCGTACGCGTTTATCGCCCACATTGAAATGTATTAAGCCATAAAATATGCCTACATTATGATTTTGTCTTTAAATGTGCAAGCCACGACACCCTTGGTCTTGGCTGTATCCTTCCCACTACTAGGGCAGATTAGGGACTTTCACCCATTAGCGACGTGCGCCGCAAGGCGCACTAAAAAATGGGTAGTCCCAAAAGGAACTACCCATTTAAGTTAAGTATAGAAATTACTGTGTACTAATATTTTCAACTATTGACATTTCATGTAATCGTTTTGCTGGACTCTGTACTGCTAAAAATGAAGTCAATAAAACAATAGCAATTATTAATCCAATCGGAATGAAAGGAAAACTCCATGCGGTTTCCCAAATATTAGTAATTAAACTTACAAATACAACCCAATTCATAGGAATACCTATCACACATCCCAAAATCACACCGCTTATTGCGTAAGTCCCAGCTTCCGCAAATATCATTTTTCTAAGCTGACGATCACTCATACCTATTGCACGCATTGCTCCATACTCTTGCATTTTAGCTGCAACCCCCATACTAATTGTATTCATAATATGAAAAATAGTAATTGCAACAATAATAGTAAGAAATCCATAAACAAGCACAGAAAACGCACGATACATATTTCTTTGCTGTTGCACTTGTGCCAGGTTATTAGTAAATATTACATTATCACTTGTAAAAATATTTTCAATATCTTCTCCATCCTCCAGATGAGCACTATTTTTAAACTGCACATCAATAATTGTATAACCATTTTGTCCTGTTAATGCTGTAAACGTATCTTCAGAACAAAAAATTGTCTCTGTCCCCTCTACACGTGCTAATGGGCTATCTGATAAAATACCCGCCACCGTAACCGTATGTTCTTTATTATCAATAGATAAAGTAATATTGTCCCCAACTTGAATATCTGAATTTTCTTGTTTCACAAGCAAAACTTGATTTTCTTTCTGCATTACACTATCTATGGATCCTGATATTAAAGAGTCTGATGCCCATTCGAATTGGTTTTCTTCATATGAAATCAAATTTGCGTTATAGTTTTTTGTATCATGTTCCATTGAAATATCATAAGCGAACATTCGTCCGTATGCCCGTTTTACAGCATCATTCTGATTTACCTTATCTAATAGCGCTTTATCAATAGAACAGGTATTTGTTTCACTTGCTATAGATAAATCTGGTGTCCATGCTGGTGGTATAAAAGCGTTTTTCATAAAGTAAACTAGAGTAGTGAATGATAAGAACAATGTAATACATATAGCAAATGCACCAGTCATCAAAATGTAATTTCGTTTCCTTGCTTTTGCATGATGAATCCCCAATGCTGTTTCAATCTTAAACCATTTAGTATTTGCTGCTTTTCTAAAAGAAATCATTTGCCCCGTATTACCCGATACAGCCGTAAGCGGAGAAACCTTTGAAGCTCTTTTAGCTGGGGATCTAGCTGCCAGAAAGACAGTAATCAGCCCCAATATACTACTTGCAACAATACTTATCCAACTAATCCCTAATACCGGCATGTAAGAAAACCATTGCGGGCTAATCAATCGCATAATAGCCGATAAAATCCAAATAACAAATATTGAACATACAATTCCTATTGGTATTGCCGTCTTACACCAATACAATCCTTCATATCGAACAAGCCGCATAATTTGCTTCCTTGTTGCTCCTAAGCACCGTAGCATACCAAAAAATTCTATCCGTTGTGTAATGTTACTGTTTAAACTACTTGAAATCATTAAAACACATGTCAACATAACAACAACCGAAAGCATTAATGCCACTTGATAGATTTGATTAACACTTGTTTCTCCGGCTATTTGCCCCTGGACACTTAATAAAGGTATATTACCTTCCAGCTGATCATCAGATATATTATTTTGAGCTTTTATGTCTGCAATAGTGTTTGGAATATTACAATTCCGCGAAAAGCGAATCACAAGCTTTTCTTCATGATTGATGTTTGATGACTCTTTTAAATTGTCAAACCCTTCCGGTGTCAATACTGCAAGTTGTTTGTTTCCTTTGACTAATCTTGAAGCTTGCTCATCATCAAAAAAACCAACCACAGATAAATTAATCTGATTACCATCTGGAGTTTCTAAACTGATTGTTTGATTCAAGGAAATAGATGCACTATTTTTCAATGAATACGAAACCGCAATTTCATTTTCAGCATTTGGGTATTCACCTTCTGCAATATTATTCAAAAATACATCTTCAAATATATCCGCATTTTGTGAACAAATAGCGGTATTTTGTCCATTAACTGAGCATCCTTCATCTGAGGAAATAATATTTTGACAGCCAGAAATTTCCACTTCAGGACGTGATGAAATATAGGTTGCTGTTTTCGTATCAATCGAAGTAATTTCATAATGCCAGTTTCCATTTTCCTGCATTTCTTTTTGAGTAAGACCTTGCAAATACATGTCTGCAAGTCCAAACATAACCGCAACTAAAAAAACAGCAAGCGTAATACAAATCCGAGTCATCTTACTCTGCTTCCGATGGATCTTGGCAGATATAGGAACGAGGTTAAGATAATTTTTCATTTGTTGTTCCTCCTAAATCTGTAATTACACCATCGCTTACCCTAAAAACCTTATCTACGGAAGCTGTTAGATTGTTATTATGTGTAATCATTAATATAGTCTGTCTAAAATGACGAGATGCGTTTGTAAGCATATCCATAACGTCTCTACTATTTTTACTATCAAGGTTTCCAGTAGGCTCGTCAGCTAAAATTAATTTCGGTTTTGTAATTAGCGCCCTGCCAATAGCAACTCTCTGTTGCTGCCCACCTGATAACTGACTTGGCAAATGATGACGGCGTTCTGTAAGGCCAAGCAAGTCTAAAATCTCATCTACATCTTTCGAATTTGGTTTACGGTAGTCCAATAATAATGGAAACATAATATTTTGCTCCACATCCAATTCCGAAACAAGCTGAAATGATTGAAAAATAAAGCCAATATTTCTCCGTCTAAAAATTGTACGTTTTTCTTCTTTCATGGAAAACAAATTTTGCCGATCAATTAATATAGACCCGGATGTCGGTGTATCCAATGCACCTATACAATTTAGTAATGTACTCTTTCCTGATCCGGACTCTCCAACTACTGCAGCAAATTCACCTTTTTCAAGTGAAAAAGACACATTTTTTAAAGCATCTACTTTTGCCTCTCCTTTTCCATAAGTTTTACATAAATTTTCTACTCTTAAAATTTCCATACTTTCAACAACCTCCTTTCTACTAATGATAGCAAAAACAGCTTACATTTCAGTGAATTTAACCTTACGGTTTAGTAAGGAAAGATAACGTAAATGTAGTTCCCTGATGAAGAATGCTTTGTACCGAAATCAATCCATTTTGCCCCTCTATAATAGACTTTGCAAGAGATAGCCCTAGACCTATACCCTGCCTATCAAGAGAATATTTACTACGATAGAAGCGTTTAAAAATATGATGTATATCTTCCGGAGCAATCCCCATTCCATTATCAGTTATATAAATCCGCAGCATATTAGGAGCCTCTTCCCATGTAATACTAATAATTCCTCCTGCTTCTGTATGATCTAATGCATTTTTTACAAAATTACCAATTGCTTCACTTGTCCAATTCATATCACACAAAAAAGATAATTCAGGATTTCCATCCATTACAATTTTCTTATCTTCATTTTTTGCCCTTGTTGTAAGATCATTAACTCCATTTTCAACAACATCTTTCACAAGGCAACGCTTTTTCTCAAAAATAACATTTCCCGTGTCTAATCGGGTAATTTTTAGCATAGATTGGATTAACTGTTCCATTCTTTTTAATGCAATGCCTATTTTTTGTGAAAATTCTTCTACGGTTTCTTTGTTTTCCGGTTCATTTTCAATAATTTCCTGATACATCAAAAGAGCTGCCAATGGTGTTTTTAACTGATGTGAAATATCAGAAATGGTTTGTTTTAAAAATTCTTTTGTTTTCTGTTCTGTCTGATTTTTAGATTGCAGCATGGTGGCTAAATTTTCTACAGAAGCAAGTAGCTGATAAATTTCCCCTTCACTATGTTGCGGTAGATGACGAGAAAAATCACCGTCAGCCAAGCAATTTACAATATCATACGCTTCCTCATAAAGTTTACTCCTTTTTTTAAGAAAAATGAAAGTTCCTGTAAGTAAAATAACGGCAGATACAATAATACCAGATAATAAAAGATAACAAGAATGAATTTGGAATTCTGAAAGAAATGGAATCATACTACTACTTGTTTCTTTATTTATCCCAATCGAATTCAGCAATTCTGTTCCATTGGCATTTTTTGTTGTACTTGTGATAGCAGTTACAACTACTTCTTCCGGAACTTCTTGTTCCAAAAGAGAAGATGCAATATCTATATCATGTTCCAAATACATTAATCTTACTGCTGATACTTGTTTTTTGCAAAAGTATATGCCAAATGCAAAAAGAATAATCATAAATATAAACTGGAATATGAAATATCCTTTTATCTGTCTATCTCGAAAAAATTTCATATCTCCACCTCTTTCCATTTATACCCGAATCCTCTCACAGTTATCAAATGTTGTGGGTGTGAGGCGTCAATTTCAATTTTTTCGCGAAGCCGACGAATGTATACTGACAGAGTATTATCGTCAACATAATTTCCTGTATCATCCCATAATTCATGTAAGATATACTCCCTTGAAACAACGCGGTTAACATTCTTTACTAGCAAACACAGCAGACGATATTCTGCATTTGTTAACTCTATAATTTTCCCCTTCAAAAAAACACTACTCCCTAATAGATCAATTGAAATGTCTCCACATTCCAATACAGTCATTGTATCTTTGGTTGACATACTTGCCCTACGCTGCAAAGCACGTATACGCGAGAATAATTCTCCTAACTTAAATGGCTTTGTAACATAATCATCTCCTCCGCAGTCTAATCCTCGTATTACATTTACCTCTTCATCAGATGCAGTAAGGAATATAATCGGAATATACTTATTTCGTTTACGCACTCTTTCGCATATGTCAAAACCCGTTCCATCGGGCAAAGTAACATCAAGAATAATCAAGTCATATCGATCTATGTAAATTAATTGTTTTTTTGCATCTTCAACAGTACGAACAACTTCAACATCAAATTCCTGCTTTCTTAAAGAATATTTTAATCCGTCAATCAAGCTTATATCATCTTCCACTAATAAAATTTTATTCATATGTTTTTCCTTTCTGTCTAAATTTTCTCTGTACCCTACCATCAATTGGCTTTTCTGCATCTTTCGGTATCAACCACATACGACTAATCTTAGTCACTCCTGGTATTCGATTCTCTTTACATAACTTTTGCACTCGTCTTTCAGAAATACCCCATTTTTTAGCTGCTTCTGGAGCTGAAATAAACTCTATCATTTAACTTCACTTCCTCTTTTTATATTTTACACTTACTAATTATATACGGTTGAACGAACAAAAACAAGAAATAAAGTATAACATCATTTACAAACAGATGTGTTTGAATAAACCTCGACTCTCTTCAAATTTTCTTAGTTGCCTAAAATCATGATAAGATTTCCACTCTCCCTACACTTGAACTCTAGACATGTCATTTTTTACTAAGAAATTAACTTCTATCTCAAATATCTGCAACTTTATTCAATTAAAAAAAATGCTCACCGACATAATTCTCTGGCGATAAGCACTCCTACTTTAGCTTTCTTCCTTTTCTTCAGTATTATTTGTTTTAAAGATTTCAAAAATTTCCTCTATTGTTTTTCCTGACTCAAGCACAGATCTATATAACCTTTCTCTTTTCTGCTCTTCAATCTGTCGTTCAATTCTTATCTTCTCTCTCTTTAGATTTTTAAGTGTTTCCTCCGTAACTCTTATCTTTGCAATTACATTTGCCAGTTTATCATCCAGTGATATATTTTCTTTCTTATTTCTTCGCCTGGACATGAAAGATTCTTCCTGATTTTTAATCGTTATAACATTCAATCATTTTTTACGCACTAAAAAAGAATGTAGGAATCAACTTCCCACATCCTCATTAGTAGCTTGTCACTGTCGTATGCGACATTCGCAACAGCTCCTGTAATTTTGCGATCATGTAAATGATATAGACATAACCATCACTGTCGATCCAGCCATTTTTCTTGGATATGCTGATTCGATCAAGCAGAATTCCATAAAGGAGCTTTGCGTCTGTGGACAGGCTTGCAAACTCTTTTTCTGTGAACAGAGCTTTGGGTATCCGAAAAAAAGAAAACTGGTCAGATTCTTCTGCTCTGAAGTATTCAAAATCTGCCATAATTTATTTCCTATTCTTCCGCATTATTAAAATCACACCCTGATAATGTTTTCTCAATAACCTTCTCTTTTTCTCTAAGAGAAATATCTTTTCGTTTCCCCTTTTGGTATGGATCAGATTCAGTCAATCTCCAACTATATACCGACTTTCTCTTTCCAAATGAATCATTATATTTATAACGGTATCTTCCATCTTTATCCTGGCTCTCCCCAGTCGCTAACTTACGACCTTTGTTGTCTCTTCTAATTTCTGACAATCCGTATCTCTCCTTTTAATTTACTTTAGTTTTTAATCCAGTAATTTTCCATCTCTGTATGACCATTCAAGGTAGTCCGGATTCTGATAATATAAATCCGTATTAAATTCTGAAATTTTATCACTGATAAAAGAAGAAAAAATATTAATTAATTCCTGTACTTCTTCTCCCTGTTTTGCGCAGTCTTCAATCATAATACTATATAGTTTTCCAATATCAAGAAAACTTGGAATTGAATATTTACAATTCGATATCGTATCAAAATTTCCCTTTTTAATTTTGTAATAAGAAATTACTTCATCACTGACCTGCTCAAAGCTAAGACAATGATCCATTTCCGCATCATGTAGTAGTTTCTTAATACCTTCTTCACCGATGGCTTTAACGATATCACCTCTGTGATTCAAGGTCTCCCTTGCAATATACTCAATCAATGCACACACATAAAAATAATCATTTCTTTCTTTCGCTGTCATAAATTACCTCGCTTTTTATGAATGTCAAACAGTCAAGTGCAGACAATGTATGGAAACTGATCTGATGTGTGGGATACCTGAACTCAGCCAATGCCCAAAACTGCTTTCTGTTAATTCGTCCAGAGAGAAAATCATTTACATAATTCCAGACCGTATCATTCGCCATAGGTCCTTCCACAATATCATATATATGTGTTTTTCCACTCCTACATTTTGCAATAAAGTCCAACCACTCATCTGATATTTCTGAAAATTTTAAAATATTCAAATTTTTATTTGGCTTATATTCATAATAATTGATTATCGGTTCACCCATTCCTCGATTTGCCCATCTTATTGCCTGCTCCATATTATTGGTACAATAAAATCCCCATGAAAAATCTTTGGTATATTTTGCTTTTCTTATTTCAGGATATCTGACAATCTCCTTACTTGCATGATATAATTCCATACTTACTTACCTCATATAAAAATCTTCACGAAAAAATCGCTATACCGTTTATTACAGTATAACGATTTTTTATAAAAATTACAATTTTTGATTTTCTATCGCTGTGTATTTCCTTCATTCTGCTCTGAATCACTTAACATTGTAGCAATCCCGGAAATCTTAACCGTATCTATATCCGTATTTTCTATAAAAACACTCCGTATAAATTCTTTGTCGGATGTTTCAAATAACTGTCCCACCTCTCCATTTGCCTCAATATAGACCCGTTTATGCGCGGATGTCAGAATCCCCACACAAATTGTTTTGTCTGCGCGGATGTTATCGACCGTGATGCTGATTTTCTGTGGTTTTCCTTTAACCGCCCATTTGCATAACGTCTGTTTTGGAATCTCTGCGGAAAGTTTTATGCTATCCTCTATAATATCCTCAGGAAATGCATCCATAACTGCCTGTTTATAAACATCATACGGTTCTTCCTTTACCATATAACTGTGTCCGGCATCCGGATTTGTCTCTATTTGCGTCGCATAGCAGACCTGATTGTCCATAACCTCCATCTGTACATTCACTTTTTTCTGCTGTACAGTCTTTGCATAGATTTTTTGTACAGCTTTTTGTGTACCGATGCCGGCTCCACAGGTAAAGCATATACTGCCAAGAAAAACCAGAATAAAACTTGCCAAAACAGCCAGTGGTTTCATCTCTTTTTGTTTTCGGTACTGCTTCATCCGGCGGATACGCTCTTGTAAATGATTCTGCGCCCCAAACATGGAAAACGGAAATTCGAGAGGACGGGTCTCTTCCGTAAGCAGTTCAAGTGCTGCACGAAAATACTGTCCGACAGAAAAAACATTTTCGGAATCACGGCAGCATTCCATGTCGCATGCCATTTCCGACCAGAAATCCAGCCTGCGATTGAAAATATAGATCAGCGGATTATACCAGAATAAATCTTCCAGCACTCTGCCCACACATTTCAACGTCAGGATGTGCTGCCGCACATGTACAAACTCATGCGTAAGCACAATCTGCAGACTCTCCGGAGAAAAATCCCTCACCGGCAATACAATCCATTTATGAAATAACCCCAGCACCATCGGGGAATAAATACCATAGCAGCAATACACTTCTACATTTCCCCGGATCTTTAAACGCTCCTTTGTCCCCGCTGCAACGGGCTGCAGCCGTTTTTCCGCCGGCATCCGGTGCTTTTTTATGTAATGTTCCACCCGGTAATAACGAACCAGATGAAGCACAAGAACCGTTGCTGCACCAAGCAGCCAGACCACTCCCGCCACACACTCTATGTGCGCAATCACAGGTGTCAGTTCAAACAGGTGTCCCTTGATAAACAGTGCCTCCCCCATTTTGCGGTAATGCGTAACATACAACAGGAGAAACAGCCCCGGAAACAGCCAGAACGGTAACACCACAAGCAACAGCCCATATATATAGCGGTATTTTTTTAACCCATCCAAAACGCCTGCAACAACTGCATATACCGCAAATGCAATACTGCCTGTAAGTGCAGTAAACAGCCCCATGTAAAACAAATTATTGATCCAGTTCATCAATGCTCTTTCTCAACTCCTCTATTTCCTCTTTGGTAAGTTTATGATCTTTATAAAAAGCAGTTAAAAACTGTGCAACCGATCCACGGTTCCAGAATTTTACAAATTTGCGACTCTGCTCCTGCTGATAGGAAAGTTCCGGTATTATGATCTCATATGTGGCATTGCGTCCGCTCTGGTTCATCCTTAGAAAGCCCTTTTTCACCAGCTTTGCAATGTAAGTTGATACGGTCTGGGATTTCCAGTCTTTCCCGTATGTTTCGTTTGTCAGTTTCATAATTTCCTGTAGTGCCATTTCATGGGGATGATCCCAGATTGTTTTCATCACCATGGATTCCGCTGTAGTCAGTTCTTCCATATTTTCCCCTTTCATCGTTAACATTGATAATATTTTTGAGTATAAACTAAGATTATAGTTTTAGGTTATAGTGGGATAATAACATAAAGATATACAAATTACAACTATTTTACGCAAGTTTCAATATTTTACGACCAAAACAACATTTTTCTATCAATTTTGATAATTTTATTCTCTTGAAAACTTTCTGATTTTTTTATACTATATAGATAATGAATGTTACGAAAAAAAGTAATTTAATCACAATGATAACGGAGGAATAAGATGAAAAAAGTAACCGTTTTACTTATCCTTTCTTTGGCGATATGCCTTGCTGCTTGCGGGAAAAAAGTGAGTACACCTAATGAAATGTTAGATGTTGTGAAAGAAAAAGAAAATATATCTGCTGAAGTTGATATGATAGAGTGTGGCCGTATTGTAGATAATGATACTACCATAGTTGTCGGAATGACAGGGGAAAACGACAAAACATATCATTATTATGCAGCACAGTTTTCCAAAAATCAGGATGGAAAATATAAATATAAAAATGCCATTTCCTTGAATGATATAGGATGGCAATTAAGGTTAGGTAAACTGAATACCGGATATATCATAGTCTGCAATAATGAAAATGTTAGTACCATACAGGCTGTCATATCGCCACGAAATGGAGCTGATATAACCAAAAATATAGAAATTAATAATATTCCATTTGTATATTATTTGGACATGTCAAATATTCCATCTGATTATGATATACAATACAAGTTTTTAAATGAAAATGGAGAAGAAATTCAGTAAAATAGAAGGGTCTTTTAGTCAATGTTATTATGTAATCAGAACCACCGGCTGAGCCGGTGGTTTGTTCACGCCCTATAAAGGCTCATTTCCGGCGTTTGAGTCTAAAGACTCGTTGAATTGGGCGTCAGCCGCAATCCATTTACTTACCGAGCCCCCTGGGCTCTATTTAATGGTTTGCTTTTACTGGCTCACCCGTAAACGGGTCTATATACTCTTTTAACGTCATTTGATCATATTCTAAATCTTCTTTTAATTGATTTTGAATATACTCTTGAATTTTCTTTACATTCTTTCCTACGGTGTCAACATAATAACCTCTACACCAGAAATGTCGGTTTCCAAATTTATATTTCAAATTTGCATGTCTTTCAAATATCATTAGGACTTTGGTGCAAATACAATGTAATACTTACAGTTCCATTTTATATGTGATAAACTATTACTGTCCATTATGGATACCTCCTGTGATTAAATGCGGTTGGCGAACCTGCATTTACTATATCACTGGAGGTTTTTACTGTAAGCTAAAGCATTTTCAACCACTCGCATAGCAAGTGGTTTATTTGTTGAGCTTGGCTCAACATGCAAATTCCGCTTCATCTATTTGATCTCTGTTTTATGATAAGTACAATAAATAATTGGCAATAACGTCACACTTAAAATGGGGTATATTACCATCATAATTGGAATTGAACCAACAATTTTCCCACCAATTTGATACAAATTAAAAATATTGATAATCTCATTAATCTGCAATAGTTGATCAGGAAATACTCCTAATGTGCCCTTTAAGAAATGGAAATTTGATAAAAATAATGGTAAAACCAAAATAGCGAATGGAATTGTAACCGCCACTACTGCTGTGTGTGTTTTCGCTGATATAAGCATAGACAATAGCAAGCAAAACAATGTTCCAATATATCCCGATACAATCGTGAGTAAATATAATTGCATATAAGTAATATTGTAGAAGGACTTCCAGTACCAAAATCCCGTCTGTATCATAACATTTCCACCATCAAAACCAAGACAGCCTAATACAATGACTGAATATAAAGCAATAATCATCCAATAAATAGCCGTTACTACTATAAGCCCTGCTATAAGCTTAGCTCTCGTTCCCCTAACCCTTCCGTATTTTGTCGAGAAGAATATGGAATCCGCTTTCCAGCTAAATTCATTTGGAAAAATACCTGACACCAGGAATGCAGATACAAGCATAACTAACATAACAATTGTTTGCGCATAGTGTAATGCTGATTTCCAGCCATCATAATCTTCATAATATAATGGTGTTTTCATCTGATGATATCGTTCTAACAAAAAAGCTTTTTCTTTTTTATTAAATAAATCTTCGGTTTCTTCAGAACTTAGCCATTTTTCCAAACTTTTTTCTCGATTTTCATATAACTTACCAACCTCATCTTTCGATACAGAATCAATACGATAGTAGTTGAAATCTCGAAACTCACAAAATCCCATATTAATCATATCTTTAATTTCTGAAAAGCCTTGCACTTTGGAATCATGTAGCAAATTGGCTGTATAGTCCCCCTGACGAATTGGATATTCTTCATTTACCTTTCTGTATTCATCTATAACTGCCTGTAATGCTGCTTTATCCAAAACACCTTCCCATCTCTGCTTTTCTTTCCGCAGGTTTCTGGCTGCTGCTATTCCCGTGTGCGATACCCCTCGGTTGTCAATGTACGTGATATTTGTAATCGCAAAGTAACAGGATATAACAAGTGAGAATAACAACACGATCAGCGATATCCTGCTAATAGTTTTAGAAAAAATTTTTTTAATTTCAAAACATATCATTCCATCTCACCACCCTTTTCTCCAAAATAATATAGGAACACATCCTCTAATGTTGGCTCCACCACAGATGCTCCATGAATAGGCGGTTGATCAGCAATGATACGCAATTCCACCATTCCCCTCTCTGCCTTCATATTTGACACCTTAAACTGTTTCATCATTTTAGTTGCTTCTGCCTGCAATACTTCACACGCATATACATTTTCCTGCATAGAAGCAAGCATATGATCCAGATCTCCCTGTTGTACAATCTGTCCTTCCTTCATCAGCCAAATCTCATTTGCAATATATTCTACATCTGAAACGATATGCGTTGACAAAATAACAATTCTCTCCTCTGACAGCTCACTAATCAGATTACGAAAACGCACTCTTTCCGTGGGATCAAGTCCGGCTGTAGGCTCATCCAAAATAAGAATCTTTGGATTGTTTAGCATTGCTTGAGCAATTCCTGCTCTACGTTTCATACCGCCTGAGAGTTTTTTCATCTTTTTATTAACACTTTTGGCAAGACCAACCTGTTCTAATAATTCTTTTACTCTTTTACCTGCTATCATAGAACGGATTCCCTTTAAACTGGCAATATACATTAGATAATCCTTTACTGTAAAATCCGGATAAAATCCAAATTCCTGTGGTAAATATCCAAGTAAATTTCTGTACTCTCCATCCATTTTGAAAATATCTTTTCCATCACATAAAATCTTGCCACTTGTCGGTGGCAATAAGGTACAAATCATTCTCATGAGTGTCGTCTTACCTGCACCGTTCACCCCCAATAGTCCATATACACCATTGGTTATCGTTAAATTCAAATCATCTACTGCACAAAAATCGCCAAACTTTCTTGTAACATTAACCATTTGTAATTTCATAACAACTTACCTCCAAAAAACGATTACAACCATGTATCGTCTTATATACTGCACAAAACAAAAAACATATTGCAAATACGAACAGCATAATCCATATAGGAACAACAATATTGCCATAAATAGCATTATTCATCGTAATCCCCCACCATATGCCCCCCCATAAAAAACAACCTACTATAGATGTTGCTTCATTCAGCAGACTACAGTTTAACATTACAAAACAGATACCCGCTGCAATAACCATAGGGAATAAAAACTGTACTAACAAATCTGTAAACTGCATTTTCATATTGATACAGGCTACTGTTAAAAAGATTGTGAGCATAACTATATCAACAATCCCTATCAGGAATATCCTTGCGGAATAAATCTGTCTTAAAGAGAACAAACAAGTTACCTCTATTTGACAAGAGTTACTCTCCTTATTTCTCCAAAACTCAGGAATAATCATCACTATAAAAAACACTGAAGCAACTCCCAGCATTCTCATAAAATAAGTTGTGTCCTTCAGAGATGGCATAATTAGAAATACCAAAACAAGCAACATCGCCTGTAACATCCACCATCTCTTTCGAATCAACCGAAACTGTGAAAAAAGGAATTCTGTATAACTCATTGTATTTTCAGACTGTACTTCCATCACAATCTCCTTGGATTTCTGTATCGTTTCTAAAATCTTTTCTTCTCTCGGAGTAACACTATTTTCTCTTTTATATGTTTCCATCATCTTTTCCAGGTTCATGAGAATCCTCCTCTCCCAATAATCTTTTTAATTCTTCTTTTGCCCTTTTGTGTCGATACTTTACAAGTGGTAATCCAATCTGTAATATGTCTGCAATTTCCTTTAACTTAAAGTCTTGAAAATAGAACATTATAATAATTTCTTTTAGTTCTGGATTCATCTGTTCAAGTGCTTGTTTCACATATATTTGTTTTTCCTGCTTTGGGATACCACCATCTGAAATCAGTTTTCTTTCCAATACTTCCTTCTCTACACAATCTGCCTTCCATTTCTTTACGTGATTTTTACAAAGATTACCTGCTATCACATAAAGATAATTCTTTGCTTTTCCAATATGCTGATAGGATTGTATATTATTCATAAAGCGAAGAAAGGTTTCCTGTGTTAAATCTTCCGCTTCTGTTTGATCTAAACAATGATATTTACAATAAGACAAAATATCTCCATAATACTTCCGCACAAACTTATCAAAGGCTTGTTCATCCCCTTGTTTCATTTGCAAGATTAAAATAACATCATTCAAGTTGCCATCCTTCCTCATTTTGTAATGCATAAACGTTTATTCTAATATATATAACAACTGACTGACCAAAAAAGATAGTACAAGATGGGTATCAGATGCTTCTGATTCAATAGTATAGTCTTATTTTCGTCACCACCACGCTTGAAATATGCCCCGACTTGAGCTCACGAAAACTGAAATGAAATTGATTGAATAATTATTCTCCTGAGATTTTTCTGATTATTTTATGCTATATAGAAAACAAATATTTTTAGAATTGATTATGTAGATTGCGGTTTGAAATTTTCCAGATGGTTTACTGCATACCTACAACAAGGAACGCTCCCCGTTTGCAGTAATTCCACTGGAAAAGTAACCGCCTGTTTACTCCTCGATTCCGGCAAGTGCCGTCAGTTTTTCCTTTGTAAAATGATTAAAGACCGCAATCGTACGCCCTACAAGGATCACGGCAAGCACCGTTCCGATCCCGATCCCATGCAACCGCCCGGTGCAGACCAGGCTGATCACAATCGTAATTGTCACGTTGAGCATATCAAAACAGTTCTTCGTAAATCCGACACTTCTGTGAATACAATCCGCAATCGCCTGTACGATTCCATCGCCAGGATTAATAATCCTGCAATATAGATCAATACACGATAGATCATTGATTTTTTCATAGAATAATTTTCCTTTCTTCTATAACCTATTATGCACTTTTTTATTTTTTTTCAATGCCTGAGATTCCTTCTTGTTTTACTTGACATTTTGTATTGTTTGTATCATTATAACTAATACAAAATATTGTATGATATTTACGGAAGGAGAAAACATGGTAATTTCCATCAATGATGCCTCCGAGATTCCGATCTACCAGCAGATCCGCAATCAGATCGTGCTCGGCATTTCGGACGGGCGGCTTGCTCCGGGCGAACAACTTCCCACCGTGCGGGCACTGGCAGAGGAGATCGGTATCAACTCCATGACCGTCAGCAAAGCCTACACCCTCTTAAAGCAGGAGGGCTACATCTACACCGACCGCAGAAGCGGTGCCCGCGTGCGGCAGGAATTTGAAACGAATAAAGAATTGTCGGAAAAATCCCAGGAACTGCTGCGCCAGATCATTTCCGAAGCGAAAGTAAGCGGCATGACGCAGACAGAATTTTTCGACTTATGCAAACACATCTATAAGGGGTGATTGTTATGATTATGAATATTATCTTTTTTGCAACCATGTATCCAATCGTCTTTATCATACTGTTTTTATTTTCCACACAAAATAAGTATGAGAACGGACGCCTGTTTGCCGTAAACATGAAAAAAGAATGGATAAAAGATGCCACCGTCGCAGACATCCGGCAAAAATTTAAAAAGGAAATGCGTTACTACGCCATTCTCCTTGCGATTGTTCCATTTGTAAGTCTGCTGACCTCCCATATGTCCATTCAGCTTACCATCTGGATGTTCTGGCTTCTGGCAGCGATTTTTCTGCTTTCCCTGCCGATCATGCGTGCGAATCACCGGCTGAAAACATGGAAAACGCAAAACCATCTGTACGAAGACCGGCAGCCAGAACATTATGTGGAATTAAAACAGGCTGGCTCCGTAAGAAAAGTCCGGTTTCTCCCGTTTTTCCTGCCAAATATCATCAGTATCGCAAGTGCCCTGTTGCTGCTTCCAAAGTCCAGCGGGCTTGGGATTTCCTGTCTGATCGGTGCCTCCTGCGGGCTGGTCTTCTGGCTTGCAGCTGTATGGATAGACCGCCAGCCGGTTTCCGTCATCAGTACGGACAGTGACGTGAATATCAATTATGCACGCGCAAAGAAAAACCTCTGGAAGAACTTCTGGCTGATCTGCTGCTGGCTGAACACGGCACTGATCCTGTTTCTGGAGATCCTTACCCTGTCTGCCAGACACATGGGAATATGTTCCATCGCCGGCATGATTGTTTATACACTGCTTTTACTCCTGCTGTGCATTTTCTGCATGATAAAGCTGAAAAAAATTGACCGAAGCTATGCACAAAAACGAAATCTGACCAGCGATGAAAATGATGACAGAAACTGGATCGGCGGCATCCTCTACTACAATCCATCCGATCCCCATACGATGGTAGAACAGCGCGTCGGCATCGGGACAACGGTAAATATGGCCACATCCCTCGGAAAAGGACTTACTATTTTCAGTGCCATTATGATGCTTTCCTTCCCTCTGTTATGCATATGGCTGATTCAGGAGGAATTTACTCCCATTGATCTGGTGATCCAAAACCACACACTATGCGCACAGCATCTGAAAACAGATTATCAGATTCCGCTTAGTGAAATCAAAGATCCCACACTTCTTACCGCAAGTGATCTGCCAGACTGGACCAGAACATACGGCACCAGCATGGATACATTGGAAAAAGGCACATTTACCATCTCCGGAGGGGAGGATGTCAATGTTTTCTTAAATCCAGAAAATGATGCATTTCTCCAATTTTCCGCAAATGGGAAAACTTACTATATGGGCGGTGTAGACGATACCCAGACAAAGGGGATTTATGAAGAACTGCTGACCCATTAGGTCCGCAGTCTTTATTGGAAGGTCGCAAGACTTTTTATATCATACGTCCCCTGTATGACTGGATTTACTGATAAAAGAAGACATCTCTGTTCCAAAAAATTTAATGAACCGGTATATTCACAAAACGTCTGTTTCAGAATCTGTAGATGAAGAACTTCCGTTTGATTAAACCTTGTAAAAATGGTGGTTGATTTATTGACCATCGCGAAAAATTGAAAAACTTACACCATTACTTCACAAACTTTATTCAAATTTTATTTCAGGTAAACTTAAATAGGATGTGGGACATATGGAGCTTTTTCTTTCGACTATGTCCCACATTTTCCTTTTGTTGGGACATATGCAGATTTTCTTTTGACTATGTCCCACATTTTCCTTTTGTTGGGACATATGCAGATTTTCTTTCTGATTATGTCCCGTTTTTGGATTTCTGTGGGATGTTCCCTCGCCTTTTTTTTGCATATGTCCTGCTTTCGGATTTCTGTGGGAGGTTTCCTCGCCTTTTTTGCATATGTCCTGCTTTCGGATTTCTGTGGGAGGTTTCCTCGCCTTTTTTTGCATATGTCCTGCTTTCGGATTTCTGTGGGAGGTTTCCTTGCCTTTTTTGGCATATGTCCCACCTTTTAATACCGCCACAAAATCTTTATCAGATGATACTTATTTGTTTATCAACATACCCTGTATATAAATTTCCAGAGCAAAATACTCTCATTTTCCTGCCTTTCAGAATTATTTAAAATGATAAGTAATTAACTTTTGCACAATTGCAGTATCCAGCGGCTGCTCCATAGTCTCATATGTTGTAATCAGCCGATCTCCCGGATATATCCCATTTCTCGCATACATATGTAACTTATCCGCGGCATTCTTTGCATATTCAGGCAAGTCCATCTTCCCAAAATGTTCCCAGTAAATTTCTTTTCCTGTCAGCGGATGAAGAATTGTAAAATCCGGATAAAACACTGCCTTCCCGATTTTTAATTCACACTCATAACGGTATGCAATTTTTTCCATATATAAATTCATTGCAATCAATGCTTCTGACTTGGATCGTACATATTCATTTTTACAGCTTTTATACTTCAATTGTTCGGGATAATTGGGATTTTTAGGATAGGAAGTATCACTCCATATAAGTTCTTCCTGCGTAACCATCTGATAGAATGGACAGAGCAATTCCTGATACGCCGGATCTTCTGAAAGAAACCTGTCCGACTTTTTATTTTCACCAACTGCATGTCGTTGATAAAGTTCTAATGCATACAGTTCTTTTTTACACTCTGTCTGTTTTTCCAATAAGAATCTTTTGTATGCCAACTGCTGTGCATACTCTCTGTGTTTCTTTGGAATATACGTCTGTGTGTGACCGTCACTGTGAAACCATTTCACCCGGTTTCCATTGTGAACACAAATAATTTTTCCATCAGGAAGATGCAATAGTTCTTCACTGATTTGTTGTAATTCTTTCGTAAGCCTTCTCTTCTCCGAAAGAGTCTGATGATAAATTGTTATAAAAACCTCTCCTTTCTGTGCATTAATATGATAGGCGTTTGCGAAACGCCAAACACCGCATAAATACGGTATTTTTTGTTGTT
>NZ_QTYW01000039.1:0-3955 GCF_003462365.1 Roseburia sp. TF10-5 | reverse complement strand
TTTTGTAAATCAACTTACATCTCATCTACACTTTGAATTATACAGGAAGCTATATACATTATTTTCTTTTTCAAACGGCTCAATAAACGGAGAGAATACATCTATATCCGCTATCGAAGAAATTAACGTCGCTTCGTCTTCCTTCTTCTCCAAAGCCTCACAGATTGTTTCTAACACACTTTCTTCTGTTACCATTGACAAAAGTTGTCTGTCACCAAAAACACCTATCACATTATCTCTTCCATCATTCTCAAGTAAATTGACAATTCTTCCTCTATGTGTTTTTGCAACCGCTTGGTCAATAACAGTTGTAGAAATAATCATAGGTAATGTGCGCTGTTCTTCCTTCCATTTCTTAAAAGATGCTTGCACAGTTCTTACATTTTTATTCAAGTAATTCGCATGGATATTAAGTTCTTCGCCATGAAGAACCCAACTGCTTTCATGACTATCTCCACCACCTTCGGTACTTCTGTCATCATAGTCTTTTCTTTTTTCAAAAATCTTTATCGGCAAATACTTTTCGTTCAAGTTTATTCACTCCTTTCCAAACAATTTTTAATCTGTCTTGTAGACACATTAAAATATATTGCAGCTTGCTTTTGAGATACACCGTGTTCAATCATATACTGCACTAACTGTTCCATTGTGTAATTCCCATGATTTCGGAACAAGTAAGCTTCAACTAGTATATCCGTAAATTTGACTGTATGTTCATCTTTTAACACTAACTTTTTTACCATATTATTTAAAATATTTTTTATATCCGAGTATGATAAACCAAGTAATGTATCATATACTTTGTTCCACTGACTTGGCTTGATTTGAGTGATATCAATAAAATCAGGCAAGTTGTTTATCATTTTCTCTATCTCTGCCAATTCTGGTTTAGGCATTTCAATAACGGTTTGGAATCTTCTCCAAATAGCACTATCCAGCAATTCATGGTGATTTGTTGCCGCAATAAGAATACCATTTTGACAATACTCATCCATATTTTGAAGCAAACTATTTACAACTCGCTTTAGTTCTCCTAACTCATGCTGGTCGTCTCTTGCTTTTCCGATTGCATCAAATTCATCCAAAAACAAAACACAAGGCTGCTTCTTTGCAAATTCAAATATCTTATGAATATTTTTTGCCGTATTACCAAGCAACGAAGATATCAACGTATCTAATCGTGCCACAACTAATGGCAACCCTAATTGTGCTGCAATATATTTAGCTGCGCTTGTCTTTCCACATCCTGGATATCCATATAGTAAAAGAGACATATTAAACTCTAATCCCATTTGTTCCATTTTATCTTTATTTTTAACCGTCTCCATGAAATCCATCAACTTACCTTCAACGGCTTTAGAGAAAATCAAATCATTTGCTGACGGGTGATATTCTATCTCAACAATATGCATCCTGCTTTCTTGATCAACTGGCGGAGGTGCTATGAGCGAATCTGTAACCGCCTTATTACCACTCTTTCTCTCCAATATATCCCCTATTCTTTTACTTCCCTTTTCCTCTCCATCCGCAGCCATCTTCTTGGCTAATAACTGTGCAAAGCTAACCACCTTATCTCTATCTCTTTCTAATCCTGCCTCAATAATTCTTCCAATCTCCGAATAATACATATGCAGCCTCCTAATCATATCATGTAACTACATTATATCACTTTTCGTTTCATTTTCAAGTAAAATCGTTTCATTTTTTACTTTTTCGTTTCACTTCGTTGTTTTTGCGTTTCGTTTTTGAGTTTTTCGCTTCATTTCATATTGCATTCTTATGCTTTTCCAAAAGGTTTTTCTATGCTAAAATCAAATTAACATTGCACAAACTAAGGAAAATGACAATATGAAACCAAAAATCACTCTATTTTATTACAACAATATCAATACCTTCGAAGAAATATCAGATTTAGACAAATGTCCTATCTCTCAAGGCATTTGGTGCCTTTATGGATATAAAAACAACACGTGGACCTGTTTGCAAGTAGCAAGAAGCACTGATATTACTGCAGAATTACGTTCAGATATTGCTAATATAACAGAACCCATAACTCTCGAAGAAACTCCTTATATTTATATTAATCAATTCGGACATAAGGCTGCCGACGACTTCAAAATATATCCTAGTATCCGTACCCAAATTTACTCTAAAGTCGGTAATGATTACGCAAATGAAAAGTTGTATTTTTTCATTATTGAATTTACAGATATTTCTCTCCAAAAAGAAGCCGAAAAGTTTTTCGCATACAATACACAATCTCTTTATTGGCGCAATGGAGGTTCCTACAAAAAAGAATGTACTGTTGACATAGCAAATTTACTTTCTTCTGTTACTCCAACACAAAAAATGATAAATGCTCTTAACACAATGATTATGCACATAGAAAAAACAAGGTGAGTTCAATTTATACTCACCTCGCTCTTCTACACCTTATATTCACCAATTCTTCTCCCGGTGCATCTGCCTTCATCCCCTCATGAACTGCTATGTACTCACTGTCCTTTGCACACTGCGATGTAGCTTCTTCAATCGCACGCTCCACCTTACCGGCATTTGCTTCCATCAAAAGCTTACACAAGAAATCCGCGGTATCTTCCGCCGAATTCGGATTATGAAAACAATAATTTAATTTCGTCCGTTTCAAGCGAAAGCTCCACCTCCTTACACTGCCTGTCCTTCTTTCTCATACTATGAGAAATATTCTTAGGTTAGACCAAGCTTTTGACACGACCTTATCGTTTCGTTGTTTTCGCTTATCATCATATAGATGATTGTAATACTTTCGAAATCAAAATACGTTCCCCAAATACTATACCTAAGTACATTCACACTGTACTTGTCTTGGCACTATTGCATAGGACAAGTAAATAGCTATACACCGCAACCAAAAGACGCATGCAAGAAGCTCAGCTATGCTGATAATTTTTTCATGCGTCCGTGATAATATAAGTGGCCTTGTTACAGATATTGCACCAATTCATATTCAATTTTTCTGTTATATGCAAGCACTCAATTTTGTAAATCTGCAAAGTGGTTATACCAAATTTAATATTATACCGAAACATATAAAAAAGCCTTAGTAATACTGATCTGTTTCAACATACTTCGGTATAACTATTTTCATTAGCTTTACATATCACGTTCATATATTGATATATGCGCTTTTGTCTTCGGTATAATTTTCTAGCATATATTGCACAACATCCTGTATATTACTTGATAAATAATAAAGTTTTTACAATATGTAGATTTTCTGACGATAAAAAATTATACCGAAAATAAACGCTCACTAATGATCTTTCGCATCCGTGCCAGTGACAGGTATAGAAAAGTTATACCGAATTTTATAAACAAAAACCTTTGGAAAATAGCATTTCCTGTAGAATTCGGTATAACTATTTTTTCGGTACAACTAACTTTGTCACGAATTCGGTACAAAAGTGGCAAGCAGTGCATTTGTACACACAAAATGCATTTTTGCTTGTTGGGGTATCTCCCAATCCCTCAGAATCAATCAGAAATCTGATTGAACTACGCCTTACAGGCTGCATTAATTCAATATTGGCAAATGATTCAGGCAAGATGCAAATACATCATATGATGTCCTGTCATCGGAGTTAAAGTCATTCCGTCGCTTCTCACACTCTCACATTTTATCTATTAATGTGTTCCATTATTATTTCTAAATTTTCTTCCACTGATATTGTTCCATCAAGCACAATAATCGGACATTGCAATCTTTTTGCACTTTCTTCTACCGTTTTAGGATCACGATTTTCTACAACCTTCCGAAGTACAACCTCACTGATGAAGAAATCAACATCATAGAATCAGTCATCAAGGAACGAAAATAGCTGACTTGAAAAAGTAAATTCCAGTGCAGGGGTAAATTACACCATGCTTTAAAATTCTTTGATTTTTTAGAATTGTGGGAGGCTAAATCCTTATAAAA
>NZ_QTYW01000038.1:0-4776 GCF_003462365.1 Roseburia sp. TF10-5 | reverse complement strand
GAAAGATTAAACTCCACTTGTGCAGAAGAGAATTCCACTGTATAAATGGATGGCGGAATTAAACTTTGCAATTTTCAGAATTCTAATATTTCCGTGAAAAACTTTTCAAAAAACCAAGATTGTGATAAAATGGCATACAGCAATTGAGTTTCAGAAAATTGCAAGTGGAGAGAATTTAAAAATCTTGGGCGAAGCATAGAATATGTATCGCAAGGAGTGCAGATCAGGAGGATAGGAAAATCATGGATTACAGACAGGAATATGACAAGTGGTGTAATGACCCGTATTTCGATGATCAGACAAGGGAAGAACTGAAAGCAATTGCCGGTGATGACAAGGAGATCGAGGATCGTTTTTATCGTACACTGGAGTTTGGAACCGCCGGATTGCGCGGGGTGATCGGTGCGGGAACCAATCGTATGAATATCTACACGGTCCGTCAGGCGACACAGGGACTGGCAAACTATATTCTGGCACAGGGAGGACAGGAGAAAGGTGTGGCAATCGCACATGATTCCCGTCTGATGGCAGATGAATTTACCGATGCAGCGGCGCTTTGTCTTGCAGCAAACGGAATCAAAACATATGTGTTCAAGAGTCTGCGCCCGGTTCCGGAACTTTCATTTGCTGTCCGGACACTCGGATGTATTGCAGGTATTGTTATTACCGCAAGCCATAACCCGAGAGAATATAACGGATATAAAGTATACTGGGAAGACGGCGCGCAGGTAACACCGCCACATGATACCGGTATTATGGCGGAAGTAGCAAAAGTAACTTCTTTTGACATGGTAAAGACCATGGAGAAGGAAAAAGCACAGGCAGAAGGGCTGTATCAGATCATCAGCGACGATGTGGATGAATCCTATTTTGCAGAACTGAGAAATTTATCCATTCATCCGGAGATCATCAAAAAGATGGCAAAGGATATCAAGATTGTTTATACACCATTGCATGGAACCGGTCTTGGCCCGGTTAAGCGTGTGCTGAGTGATCTGGGATTTGAAAATGTATACATTGAGCCACAGCAGGCAGTTGCGGATGGCCATTTCCCGACCGCACCGTATCCGAACCCGGAGAATCCGGATGCATGGGAACTGGCACTTAAGCTTGCAAAGGAAAAGGATGCAGATCTGGTTCTGGCAACGGACCCGGATGCAGATCGTCTTGGAGTATACTGTAAGGATACAAAGAGCGGGGAGTATGTAACCTTTACCGGAAATATGTCAGCCATGCTGATCGCAGAATATATTCTGGGACAGAAACGTGCAAACAATTCTATGCCGGAGAATCCGGTACTGGTAGAATCTATCGTTTCTACCGATATGGCAAAAGCAATCGCAAAAGCATATGATGTGGAGCTGGTGGAAGTACTGACTGGATTTAAGTATATTGGTGAGCAGATGCTTAAATATGAAAAATCCGGAGAGAAGAACTATGTGTTCGGATTTGAAGAAAGTTACGGATGTCTTCCTGGCACTTATGCAAGAGATAAGGATGCTCCGGCAGCTGTATGTATGTTGTGTGAGGTTGCTGCTTTTTATAAATCACAGGGAAAGACACTCTGGGATGGCATGATCGATATGTACGAAAAGTACGGATATTACCGTGAGGGAATCGCAACCATGACACTTAAGGGAATCGATGGTGCCGCACAGATTCAGCAGATTATGGATCGGGCAAGACAGAGTACTCCGGCAAAGCTTGGAGCGTTTGATGTACTTGCAGTCCGCGATTATAAGGCAGACACCCGTAAGGATTTAAAGACCGGGGAGGTGACTGCTACCGGACTTCCGTCTTCCAATGTCCTGTATTATGAGTTATCCGATAATGCATGGTGCTGTGTACGTCCATCCGGAACAGAACCGAAGATTAAATTTTATGTCGGTGTTAAGGGAGATACCCTGGATGGTGCAGATCAGATGCTGGAAGAATTAAAAGCAGAAGTGTTAAAGCACTTTGAATAATCGGTAGACAGTTATGATGAAAATATACATTTGTCCGCAATGTGGATGGCTCCGTATGGTTTCCAGACGAAAAGATGTCGAATGTCATCAGTGTGGGAACGCGCAGATGCGGCTGACCAATCTCGACCTGGAGAAATATACTTCCATGTCGGAACAGGACCGCGTCAGTTATGCAGACGCATGGCTGTATATACACAATAGGCAAAAGGATTAAAAAAATGGCAGATAATAGAAGAAGAAAAAAGAGAAGAAAGAAAAAGAAGAGCAGAAAGATTGTATTGTTTGTATTTGAAATTCTGCTTCTCGCAATCCTGCTTGTCGCTGCGTATTTTATTGGCATGGTAAATCGTGTGAAATATGAAAATATGAGTGAGACAGAGGCAGGAATTAATGATGATCTCAGCAAAGATACCTTGGAGTCTTTGGAAGGATATACCAATATTGCAGTGTTTGGTCTGGATAACCGGAGTGCAAATAACTACCAAGAGGGAAATTCCGATGTTGTCATGATTGCAAGTATTGATAATAAGACAAAAAATGTCAAACTGGTATCGGTATACCGTGATACATTTCTGTCAGTCGGAGGCGGCACTTATTTCAAGTGTAACAATGCTTATGCCAGAGGCGGGGCAAAACAGGCGGTTCAGATGTTAAATTCCAATCTGGATCTGGATATCAAGGAATATGTGTGTGTGGACTGGGCAGCTGTCGTAGAAGTGATTGATGATCTGGGAGGACTGGATCTGAATATTACCCAGGGCGAGATGAACCAGATCAACAAGTACAAGAAAGATGTGGACGGCGTAACCGGAAAGAATACCCCGAATGTGACGCAGTATGGTCTGGTGCATCTGGACGGAACACAGGCAACCACATATGCCAGAATCCGAAAACTTTCCGGAGATGACTTTAAACGTGCATCCCGTCAGAGAATTGTGCTGCAGGCAATGTTGGAGAAAGCAAAGAAAGCAAATCCGGCAACACTTGTCAAAATCTGTAACAGTGTGGTAGATGATATTTCCACAACACTTTCGCTGGATCAGATGGTGAGTCTGGCGAAAGATGTAACCAAGTACAAAATCAGCAGCACCACTGGTTTTCCAACAGATCTGACTACGAAAAACATGCCGAGATGTGGAGATACGGTAATTCCGGCAGATCTTGTGACGAATGTAAAAAAACTGCATGAATACATGTTTGATGATGCCGCGTATACACCATCACAGACGGTGCAGGCAATCTCTGACACGATTGTAAATACAACCGGAATCACGGCAGATTCTGCAAAGATTAATACATCGGATTATAACGAGACCGTAGGTGCCACAGGCACGGATGAGATCCAGAAGGGATCAGAAACTACTGGCGGAACAAATGTACAGTAATCAATTGGGGAATAAGAGTAGACCAATCGGCATGATTGGTCTACTGTTGTCATTGGAGAGGAAAGTCAATAAAGATAAAGGAGAATGTTTCCATGAACGAACAGGTAAAGAACAATATTATGGAGTATAAGCAGAAATATTTACAGAAACTGACAGATGCACAGGTGCCGGAGAAACTGGAAAAACAGCTGGAGGAAATGGACTGGATCTGTCTGGAACTGATTCATCAAAAAAAACAGCAAAGAGGAACGTTTGCACCGCTGCAGGCGACCGAACTTTCCGAAATCCGAAAGAAGGAAGATCTGTATCGGGAAACGGGACTGAAAGCACTCCGGGAAGGAAAAGTCGGTGCAATTCTTCTGGCGGGAGGGCAGGGTACCCGGCTGGGATTTGACAAGGCAAAAGGCATGTTTAATATCGGAGTGACGAAAACACTCTATATTTTTGAACAGCTGATTAAAAATCTGATGCAGGTAAAACATGAGGCAGGTGTGTGGATTCCGCTTTATATTATGACCAGCGAAAAAAACGATGTACAGACGCGGACCTTTTTTGAAGAACATGATTTTTTCGGATATGACAGCAGTTATGTGAAATTTTTTGTGCAGGAGATGGTTCCGGCGGTCGATTTCGATGGAAACATACTGATGGAATCGGAGGATTCTCTCGCGATGTCTCCGAATGGAAACGGTGGATGGTTTAAATCCATGCTCCGGGCACATCTGGATGAAGATATCCGGACACGTGGGATTGAATGGCTGAATGTTTTTGCCGTGGACAATGTATTGCAGCGGATTGCGGATCCAGTGTTTGTCGGGGCAACGATTTTGTCTGGATGTGTGTGTGGTTCGAAAGTCGTGCGTAAGGTTTCTCCGTATGAACGTGTGGGTGCAATGTGTCTAGAAAATGGAAAACCATCGATTGTCGAATACTATGAACTGACGCCGGAGATGGCAGAGGCTGTCAATGAAAATGGTTCGCTGCTTTACGGGTTCGGTGTGATTTTAAATTATCTGTTCCGTGTGGATAAGCTGATGGAGATTGTAAAAACAAATCTTCCAATGCATATTGTAGAGAAGAAGGTTCCGTATCTGGATGAAAACGGTCAGCTGCAGAAACCGAAGGAGCCGAATGCCTACAAATTTGAAACACTCATACTGGATATGGTGTATATGATGGATAATTGTCTTCCGTTTGAGGTTGAGCGGGAAAAGGAATTTGCACCGGTGAAAAATGCGCTCGGAACCGATTCGGTGGAGTCTGCCAGAGAACTGTTAAAGAAAAATGGCATTGCAATTTAACAGGGATTTACAAAATTTACAGAACTTTGTCACAATTTGAACACAGTTGACAGGTAGAATTCTCCTTAGAAATAGGTAATTGCGAAACAAGTTCGCAATCCTGATTAAAAATGCGGTAAGAAT
>NZ_QTYW01000037.1:405-5320 GCF_003462365.1 Roseburia sp. TF10-5 | reverse complement strand
GATATTAAAAGAAAGGAAACGTGTGATAATTAACTTCCTAATTATCATACAAGCATTATATGACGAAAGTGAATTTTTATGATAGCATTGATGATTCAATGCTAAAGTTTGCAGTTATTATTGCAAAACATAATGGAAAATGGGTATTCTGCAAGCATAGAGAAAGAAGTACATGGGAAGTGCCGGGAGGACATAGAGAACAAGGTGAGGATATTCTTGAAACAGCAAAGAGAGAATTGTATGAGGAAACAGGAGCCATTAATTTTGAGATAAATCCGATATGTATTTATTCTGTGACGGTGCCAGACAACTTTAAGGGGAAAGAAACCTTTGGAAAGTTATTTTTCGCGGAGATACATACGTTTGAAAAAGATTTACATAGTGAGATAGAGAAAATAGCAATTATGAATGAACTACCGCTTAATTGGACATATCCGGAAATTCAACCAAGACTGCTAGAAGAAGCGAGACAAAGAGGATTTTTGCCTAAGAAGGATGAAATAAAATGGTTATTTTTTGATGTTGGTTCGACGCTGGTTGATGAAAGTAGCGTTTATGAAGATAGGATGAAAAAAATAGCTGAATTATCTGGTATAACTCCGCAACAAATTTATGAACATGCGATATCATTATACAGGAGAAATAAAAAAGGTGATTTAGAGATAGCAAAACAATTGGGGATAGAACTACCTAAATGGGAATCACAATATGAAAAGCTGTATACAGATTCTGAAAATTGCCTGAAAAGGTTAAGCAGAAATTATGAAATTGGTATAATTGCAAACCAACCATTAGGAACTTCTGAAAGATTAGAAAATCTCGGAGTGCGAAAATATATTGATTTAGTCATTGCATCAGCAGAAGAAGGTGTTTCAAAACCGGACAGACGTATATTTGAAATTGCTTTGGAAAGAAGTGGCTGTAAGCCGGAAAATGCTGTAATGATTGGTGACCGCATTGATAATGATATTGTACCAGCAAAACAGTTAGGAATGAAAACGATATGGATAAAACAGGGATTTGGAAGTTTGTGGACTGTAATGGACGAGAGTGAAAAAGCCGATATTGAAGTTAATAACTTATCTGACATTTTGAATTATCTATAGGAGGGAAACACTGCAGAAAAGCCTTTGTTGCCAGCAGACCCAACAGTGTATTTTGCAGTGGTAAATGTAAAAACCGATATAATGTGTATAAGAGCCGTGCTAAGGATAAAGACAACATTAACTAATTCACCTGCTATAAGAAAGAAGGCTGATTATGAATACAGATATTACAAAGCAAATGGAAATGCTACTGTACAGAACCGAAGATGACAATGTAACAGTCAGTGCCTTAATAAAAGATGAAACGATATGGCTGACACAAAAAGCCATGGCTGAATTGTTTGGTATTGACAAGTCGGGCATCAGTCGCCATTTACAAAGATTTTTGAATCCGGTGAGTTGGATGAGGGAGTGGTTGTTGCAAAAATTGCAACAACCACTCAGCACGGAGCAATGCAGGATAAAACGCAGACTATTCCTACCAATTATTACAATCTGGATGCTATTATTTCCGTTGGTTACAGCGTTAACTCCATTCAGGCAACCAGATTCCGTATATGGGCAACCGGAATTTTGAAAGAATATATGATAAAGGGCTTTGCTATGGATGACGAACGCCTGAAACAGGGTAAAACAGCGGCAGAAATTGTGTATAATCAGGCTGACCACACCAAGGAAAATATGGGCTTGACCACATGGAAAAATGCTCCCGATGGTCGTATTCTCAAATCTGATACTCCGATTGCCAAAAACTATTTGGACGAAAAACAGATTCGCCAGTTGGAACGTGCTGTTACAGGATATTTTGATTACATAGAGGATTTGATTGAACGTGAAAATGTCTTTACAATGGAAGAATTTTCAAAAAGCGTGAACGAGTTCCTTGCGTTCCGCAGGTATGATATTTTAAAGGATAATGGGCGTGTTTCCCATAAGCAGGCAGTTGAGAAAGCATATCAGGAATATGATATTTTTAACAAGACACAGCCGATAGAATCTGATTTTGATAAGATAGTAAAAGGATTGGAAAAGAAAATTTAATTTCTTTTCTGGATTATGTGATTATGATACAATTACGGGAAATAGTGTTTTATGAATCTGATCAATCGAATTTTTTGTGTAAAGGAGAACTTTATGAAAAAGATATTAGTGACAGGCGGAACAACTTTTGTAAGTAAATTTGTGGCAGAATATTTTGTGAATGTGGGTTATGAAGTTTTTGTACTTAACAGAAATTCTAAGCCACAAGTTCAGGGTGTAAAACTCATTGAAGGAGATAGGCATAATTTGGGTGGTGTATTAAAGGATACATTCTTTGATGTTGTAGCGGATATAACAGCCTATAATGATAACGATATAATTGATTTTGTTAGGGAATTGGGTTCTTTTGATCAGTATATTATGATTAGTTCAAGTGCTGTTTATCCTGAGTATGGTGTTCAGCCATTCCTGGAAGAATCAGAGAAATCCGAAAATAAATTTTGGGGTTCATATGGAACCGATAAAATAGCAGCTGAAAAGGCATTACTTGAAAGAGTGAAAGATGCATATATATTAAGACCGCCTTATTTATATGGACCAATGAATAACGTGTATAGAGAGGCTTTTGTATTTGATTGCGCCTTGGCGGACAGAAAATTCTATTTACCTAAAGATGGCAGTATGAAATTACAATTCTTTCATGTAAAAGATTTATGCAGGTTGATGGAGGTAATAATTAAAGACAAGCCACAAGAGCGTATTTTAAATGTTGGTAATGTTGAAGCAGTTTCTATTAAAGATTGGGTCACAAAATGCTATGAAAGCTTAGGAAAAATACCGGATTTTGTAAATGTTTATGAAGATATTGAACAGCGAAATTATTTCAGTTTTTACAACTATGAGTACTATTTGGATGTATCGCGTCAAAACAAAATATACCCAGAAACCATATCATTAGAAGACGGATTGAGGGATAGTGTTAAATGGTATTTGGAACATAGCACAGAAGTTAATAAGAAACCTTATTTTAAATATATAAATGAAAATCTAGTGGAGGATTAATTACAAAAGCTATCAAAGATTATCAGCGATTAAAGAAAGATGAAGCAGATCGGTTAGCGATTGGATGGGATGTAAAGAGAGAACTTTCAAAAATAAACTATCGTATCCACACGGATGCAGTAAAAGAATTTTTGATAAGTTTCATTTGAAAATGGGGTTTGCGGAAGCAAATAGAATTATTTGTTTTACGAAAAGGTTAACAGATTTAGAGGAGTAGTATGTGATGGCGAAAAACTATGAATATAAAAAAGCAACCATAGCAGACATTGATGAACTTGTAAGGACTAGAATTATCGTCCTTCGTACTGCCAATAAACTATCGAATGATGTGGATATGTCATTGGTGGAAAAAGAATCCTATGAATATTATAAGAACGCATTAGAAACTGGTGAGCATATTGCATATCTGGTGTATGATAACGAAACCTTTATTGGCGCTGGTGGTGTCAGTTTTTATCAGGTTATGCCGACATATCATAATCCAACAGGTAAAAAGGCTTATATTATGAATATGTATACGGCACCGGCATATCGGAGACAGGGGATTGCATTTCATACATTAGATTTACTGGTAAAGGTTATAAGGAAACAGGGCGTATCACAGATTACTTTAGAGGCGACAGAGATGGGACGACCATTGTATGAAAAATATGGATTTGTAAAAATGGAAGATGAAATGGAGCTGATCAAATGACAAGAGTTTATTTCGTGCGTCACGCACAGCCGGAACACGAATGGGAAGAAGACAGGACAAGACCTTTGACGGAAGAGGGGAAGAAAGATTCTGCAATTGTGCTGGAATTTTTGAAGGACAAGAAAATAGATGCGTTTTATTGTAGTCCGTATAAACGTAGTATGGATACCATTGCAGAGGCAGCAGATTTTTTCACAAAAGAGATTATAACAGATGAGAGATTGAGGGAGCGCGAAAAAGGACCTGATGGAAACAATCACGGAATGTTCCAGAAACGATGGGCTGATCATAATTATCATGAAGAGGGTGGAGAGTCCATTGCTATGGTGCAAAATCGTAACATAGAGGCACTGAATGAGATTTTATCAGATAATACGGATAAAGATATTGTTATAGGAACCCATGGTACTGCCCTTAGTACGATATTGAATTTTTATGATAGTAATTTTGGCTGTGAAGATTTTCTGCGAATTATAGATTGGATGCCATATATTATCGAACTGGACTTTGAAAGCAGCTGTAACGAAATGGAATCTGAATGTCCAATCTACAGTTTTAAGTTGATTGCCAAACAGGAACATTGTTATATAGAGAAGGAATTTAAGGGAAAGCAGCGTGCGGATAAAAATTAATATTGTTTTATCTAAGGAAGGATTGTAGTTATGCAATATGCAAGAAAATTGAGAAAAGGCGACAAAGTAGCGATTGTAAGCTTGTCAAGTGGAATGCTCGGTGAAGAATTCTGCAGTCATAATATTGAGATTGGTGTAAAGAGATTAAAAGAATATGGTTTGGAGCCGGTATTTATGCCAAATGCTTTGAAGGGTATTGAATATTTGCAAACTCACCCGCAAGCAAGGGCGAAAGACCTAAAAGATGCATTTCTGGATAATTCTATTGCAGGGATTATTTGTGCAATTGGTGGTGATGATACATACAGACTTTTGCCTTATCTGATGGAAGATGAAGAGTTTATAAAAGCGGTAGAGGAGCATCCAAAATTATTTACAGGATTCTCAGATACTACGATCAATCATTTGATGTTTTATAAACTGGGCTTGTCTACTTATTACGGACCAAACTTTATTTGTGATTTGGGAGAAATTGCAGATGAGATGTTACCATATACCAA
>NZ_QTYW01000037.1:0-395 GCF_003462365.1 Roseburia sp. TF10-5 | reverse complement strand
CAAGCAAGGGCGAAAGACCTAAAAGATGCATTTCTGGATAATTCTATTGCAGGGATTATTTGTGCAATTGGTGGTGATGATACATACAGACTTTTGCCTTATCTGATGGAAGATGAAGAGTTTATAAAAGCGGTAGAGGAGCATCCAAAATTATTTACAGGATTCTCAGATACTACGATCAATCATTTGATGTTTTATAAACTGGGCTTGTCTACTTATTACGGACCAAACTTTATTTGTGATTTGGGAGAAATTGCAGATGAGATGTTACCATATACCAAAAGGGCATTTGAGAGTTATTTGGAAGGTAATGAATCTGATGAAATTATATCCAGTGATACTTGGTATGAAGAAAGAGAAGATTTTTCAAGAGCCGCAATAGGAACAGAAAGAAA
>NZ_QTYW01000036.1:0-5747 GCF_003462365.1 Roseburia sp. TF10-5 | reverse complement strand
GAAAAAGAAATTTTTTGCTAATTTATGGTTGACTTTTCATAGCTGGTCTCCTTATTAAATTTCTTCTATTTATCATTTATTGTTCCCACAAATAGAGCCAAACCAGAGCCATTTGATAAAATAAATGCCGGAAACCCGCATAAATACAGGCTTTCGGCATTTTAATCCGTTATTCAAACTCTTTTTCGGGTTCAATTTTTCACATAAATCTGCTGTTATTATATTGCAAAACCATATCATTTTGATACGGTTTTGTATGTTATTTATATAGTTGCATTTCTGGTGTACCCAAATTGTACCCACGCTATTTCTGTACACTATTCTTCATTATCAAAGGTGTCATTTTTTCCATGAGTGCATCTGCGATACGTCTGCTTTTGTCATCAAGAATTTTCTTCTGTTCATGCGCCCACTCTACAGCCTTAAGCTGATCCTCTAATTTTTCACTTAACAAAACATGATCTTCATCATTCATATGTCTTATTCTCCTGTTACATCTTCAAACAACTTTGCTGACACAATATCCTCAATTTTTTCTCTGAACTGCTTAAGCATTGCTGTATCTCCAACAATAATTTCATCAAAGAATAAACTTCCAGTTGTTTTTCTTAGAATCAAATCTACAGTTCCCGGATTCTTCAATTCATTTCCTTTTATCAAGGACTTCGGACGTGCTTTCTTTGATTCTGAAAAACCTAATGTGCAGTTTCCATCCGCTGTTGCCAGCGAACACACTACCCGATTTTTCCGAAAGCCTTCTTCTACTTGAACATCCGATTTCATTAGTGTCATCATATCCGGCAAAACCTATATTTTTCTTCTTACTGTACCTTTTGCCGACTTCTCATTGTGTCCTGCTTTTGCAAAATCAAAGTCCACTTCCGCAAGCGTTCCATCATAACATTTGCGGAAAAATGTCTTAGCATCTATCTTTGAATGTACACCTGTTAAATGCTGAAAATTATCTTCCTCCGCAGCAATTATATAATAATCATTTTTCTCAAATGTTACCGAGCAAATTATATACTCATAATCAACATAGATGTCCTTATACTGTTTTGCAGCTTTTATCATTTCCTGTCGGGCACGTTCCTTAAAACTCTCCTCTGCCATTTCATCTCCTTTGTTAAAGAAAGACGGATGACCGAAGCCATCCGCCTTTGATTTTTAGCAGTTTACTCTGTAATGGGAATGAGTTTTAGGTCTTCATCCCGACCACTGGAAACGGGTTTTAAGTCTCCGTTCCGACTGTAGTATCTTCTCTTTGTAATTTAAATATACACTATCGTATGCTAAAAGTCAATCTACTGTGAATGTTGTTTTATATCTGATCGTTAGTACCATCCTTCTCCATATCATTCATCAATTTATCAAAGTCACTTTCATACAGTGAATCCTGTATAACTCTGTACTTCTCAAATTCACTTTCCGCAAATTCTTTCGCAATAGCTGCAGTAACTTTCCCTTTATCCTGAAGTACTTCTGCATCATTAAATCTAAGAAATGCGTCAAGCTTTGTTTTCCAATCTTCCATAGTCATAGGAATATGTCTTCGTGCCTGTCTTGTTGCATAATCAAGATACATTGTCACAATCTCATTTAATTCTGCAAGTTCTTCTTTTTCTAAGTAGTTTTTTGCAATTGACACATCTGTTTTTACTATTTTACCATCCGGCGCATTTTTCCATGATTTAAGTCCCATATGTTCCTTATTATGATCAGCTCTTGCCACTATCACTTCTGCCGCTGTACTACCATGAACTGCATAATGCATCTTATTCTGTACTGTTGCATAAAACTCTCTTGTCACCTGTGAATTCTTATCATAATCAACTGCTGTTGCATATATATCTGTAATTTTCTGGTAAAATCTTCTCTCACTTGCTCTGATTTCCTGAATCTCAGCAATAAGATGCTCAAAATAATCTTCGTCGAAAATCTGTCCATTAATCAATCTACTTTTATCAAGAACATAACCCTGCTTTGTAAATGTATCTAATACCTTTGTTGCCCATGTTCTGAACTGCATTGCCCGTTCTGAATTAATGCGATACCCCACAGCAATAATAGCTGCTAACGAATAGAACTTATAATTGTATGTTTTTCCATCATCCGCAGTTTGTGCAAATTTTGCACAAACTGAATTTTCATCTAATTCGCCCTCTTTAAAAATGTTACTCAGATGTTTTGTAACCACACTTCTATCTACATCAAAAAGCTGTGAAATTGCCTTCTGCGTAAGCCATACATCGCCATTCTGAACCCTGACCTCTATTCCGTCTTCTCCTGCATCTCGTGTGAAAACTAAAAAATCCACAGTGCTATTTCTTATCTGTAATTCTTTGCTCATAAAAGCATTCCTTTCTCTAGATTCTATCAATACATCTCTATAAAACATTTTTCCCGGTTTCTTTCAAATATCAAGAAGGGAATTTCTGCTTTTGCCAGCATACTATTATTAACTGGAACATATTCATAATTTTCAATATCTGGTATACACTTTATAGCTTTCTGTTTATCTATACCATATAGATTATTTTCACTGCTGTTCCATAAAGCCTTAATCTTCAAAACAACACATTTTGTTTGAACCATCACCTTATATTTTTCAAGCCTGCTTTTTTCTATCTCCTTTGATTTATCACCATAAGAAATAGTAATATATCTGGAATTGGATTTTATAATGCGAACATCTCCATTCCTTACTGCCTCTTTAGGGAATCCCAAATCTTCAAAAAAACTATCATAATCTGTAATGCATTCTGGGAGTTCCATTTTGACTGCATAACTGCTATTTATAATATTCTGTATATCCTTATCATCAACCCTGAACATATAAATATTCCATCCCGTGCTATCGCCATCATCATCTAATATTGAAATAGAACCATAAGGATTAAACATATGTAAATTAGACAAATCATCTTTTGTTGGCTTTTTAAATTTGACTATTTCAAATGTTATGCTCATAGCTGGTCTCCTTTTCCGTCGCTTTTTTCGTCACTTTTTTAGCGACGAATTATTTTATACATCTTGCTTTTCGTCATTGCAAACTAACTTCTTATGCCCAAACAATTGTTTTAACAATTCTTTTGCGCTAATGGTTAGAACTGCGATTAGTATCTATGTACCTGGTAAAATCAATTACCTTTGCAGGCTTTCTCTTAGGAATAATTCCTAATCGTTCCATGTCTAATTTAAAGAGTTCACTTGGATATCCATATGCATCGAATCCCTCTGGCTGACAAATATCTCTGTTAAGATACTCACTCAGTTCCCACTGATATTTTGTATCTTTCTCCAGTTTCTTATCAAAATACTGCGCATCCGTTACCATTCTATTAATGCCGCCAACCGATTTCTTCCCATGTGTCTTTGTCACAATCATATCGCCTGACATTTTAAAATATTGTGCTATCTGTTCTTCAGAATATCCCATTTCCTGCATCACGCCATGGATCACGCGGCTGATATACATTGCATAGTAATTCCAGTTTCTTGGTTCAATATCTGTCATTGCTATTGTATAACGATTACTGGCATTTACAATAAACAAGACATTTCTTCCTTTTATTTTCGTCAAATGTGTGTCCCAGCAGAACACAAGTGAAACACCTTTGCTTTCTGCAATCTTTGTGGTTTTTAGTCGATCTTGAACTGCCTTTGTTGCACCAATCTCCATATGTATCACCTGCTCATTTCAAGTATTCTCTTCACTTCCAGCTGTAGTTCATCACTAAAGTCTGATAAATCATCATATGTAATTACTTTCAATCTAATAAGACGAACGATATCCCATATCACCTCTGACTTACTCATCTCCATGATAACTCCCGGATGACGCTTATCTTCTTTTATCCGTTTTTCAAGTTCCCAGAATTTCTCTGATGCAGGCTTTTTATCATCATTCAGAAAATTTGCATACTCTTTAACAAGACCTTCCATATAATTTTCCTGCCAGCCTGATAATCTTTCTCGAAATAATTTCCAATCCTTTTTGCTTATGTCCATGATTTTGAACCTCCTCAGTCTCATGTTAGTCTCAACAAACAATTTCAAAAATGAGACTGTCTTGAGACCAACTCGAAACATTCTTGCATATCAGTATAAAAATAATCCGTCGCTTTTTCCGTCGCTTTTTTAGCGACGAATTATTTTATTTTGTACATCTTGCCTTTGGTTTTGCCATTGTCAATCAACTCTCACTTATTTCCTTGTCCTCACCATCCACCATTCCATCAAATATCATCATAACTTTTTCATTGTGGGTATCATAATAATATTCTGTTTCCATATTGGCAAATTCCATTGCCTCAATTATGTCTTCTAATTTTACTTTCATCTTTTATCCTTTTCCGACTTCAAAATGTGTTTTTAATGCTATAGATAGAAATTGATTCATTTTATCTTCTCCAATCGATAAATCATATAAATTCATTAATCATTTTTAGTCTCATCAAATGTCAAATTTTATGAGACTTTGTTGAGACTAACTTGAGACTGTCTCATTACAATGTCCATGTTGAAGTCTTTTTATCATAAACTGCACCTGTCACTTTCTTAATTTTCGCATAATCTCTAAACACCGTTGATCTTGATATATCAAGTTCTGCCATTACCTATTCAACTGATAAATGCAGATTCTCACAAATCATATTATAAATTTTATGTTCTCTTTCAGATAATGTTTTATGTTCTGTTGCTTACTTCATTTATTTATTCCAGCATTCTTTAAATAAACCGTAATGCTATCCTTTGCATCTGATTCATACAATACTGGTAATTCTTTTGTTTTATCAATTAGTATCTGTATACAATCATAATATACTCTTCTGTATTTCAATGTTAATGGTTTAAAAAAGGCATCATTTTTTATATAATCAAAAAAATTCACTTGTTCACCTCCAATTCTACTCGAAAATTTTCTATTTTTATCAGTCTCAAACTTAGTCTCAAAATCTCATCCCTAAAATGAGACTATGTGGGACTAACTTCAGACAAATTTTTTAATTTTTTTCAAAATTACTGATTTTACTGCACTTCTTGTCCACTTCCGTAAAGAAGTATTCCAATGTATCTACAAACATATTTGCATCAAACAATTCTTTTATCTGTTCCCTGTTCATCCAAGCAACCTGTGCCACTTCATCCGTTGTGGCATTGCCTAAATCAACCTCTCCATCGTAATCAAACAGCCAAACATCCATAATATCATTAAAGATTTTTCCCTCAATGATTTTTCGTGTCTTTGTAAAAAGCACTTGTCCATTTTCCGGCATTAAATCAACGCCAACCTCTTCCTTTGCCTCTCGAATTGCTCCCTGTAAACTATCTTCTCCCTTCACAACCGAACCACCTACACATTTCCACATCAAAGGGTATGTTGGCCTATTGGCGGAACGCTGCGAGATAAGGTACTCTCCCTTAGAATTACAAATCCACACATGCACCACCAGATGGTATCCGTCTATTGGTAACTGTTCTCCTCTGATATGGTCTCTTCCCAGAAGTTCCCTATTTTCATCATACAAATCCCATATTTCTGCATCCGGTACATACTCCACAATATCCCCAAAATCTGCATGTAAAATTTTACAGATTTTGCTAAGAATTGTTAGGCTCACCTCTTCATCACGGCGAAGCTTTGTCATCGTGTTAGGAGCAATTTCTGCCTTTTTACGCAAATCCGATTTACTCATTTTTTTATCCACTAATAATTTCCATAATTTGTTATATGATACAGCCAT
>NZ_QTYW01000035.1:0-6724 GCF_003462365.1 Roseburia sp. TF10-5 | reverse complement strand
GAAAGATTAAACTCCACTTGTGCAGAAGAGAATTCCACTGTATAAATGGATGGTAGAATTAAACTTTGCAATTTTCAAGGAACGAAAATAATAGGAGCGATTATTCACATCATCTCTCATTTATGATAGAATATGTACAAATCAGTTTATTGAAGCACACGCGAATTATACAATCGCTACTATGATAATTAATGTAAATAAAGGAGAGGAGATGCACCATGGCAAATTATGAATTACAGCCTGATGAAGTTATTTTGTATGAAGGTACAGTCAATTGCAAGGAATACAAAGGGAATTTGCAATTAACATTAACGTCCAGAAAAATCATCTTTGAAAAGGAAAAGGGCATTTTTAAAAAAGAGAAAGAACTTGTAGATGTAGTAACGCTTGAACAAGTAAAAATTTATAATGATACAGCACAAATTAAACAAAAGGCATCTGAAGTAGAGATTCAGACAATTGCAAAGAATTTGACAATTATCTTTTCCGGTATGCTAGAAGCCAGAAAATTTACAGGCAAGATTATAGATGCGGCAACTGGAACTACAGTTGCCAAGCGAAGCTCAAATAAAATCAAGGATGCCTTTAATATTGTTGATGATACTTTAGGATTAGATACTAGAGGGACAATTAAAGGCGTTCTCGAAAATGGAGTAAAAGGGACAATTTTAAATGGAATAGCAAAAAAGAAGTAAATCCAAGAGGCTGCTTCATCATTTAAGTGAAGTAGCCTTTCAAAAATTTCATTCTAATAAATTGCACGACAACTTATCAAAAATAAGCTCACCCTTAGCAAAAAATGAATAGAAGATGTATAACTGTGGTGAAAGCGAATAATTATAAGGGTTTATGCATTAGACACACATTTGTAAAAAGGGAGCTATTTTTACTCATTATACTAAAAGCACTCCGAATATCTACTGAGAGTGCCCTTGTTTCAGTTCTATTCAATTTTCCATATGATTTTGCTTTTGTATCGTTCCGTATTGTTACTACCATATGAACGGTTGCATCTGACAGCTTCAAATTCTCCACAGCCCCTCCAGTATTAAAAATATCAATCTCTCTATTTAAATTTTTATCTTCCGTTTCATTGATTGAAATAGAAAATAAAGGCCTCATTGACACATACTCACGGAAAAGGCCTGTCATTGTCAAAACACCTGCTAGTGCCGCACTCCCCAAAACAGCCCCTATCTTTTTTATATGCTTTGTACTCTCCCTTCGCGCAAAATTCAGCTTGTACTTTAATTTCATCAAGCCATCCCTCCTCTTCAGGTGTCAAAACTTCACATCAGCCATAGAATGCGTAATTACATGTTTCCATTATTCATTTACAATTTTTATTACCCCCAACCGGAATAATAGTAAATCCTCAACCACAAGTACCTTATCATTGTAACACTTCTTTGCGAAAATATCTCTTGTATCCTTAAACTCAAATCGCGCGATTCGCGCAATTCGTTCAACAACTGGAGGTATTTATCATGAACGCAAAGCAAAAGCTACACCAACTTCGTCTAAATGAGTGGAGTTCCCGATTTTCTGATCAAAAAGCCAGTGGCTTAACCGTTAAACAATGGTGTGATCAAAACAACCTTTCCATCCACACGTATAACTATTGGAAACATTTGCTCAAGGAAGAACTCGCAAGTCAGGTACTCCCTGATATCGTTCCTGTCTCTCTTCCCAACGCAACAGGCAAACTCCTTCCAATGGTTTCTGGCAATTCGCTCTACTGCAAAGCTAACCATTAATAACATCTCTATTGAGGTTGACTCTGCTATTTCAGCCGCATTTCTCACCACAATCATCAAGGCGGTGCGCGATGCTTAATGATGCAGATCCAAAATACTTCGCCGGAATCTACATCGTATGCGGATACACAGATCTCCGTTACGGGATCGATTCTCTTGCCGCAATTATTGAACGTAAATATAAAGTAAGCCTGTTCGTTCCCAATACTCTTTTTCTCTTCTGCGGCAGATCTGCCTGCAAGATAAAAGGACTGCTATGGGAAGGTGATGGTTTCTTACTCTTGTACAAACGTGTTGAATCAGGACACTTCTCCTGGCCTCGAAATTCTGACGAACTTCGTTCTATGACTCCAGAACAGTTCCGCTGGTTAATGCAGGGCTTCGCAATCGATCCGGTTATTCACGATATCACTCCCAGGCATTCAACCTGATCTGTTTTCTTTTGCAGTTCCCTGTAGTTTTAAACCTTCTTACTCTGCCTCATAAAGCCTCCTGGCTATAGTCAATTTCACGGTTGCATATTCCGCAAAAACAGAGCACTCGCTCCGCATGAGCGGAGCGCTGTTCCGCTAGGAACGGATCATTGCCCTGTTGGTTAATAAAGTTACTTGCTTTCTACACGTCTATCGCGACCTGGAAAGTCTAATCGATATGCTTTAGAGGTCATGCGGCTGAGACATGCATCTGCATATGTGTTATCACCAAACAATTGGTACCAGTTTGCTACTGGCATCTGCGAGATGATGACTGTTGATTTTCGGCAATCTCTAGCTTCGATGATTTCAAAGAGATCACGGCACTTGTCAAGATTTAAGTCCATCAATCCGAAATCGTCTATAACAAGAAGATCATAACCGGCCATCTTGTTTGAATACTCATAGTAATTATCTTCACTATGCGCATGGGCGGATTCTTGAAGCAGACAATTCGCACAGATATATTTAACAGTCCTCATTTGATGTAGTGCTGTGACACAAAGTGCACATGCAACATGCGTTTTGCCAGCTCCTGCTCCACCTGTAATCAAAAGATTGTTCGGTTCATCAATCCAATCACCTTTGGCCAGTAATTCAATGACATGTGTAGTATCCCGGCACATGCATTGAATGCTTGCTCTTCGTGCTTAGAAGATTTTAGGATTCGATCAATCAATTCCGACATAGAAGGACCGAACACAGACGCCCAGCGCCTGTAATAGTTTCCATCTTTCGAATTGATTTCCTGATAATAAAGGTGTTCCGGAGGCATATGCTCATCCGTAGTTATGTACAACGGAAAATCCTTATAAGATCTTCTATGAGTGCAGATCAGACGGTTGTACTGATCACAGATACGAATCTCAGAAGGTGTGGCCTTAAGGATTGCTGGTTTTCCGCAGTAAGTATACAATACAGAGTAGTAGTGGCCGTCATAATCGATGTGATAATTATTAGGCACCTTCAGTACTGCTTTGTAATCACAAGTTGTATATTCTCCGCCTGGCAGTGGTTTCATACATGGTTTGTCATACTTGATAAACATTTCTTGTCTGGAAAAAGCTTGATTCTGAAAAGGTCTCGCATTGAGGACGGCTACTATCTTTTTGATATCAGCATTCAAATCCTCAAAGGATGTGTAAATCTTTTCTTTTAACTTTTCTATAAGATGTGTTCCAAGGTAACGCACATGATTCTCGACCGTCGGCTTTCCCTTAGGCTTACGAGCCGGTGGTGGGAGCACAATCGTATCATAGAAGTCTTCCAGATCAGAGAAGGTTGACTGTAATACAAGATCATCTTTTGTATGCTTCGTAACAGCTGTTTTTAGATTATCCGGGACAAAATGTTTAGCAACTGCACCATAGAAGGATACCGCATGTACACAGCCTTCGATAAAACAAGGAAGTTTTTCATTTGGAAATGCCTCTGCATAGATCATACTGCTCACGCCTAATGTTGTGGCAAAGATATGAACTCTCATGATTTCACCGGTTGTAACATCCGTCAGAAGTCCAGGCTGGTCGCCAACCCAGTCGATGTACATTTTTTCACCAGGCTTGCGATTTACCGCCATTGAAATTTTTGTGCCACCATAGTTTTCCTGAACAAAACGTTGATAGTATTCATAGAACTGGGATTTTTCATATCCATCTGGATTCTTTTCTTTGTAGTCCAGCCAACAGAATGAAATATTTACTCTACTGTTTGGGGCATGAATACGATCATAGTAATACTGAAAATCTGGAAGTGGAACTTCTTTGCGTTGAAGATTTTTCTGTGGGTAAAAGAGGTTCTCTACTTTTTTTGGTGACATAGCTTCAAGCTCGTCAATGGTAAGCTCAAGAGCCTTATATCGACTCATGATCAAGTTAAGAGTGCTTGATCCGATTCGAAAACGATCCATAACAGATCTGGTTGGGCACTTATTCAGACGCATCTGAATAGCACCAATAATAGTGTTGTAGTCCTGCATAAAAATGCCTCCTTTCGTAATCTAAAAATAATGACTACGAAAAAACTATAACACTCTATAAGAATGCATGATCCGACGAAGCGGAAAAGTGTTCCGTTACGACCGGAAACACTGATCCGTTGCTAGCGGAATCGGTGATCCGATGAAGCGGAATTTGCACCCTTATCCCTCATGTTCAAAAAAATCTTGACTTTTTCCCTGCTATTTGCTATTCTGATTTATTTTTGCTTTTTGGGGGGCGAGGAAGGAAAGAAGGAGTGAGAATCCAAACGGTTCATAGAGAGCAGTCAGGATGTTTGTGATGATCTTGCCGAGTAAATCAATCGTTTCTTTCATCGTTATTTACAGATCACTGAACAGGTCGGCCTTATACACGCCATTCGCCAACATTTTCTTGAAGCTGTCTTTCACTGCTGCGACATCCTCATGGTAGGTCATGCCGTACCAGGTGTCGTTGGTCTTCAGAACCTTCACAGACATCTTGCCCTGCTCCAGCAGCTCACCGATGAAGATGGGGATCAGATACTCGGCTTTCTGAGGATTACCCGGTACTTCTTTCTGGAAAAACTCTTTGAATCCGTCCTCCAGTACATCCAGAAAATCAGGAGTCAAGCCCCACATATTCATGGAGACCAGAGAATGCACATCGACTGCCACACCATCTACCTCTGCTCCATCCGCAGTCTTTACGATGTTCTTGGTCTCCACAACCTCAGTCAAGTTGTTATCCTCGTCCATCTTGCAGATACCACGAGTCACACCGCCATTATCAGACAGAGTATTCTGCAGCACAAAGCCAGCCATGCAAGACTCACCGCCATTTACCAGATACTCGTAGACGGCCTTGAAGCCTTCTTTGCCATAGTAATCATCTGCATTGATCACAATGAACGGGGTATCGATTACTTCCTTCGCTGCAAGCACGGCCTGTCCAGTTCCCCACGGCTTTGTACGTCCTTCCGGCAGAGTTCCCGGAATATCGTTAATGTCCTGAAAAGCGTAATCCACAGTTACATTATGAGCAGAGCAAATAGCTGCGATACGATCACCGATGACCTCTTTGAATTCCTTCTCGATATCCTTACGGATAATAAATACTACATGGTTGAAGCCAGCCTCAATTGCATCATGAATGGAATAATCCATGATGATATGTCCAGTATCATCCACTGGCTCCAACTGCTTAATTCCTGTTCCGAAACGGCTACCGATACCAGCAGCCATGATAAGTAATGTTGTGTTCATATCTCTCCTTATTGTGTTCATATTGCTTTAACTGAGCATCCTTAACACATACAGATTCGTAATTTCTTTATGTTATACTTTCTTTAGAAAACTTTTAGAACATATTTACTCATTTTATTAGTATTTCAAAGGGTCTGACCCCAATGTCTAATAATTTTCCTCCTCTTCTCTTAATTTTTTAGTTAATTGTTTTCATATTCCTCAAATATTTGTAACCTTTTCACAATCTCCTCCGGCTCTGGCAACATTGCTTTCATCTCTTCCGGTAACGTATTTCTTAACTGATATGTAGCCACTCCTATCGGCGCATTAATATTCTTTAAAGCATATTCTACATAGGTTTTATCCTTGCTCTTGCAAATAATAATACCAATAGATGGATTCTCGTCTGGTAATTTAACCTGTTCATCCAATGCTGTCAGATACAGTTGCATCTTTCCGGCGTATTCTGCTTCAAATTCACCAATTTTCAGTTCTATGGCTATCAGGCTTCTGTGAAATAGTAACAAATCAATATATAAATCTCTGTTCCCCGCCATCAGATGATATTGATTTCCTATGAATGTATAGTCTCCACCCATTTCTATCAAAAATGCTCTTATGTTATTTACCAACTGCATTTCTAATTCGTGTTCAGAGTATTCCGGTGACAATTCCGCAAAATCAAATGTATATTCATCTTTTACTGCAAGCTTAGCCTGTACTCTCTGCTCAACAGGAAGTGTTAAATCGAAATTCGTCTGATTCAATAAATATTTCTCATAGGTCTGTGCCGCAATAAAGTTAGTTAAAATTCGCTTAGTCCAACCATATCTTTTCGTCATTTGAATGTAAAATTCACGTTGCAAATCGTCCTTACATTTTTCCATAATGATGATATTATTACTCCAGCTAATTTCTCGCACCAGTGGTGCGAGTTTTTCAGAATCACGATAAGTCAAATAAAAATTGCGCATTCTCCAAAGATTGGCCGCCGAATAGCCTTTTGCACCAGGAAACTCTTTTTGCAATTCTGTTGAAAGTACCTGAACAATTGATTTTCCCCAACCATTTTCTTCCTGTTGCCTATAGATTTCTTCTCCAATTTCCCAATACAAATTTATCGTCTCTGAATTGATCAATTTCAGAACCTGATATTGTTTTTTATGGATCAGTTCCTTTAAATCATCCACAAGTGGTTTATATCCCACAATTTCATGCTTTCCCATATACTTCTCCATTTGGGGCTGTAAAATAAGTCCCTAATATAAGAAACGCCAATTCCGGCAAAT
>NZ_QTYW01000034.1:0-9125 GCF_003462365.1 Roseburia sp. TF10-5 | reverse complement strand
GCTGCGGACTCCTTATATCAGCTCAACTCAGACGCAGTAGCCCGCCAGTGCGCGCAGTCACGCGCTGATGCCGCCCCATGTCTTCACCTGAAGCCCCATGCGGCTTATTCGTACTTATTTTAATTATTAGACAACTCACTGATTATTGTACAGCATATAATTCTCCTATTTCCTGAAGAATCTGTTCTTTCGTTCGTCCCACAAGCCCCAACTGTTTAACATCAACCGTTTCATTTTTCATTCGATCAACAAACTTCTGCATATCCTCATACACGCCACTGGGAGTGGCAATCTTGACTGTAGGGTCAATCAGTTCAGTCAATCGAAAAACATCATTTTTCTTCCGTCATCAAGATGTCACACGCAGTTCCACCGATAATTGCATACTGGCTTTCGTTACCCTTGAACCATTCCTTAAAGCTTTCAATCCCTGTTACCATCTATCTTCCTCCACAGATCATTTAACATTTCTTCTACTGCTTCTTCTACCCGTTCATCTGCATCTTCCCTGAGCGATAATGCCAGAGAAAGTTCATCGACCATTTTTTTCTTCGATAATTTTCGTGGGTCATATCTCCACATTTCAACAGCCACCTGTGAATTTGAGTCCTGTAAATCCTTTGTCATACAGTCATTCCACTGAGATATTCTTTCTGAAGCGTAGCACCAAACACCAGGCGCATTGAGCATCGAATACTCCGCCAATGCGGAATATCCGCTCTCCAACAATTCATTCTTTACTTCCTCGCATGGAACGTAGACAGTCCTTTTCACAGGATTGAGCAGAACTTTCTCTGCTTTATAAAACAACTCTTTGGGGGAGTTTTCTGAAAACAGTATCTTCTGTACTCCGATTTTTCTCGATTGCAGCGTTCCCATTTCTTCAAGTTGTTTGGACGCCCTGGAAATAGATGTTGGTGTCAAATCCAAATCTTTTGCAGCTTGACTTGTGGACAGTTCCTTTGCTCCCTCATAAATAAAATAAAGCAACAGCATCTGAGCTGATGGCAAGATTTCTTCTCTGTCACTCTTTTCTGCATCACAACGTTCCTGCAAATATGCCGCCATAAAGGGCAGATAAATTTGCTTTCCATCCACAATAAATGCTATCTTTTCTCGAAGTAAATACTCTTTCTGCCGTGCAGTGATTTGTTCCAGTACTAAAACCACAGGGCGATCTGCAACCTTTTTCACACGTTCCAGATGCTTTTTTAATGTTTCCACCTGTTCCAATTCGGTTTTAGGGTACAAAAAAACGGCTTTTTGACCACTCAGAGATACTTTCTGTGAATCGTACCTTGTACTGATGAAGTTTGGCAAATGCTCTAAAGCTTTATTTTCATACAGCACTTCAATTCCTAAAACCCGCTTAAGGTATTCCACTCTATCGCCTCCATTTATAACTCTTTTTCTGTATTATAACTTGCTTTAAGTTAAGATGCAATATCAAGGTTATGATTGGTCAAATTCAACTATTGAAACACCAATATTTTCCAAGCAATTTTGTTTTCATTTCACTTCTTGATACCCCTCCCCCACCGTGCTATACCCATCCCGGCACCTCATTTGTATAGTCGCCGCTTCTTCCTCTTCGCAATTCGCACTTATGTCAAGATTTATTTTGCTAATTGCTAATTGTATCGAAAAGGGCACTTGAAAAATCAAGCACCCTCATGTATAATTTACTTAGAAAGGTTATCGGATGTGTTATCCGATTTGCCCTCAGTAAAGTTAAACTACAAAGAATAGCATCCTCAACTTTGGACGGTCTGGGATGCTATTTCTTTTTATTATGATTATCTATGTAAGACAGTGCCGCAAAAACTACTAGCAATAAAGTAAGCACTTCCATTGTGTTCATAGGGCATCACCCTCTTTCGTAATACTAGAGGGCATCTTAATAATCGGAAATCCACATCCTACTTTCTTTTCAGTTACTCAAACTTCGCACATTAAAATGTGCCTATGCACCTTGAAAATTCAATAATAACTGGCATAAAAATAGCATGAAACCAATGGTTTTGGTATAATTGAGTTGTCGAAAAACAATTACAAAACGGAGGCTCATGCTATGAATAAAAGTATAACACAAGCGACTCAAAATGATAAGCAGATTTCTAAATCTATCAAACGATTTTTCACAAGGTTTCATATTTTCTCAGCCTTGAAAGCTGCCAATGCCTATAAAAGGAAAGGCACTCTGGTAACGGAGATTTTTCAATACATGTTTCTGCTGATTTTCTCCAACAGAAGTATGTATATGAGTCTGCTTACAGGAAAAAATACTCCTGATTTTGCAAAAGATACCGTGTATCGTTTCATGAAGATGGTACAAATTAACTGGATGCGTTTTACTACAATCCTTGCATCCAGAATCATAAACAACGCTATTCTTCCACTGGATTCGGAAGACCGTGCCAATGTTCTTATTATAGACGATTCCATGTTTGAACGTAACCGTTCTAAAAAGGTAGAGCTTCTTGCAAAGGTCTATGACCACGCAAAACATAAATATCGCTTCGGATTTAGAATGCTTACTCTTGGATGGTCAGATGGGAGCACATTTTTGCCGGTAAACAGCATTCTTCTTTCTACAGAAAACAAAAAGAATCGTATCAATGAAGCGGCTGAGGTAGACAAAAGAACCGTTGGTTACAGGCGCAGAAAGCTGTCTATGGAAAAGGAAACCCATGCCATGCTTACACTTCTGGAAACTGCTAAAAAAGCTGCAATTCCGGCAAAATATGTTCTTTTTGACAGCTGGTTTTCATCTCCAAGCACCCTTCATGCTGTCAAGCGAATGGATTTTGATGTAATCGGAATGGTGAAAAAATCTCCAAAAATGTTTTTTCGCTACGATGGTGAAGATATGTCTTTAATTTCCATTTACAACAAAAATAAAAAGAGACGAGGCAAATCAAAATATCTGCTTTCTGTTATGGTTGATGTAGTGAAGGATGGGGACATAATTCCTGCCAAAGTAGTTTATGTTCGCAATCGCAAAAAACGCAAGGAATATCTCTGCCTTATTTCCACAGATGTAAATCTGGATGAAAATGAAATCATCCGGATTTATGGAAAACGCTGGGATATAGAGGTATTTTTCAAGGTATGCAAAAGCTACCTTAACTTGAGCAGAGAATGCAATTCTCTGTCCTATGATGCAATGACTGCGCATACCACAGTTGTTTTCACCCGATATATGATGCTGTCACTGGAAAGCCGGGAATCCAATGATAACCGGTCACTTGGGGAGCTTTTTTTATACTTTTCTGACGAAATGTCTGATATCACATGGATACAGGCTTTTCAAATGCTGCTCCAAATGTTCAGAACAATGCTTTCAGATAACACTGAACTTTCAGACGAAAAAATCGATGAATTGGCGAATGTATTTATGGATGCACTTCCTGCATTGTTGAAAACAAAACTCCAAGCTGCTTAAGGTGTGAACATTGACAACTGAATAACTGCCAGGTATTGAATTTTCAAGGTGCATAGCTAAAATCTATGTGCGAAGTTTGAGTGTCTAAATTTATTTTTATTGGCCGCTTCGATTCTTGAGTGGCACCTTATATCCGCATGCCAAACCATTATCATCTGTAATAATGTCCTCAATATTATCTGCAATACCAAACGGAATGCCTTCTAACACTCCCGTGTCATCATATTTTTCCTCGACATAATTTCTGCCAAAGTTATATTTTATCCCTTCTACCATAGTTTGAAACATATCCGATGAATCTACTACATAATATGGAATATTATCTCCTTCCGCTTTCCAACATTCATGTAACGGCTTTCCTTCCATCCATCCAATCGAGGTTGTAATTTCTGCCTCCAAATATTTATTAACATTTACATACCTCACATCCCCGTTTCCTCTAACAAACTCACTCTCTGGGTCATAAAAATAATAATTTGCATTGCTATCTGGAATCATTATCTTATGTACTCTTCTCCCCAAAAAAGTACTGTATTCTATAGAATAATATTCTTTAATCGCATAGGAAACAATCGAATACCCTTCTTTTTCCAATTCATTTGATAATGTATTTAAAAAAAACGGAAGATATTCCATGTTCTTTTCTGTTATGTATAATGATGTTTTATTGCTATCCTTTCCCATTTTATCAATAAGATCATTAAATTCTATTCTAATATGACTCTCCCTTTGCTTAGTTATTCCACTGACTGCAACCAAAAGATCTAACTGTATGGCTATTACAATTCGGAGCGTTTTTATCTTCTTTCTCCTCTGTGTCTTCATCTTGTTCAATTAAAACAGTTTCATCCAATCCTAAATCACCAATAAGACGTAGATAAATGTCTACATTGCCATCCTTGTCCACTTCAATTTTATTAATCAATCGTTTCAACTGTGCATTCGTCATTTCATGAACATCCGTGATATCTTCCAGTTGCTTGAATGTGCTGTTCAGAATTGCTTCCAGTTGTTCTCCCTTAGTCAGATGATATGATACCATTTTCAGTTCATTTTCTAACCGTTCAATCTCTTTTCGCATCCCACCGATTTTCTCATTCAATTCCTCTCTGGAAATTAAATCATCGGTATACATATCCATATATTTTTCACGGGATTTACGAAGCTTGTTCAATTCTGTATTTAACTGCTTTTCGTACTCAATATTTTCATCTTTTGCTTTGTATACCCGCTGAAATTCCTTAATCACATAATTGATTACTTTTTTCTTCTTACTAAGAATCTCTTGAAAATAATCCTGCAGCGCCTGGATCAGTTCTTCCTCATCTACCGTCACTGCATTCGGGCAACTATCCGCACCTTTCCCGTTATGCCCGGAACACACCCAGCGCACATAGGTATTCTTGTATTGACGAACCGTTCTGCGAAAAGACCAACCGCACTCCTTGCATTTTATCAATGTAGAGAATAAATATTTATTACTCTGTCGCTCATGAGTCATCTTAAAGGAATCATGACGACCTTTTAAGATATCTTGTGCTTTATCAAAGACTTCATCCTCAATAATCCGAAGTTCCGGTCGAATCGTAACAAGCCATTCTGATTCATCCTTTTCCTTTCTCTGACCAGTCAGAAAATCTGCAATCTCTTCTTTGCCGTTGATAATCTTCCCGGTGTATATCTCATTGGTCAGAATTCGGCAAACGGAGTTCTGGCTCCAGTTATTACCACGCTTGGTCTTGATGCCTCGTTCATTGAGCATATTTGCAATCTTCGATCCACCATATCCTTCCTCTGTGTACCACTGAAAAATCTGCCGGATTGCCATTGCCTCATTCTCATTGATAAAAAGGTTAAAATAGTCTCCAATCGTCTTATCATAGCCAAAAACAATATTCGGAACACGTCCCTTTTCTGCATTCATCTTCTTACCAAATTTAATACGCTTGGAAGTATTGGCGCTTTCCTCCTGGGCTAATGCACCGAAGATTGTTAGAACGAATTCGCTGTTACCCATACTGGTCATGTTAGCGGTCAGAAATTGTGTTTCGATGCCAAGAGATTTTAGTTTGCGAACACTTTGTAATAAATCAACGGTATTTCTGGCAAAACGAGAAATATCCTTAACTACAACCATATCGAACAAGCCCTTTTCCGCATCTGCAAGCATACGCTGAAATTCTTTACGGTTCTTGATTTTGGTTCCGGAAATACCTTCGTCTGCATATAATTTAATAAGGTTGTCACCTGTACGTTTTGTGTATTCTAAGAAAAACTCTTTCTGAGTCTCTAAACTATTGAGCTGGTCTTCTTTATCTGTGGAAACTCGGCAATATGCTGCTATATTCATGATGATTAGCCTTTCTGTCAGAGTTGTTGCGTTCTGTTACGACTATTATAGCATTTTCATTCCATTGTGCAATATGGTTTTGATATAAAATAGGCGAAACCATCACTAGTCCCACCTATCTTTTCCAACTCTTAAATTTATTCCTTATCTATGAAGTTATTAGCATCGACAAAATACCTGATACAAACAAAAAGCTTAGAACTAATAAGAAAGAGCCAAAAAATATATAGAATTTTACAGACTTACAAAATCCTAATGTCTTTCTAAAAATCCAACTCCATACCTTTCCAAAACGCTTCCTTAAAGTAAGATTAATCATTGACAAGACATGCATTAATCCAATCATTGTAAAGGACAGAAATCCGACCATAATAATTACACCTATTGCTTGATATAGCAAAAATCCAAATATATCCACATCTCGTAGCAAAGAAAACATTCCATTTCTTTCAGCTTGATGTAATAGTTCCTGCTTATTTACTACTAAACCTGTAATTGGATTTTTCTCTAAATACAACAAAATAGGCACACCTATCGTAGCCAAAATATTAAATAGCAATATGAGTTTTATCGACTTATCTACATAACATTTTTTTACTATAACGTAAGCAGTGGTCAAAAAAGTTGTTTCAAAGAAAACAAATGTACATAAAATAACTGTACTAATCTCTTTTTCATATTTCAAGAAACCAAACACTAGCAATACAGCAATTACTAAAGCCCCGAAGAACATTTCTCCTCCACTAGTGCTTTGGCTCTTATTCGTACTATTACTGTTTTGCTTTTGGTATCCTGCCGTATTAACTGTATATTGTTTTTGCTCAATATGTATTTGTGAAAACACCAATTGTTTGTCAACATATATTTCTGTTGACTCCGTTTTATCTTTCAGTAGTTTAGGAATAATTACTCCAAACGATGCTCCTAAAATTGCAGAAACAATCGCAAGAAACAAATCATACCATAGATTATTCATCGCGAAATTCCTTTCCTATCTGTTTTTCTTTAGCATTCGAAGAATGACAGTGTCAGTGCCATTCCCCACCCTCTTGCTTATTTTTCTTTTCTCACACCTTTAAACGGTGTATTGCTAGACGTCTTAACATCCATGAATCTTCCCGTCTGCGTATCACGCTTGGTCCACAATCCTGTAGCCGGATTGTAACTTTGTGATCTGCCTCTAACAGCACCCACTCTTGTATTATCACCAACTGGTCTATTCGTTGCCATTTTTTGTTCCTGCCTTTCTCAGTTGGGAATTTTATCTTGAAATAGAAAAAAACTTTCGCTATAATCTACTTGAACTATCAAGATTCGGAATACCAACTGTGTATCCGATATTGCGGTATTGCTTGCCAGAGCAATACCGCCTTTTATATTTAAAGCCGGCTTTTCCAGCTATAAATATCATTTACTCATTTGCTACATGAACTACATTTCTTACTCTGACATCATGGTGTATAAAATTTCGTGTTGTCAGTTGTTGTGCAACTTCGTCGTATACTGGAGCTGTACGTTCTGGGTCACGAATAGTTAAAATCATACAATACTCTTGACTCAACTGAAAATCTTTCTTAACAGCTTCTTTCTCAATGAAATCACGATACAAACCTTCTATCTTCAAATACCATTTTCGATTTGATGGAAGCCATTTATCACGATTTGATGGTGTCATATCTGCTAGGTCAATTGCATATTTCTTAACCGGATGAAATTTTTTACCATACTTGACCAATGTACACTCCCTTTCAAATCCAGTTATAGGGTGTACTCCTTTTGCGCTTGCACTGTATAAACTATCCGCCAAAAGATTTTGATTTACATCTACACCTCTTGGATTTTTTATAGTCGGCTTTGTAACATCGCGTTCTTTTTCGGTCTCATATGTACCAAACAGCACATCAATATTAGACTGACAGTACTCTCCTGCTTGCTTTTCATCAACCAATGATTTATTCACCAAAGTTAGAATAATCTGACCACGAAAAAATCCGTTTCCATCGACCAAGCTTGTTGGATATGGAAAATCAAACATTTCAATAAAACTTCCCTTTTCCAAGGTATCTCTTAAAATCAATGTAATCTCGTCTGGGGAATTGTAAAGTATCTCTCTTGCACCTACAGGCATTCCAAATCCCATTTGAGCTACTTTGTCTGTCATTTTCATTTTAATATCTGCAGGGTATTTTGCATAATGAATCATTAATGCTTTAATGAGTAATGCGTCAAAATCTTCATGCATCATAAAAGCCAATTCTGCAGCAATGCGTGATACTCTCGGAGTCGAGAAACTCGTTCCTACATTTCTATATACACTACCATCTAACCCAAATGATGGAACACCATTAATAACAATTTTTCCGTTCTCAATTCCGGCATTACCTCCATAATACACCAAATCAGGCTTTACAATACTTGCCGGTCCCGGTCCTACTCTCGTAAATGGAGATGGCATATTAGGTTCCGCATAATCTTTCTCTTCTTGTGTTTCAGCAATTGAGCCTACTACCAAAGAACGCACCGAATCAGCAGTTTTACTTATTCTACTTTTAGGTAATCCTTTTGCAAAATTAGTACAATTTCCTGCAGACTTGATTATCAGAACATTATTCTCATCTTGAATATTATCAAGCGCCATGCCAAACTCCGAAAACTCGTCCAGTTCACTTTCCATAGTTGTACCTAAAGATAAATTCCATATTTTTATCTCTGGATTGTTTTCAACGGCCTCTCGCACGTTATCAATCAATTCTTCTGGATAAATCGGCATGGTATTTCCCGGATGAACAACGGCATTGAATAATTTCACTCCGTTTAAAGAAGATACATTTGTACCATTTAATTCATCACCATATTCGATAATTCCAGCAACAAATGTTCCATGTGAATTATCCTGATATTCAGATGGATAATTTGTATGTTCCTCTGTTTCTTTCCATGGAGTCAAGTATGAAATGTCCGCTATTCCCGTATCCAGCACACCAACAACAGGGTATTCTTCCTCTTCATCAGGTTGCTTTACCGCTACAGTTGTTTCCGTGTCGAGGAAATCCATTGACGCCAATATCGGATATGTTTTCTCAGCAGAATATACACCTTCAAACTCACCCATTGCATTTAATTGCTCTAAACTATCCACTGTCACTCTATATATTGTCATGTCTGATGTAAAACGCACCTTGGCATCAATTTTAATCCCTGTTGCTTCACACGCTTGCTCAAACAAATGCTTTGCATGATTATTTAAATCAAAATCATTATAATTGCATAATCTAACTCTCTCCATATAATCAAGTGTTTTTTCAGTAAATTCAATATTTTTTGATACCT
>NZ_QTYW01000033.1:0-9897 GCF_003462365.1 Roseburia sp. TF10-5 | reverse complement strand
GAAAAAGAAATTTTTTGCTAATTTATGGTTGACTTTTCATAGCTGGTCTCCTTTACCAAATTGTTTTTCCACCATCTACAACTATTGTTGCACCATTTACAAATGAACTTGCCTCTGAAATTAAATATAAAATCGTGCCAACATACTCTTGTGGTTCAGACATTCTTCCCATAGGAACATTATTTATAAATTTTTTAACAAATTCCGAATCTTGTCCATTATATATTCCTGAAGGGCATAAAGTGTTAGTTCTTATCCCATCTTTTCCCCAGTATGTAGCTAAATACTTTGACAATCCAATTATTCCATGTTTAATAACTGAATAACTGACGGGTTTAATTTTGAATTCTTTTTTTTCATTTGCCGACTGATAAATTCTTTGATCCGGTGCAATAATCCCATAATCTGAAGATATATTTAAAATATTTCCTCTCTTCTGTTCCTTCATTATTGTTCCAAAAATTTGACAACACAACAGTGTTCCTGTCAATCCCACTTCTATGTCCTTATTCCATTCTTCTATAGGAAATGTTTCAAATTTACCTATAGACATTTTTTCTTGTTTTCCTTCCATCTTTGGGTTATTTGCGGCATTATTAATCAAAATATCTATGTGCCCATATTTTTCCATAAGATAATCACGTACTTTTACAATTTCTTCACGAATCGTTATATCCGTCTTAGCACACTCTACTGTCATTTTATATTCAGATTCATAGTAATTTTTTACTTTCATCAATGTATCTATATTTCGCCCTAATAAGACAGGAATTCCACCACCTTCTAATACAGCTTCACAATGTTTTTTCCCAAGAAGTCCTGCCCCACCTGTAATAATACAAACTTTTCCTTCAATTGAAAACTTATCTTTTAATTTATTCATAATTGCCTTTCTTCAGATATTGATACACTACATTTTGTTTATCAAAATTATTTCTTAAAAATTCTAAATCACTCTTGTTATCAATGTCCACTGTTTCTTCAGTCTCAAAAGCCAGCATTCTGTTCCCATGTAATTGCATTTGTTCAATTATCGTTTGTGCTTTTAAAACATCTACATACACACTTGGCACAAAAACATCAGGATAACTTTGCCGTGGCATGTTAGCCGCATCATTTTCATAAAAAAATATACTTTGATAATAATCGCCGTTTTTTTTCAACCATTTATAAGGTGATAGCATCTTTGTTTCTCTTGAAGCAGATATTAAACACGTAGCATCTGGATGATTTTTTATCAACTTAACCGCTTGATCTATAACTCCAGGTTTTCTCAAAGGGCACGTTATTCTAAGTTGTACTAAAAATTCCGGAATACATTTTTCATTTTCATAAAACCATTGAATTGCATGAGAAACAAACTCTATATCAGTTGCCGTATCCCCCGAGATATCCTTAGGCCTTAAATACGGAACTTCAGCTCCAAATTTTTTTGCAATTTTTGCGTATTGATCTGAATCTGTAGAAACAATTACCCGTGAAATCTCTTTTGACATTTTTGCCACACCAATGGAATATGCAATAAGTGGAAATCCCTGTAAATCTTGTATGTTTTTATCGGGTATTCCTTTTGACCCAGATCGAGCCGGTATAATAGCCATAACCTGATCTTTTTTTATACAATTCAGCATTTCCAATTTCAATAATTTCTTTTCAGAAATCTCGCTCATCTTCCAATTTTTAGTGTGTGAAATTTTCCGATATAATTCTCTTATAACACCCTCTCCTCCATTTTTCACTGATACCCAATCACAAATTCTCTTAATTTCTATTTCTGCATCAGCCGGGCATCCGCTAACTCCTACAATATTCATAACCTCATAATCGTTCAGATCATTTCCCAAAAATAGAACATTGGTTAATTGAATTTTATTTTTTTTGCAATATTCAATTACAGCCTCCTTTTTACTCTTCAGTCCCTGCTGAACCTCTATTCCAAGTTTTTCAGCTCTTCTGGACACTACCTTATTCGTTTCCGTAGAAAAAATAACCTGTCGAATATTAGTCTTTTTTATTTGAGAAATTGCATAACCATCACTTCTATTTACGCGAACCTGTTCTAAACCATTTTCATCAATATACACACAATTATTTGTCATAACCCCATCAAAATCATATGCAATTAATTGTAATTGTTCTATTTTTTTATAAAACTCCCTATTATCCATTTATTACACTCTCAATCATTAATCAAATAATTCACCTATTAATTTCATATCACATTGCTCATTACATTTCATATTACATGCATGATTCAAATGCATATTACGGAATTTTTCATATTTTTCTCCATGCCAGATATCATATAATGATTGTTCTCTTACATTTCCAAAAACAATTTCATTATTAAAATCCTCCATACACATGGCAGCCTCTCCATTTGACTTAATTGTCATTGTCATCCACGGATGTTTACAAATTTCTGACCAGTGAATAGATTTCGTTCCATGAAAATCTTTACGATACCATTGACAATCTTCGCTTTTTAAATAAATATATACGTCCAAATCCTTAAATGCTTCTAAAAGCTTATCATAATCTTCCTTTTGGTTTCTGCGATTCAAATCGAGCATTGTAATTACAACTGTAGTATTAAGATCATTTTTCTTCTTATAATCTAAAACTTTCAATATAGACTGATAACTATCTGTAAAATTACTTCTTTCTCCTCGAATCTGTTTATGTATATTATCATCTACACTCTCAATAGAATATTTAATATAATTAAGTCCTGCATCCATCATTTTAAAAGTAGATTCAAAATCAATATTTGCCGGATTACAGCTAAAATATGACTCAAACCCTTTTTCATGCAAAATACGCACATACTCTTCCATATGTTTATCAAGCAACGGATCTCCATACCCATGCAATTGAATTACCTTTGATATGATATACAAAAAGAAATGATTTTCACTTGCCACATCATCTTCTGAAATTCCATATTTCTTTTCACAATAAGTTTTCCATAATGCCCAATCTTCTTTTGAATGTGGCTGAATTTGATCCACAACATTTAAAAAAGTCTCACGATCTATATCCTCAATTTTTCTTGTCATCATCGTTGTTCTTGGGCACATCTTACAACGCATATTACAACGATTTGTTGTTTCGATATTATATACAACAGGATGATCACTCATAATACTTTTTAACGCCTTACCACAGTCTTCCCTTGTTTGAATTTTTCCTTTTTTGATATCATCAAGCACATCGTCAAATTTTCTATAAAAATTAATATCTAGCATTTTTCCTTACCTCTCTTATTTGCGATATTTCAATTTTTTTCTCTGTACCATTTCCACTGGCAGAATTTCATCCTTCTTATATGTCAACGACATCTGCGTTGCATTCAAATTTCGAACTAAACGCCGTAGTCCATCAGGTTCCAACGATGCCGCATGATCTGTTCCTTTCCAAGTTCTATCCAAGGTAAAATGTCTTTCAAAAACTTCTGCGCCTAATGTATAAGCTGCAACATCAATGGCTATTCCATTATGATGCCCTGAAAATCCAATTCTCTTAACAATATCCTCATAACATTCTCTTAATCGTGTAATTTCAAGTAAACATACATCTTCAAATGCTACTGGATATCCCGATGTGCACGCATATATTGTTAAATCTCTATTTCTTTTTTTGTCCTCAAATAATCTTATAATTTTTTCTTCTTCTGTTTTTGTAGTCATTCCTAATGAAAGCTGGATCTCTCCACCATAATTATCACATAACCATTGAAGCATCTCCCAGTGGTTATTACATGCAGATGGTATCTTAATAAACTTTGGATTAAGAGATGTAATTTCTTTTGCAGAAGTCAAATCCCACACCGAAGTTGAATATACAATTCCAACTTCTTCACACCACTCTTTTAATTGTTTATGCTGATCTACATTAAACTCTAAAAATTCTCTATGTGCTCCATAGGTATCTCCATAGGAATTTTCTGGATGCGGATGAGGAGCATTATACTGCTCTGGTGTTAATAATTCTCGATTACAGCGCTTCTGAAACTTTACAGCATCCGCCTTACAGAAAATTTTAGCCATTTCAATCATTTCTTTTGCAATTTCCATATCCCCTTTATGATTACACCCAATCTCTGCAATTACATACGGTTTTTGATAATTAATCGCTTTCATTTTCTTATCCTCCATGATTTTAAAATCCTACTCTAACTTTCCAACAGTATCTTCAGTTATTGGTAATAACAAATCTATACCGCGTTTTATCAATTCCATATATTCAGTTCCTTTTCTTGCTATTTCCAATCCTTCTTCATGAAAATTTTTTTCTTCACAATACTGTTCACTTGTAATCATATAATTGGCAACAGCAAGTGTTCTTTCTATGATACTAAAAAGTTCATGGTGTTCAATTTTACTGGTAGTCTTTTTTATTTTATTAAAAATTTGTAAATATTTTGTTCTATTAATATTTGTACCTTTACAAATATTTTTTAATTTTTTATAATACGTCTCTTCTCTTTCTACATCTTTTTTTAATTCCCTGAACATTTCAGGAATTTTATTTAAGTATTCTACAGCTCGTTTTCTTTGCTCCTCATTAAATATTGGTGTAAGTTTTTCAAAACAAGACGCAATATTTACTTCTTTTTTACATTCCCTGTCAATCGCATCTTTTAAATTAATAATTTCCGTATTTTCAATCTTTGCGCCTCCTTCTGTAGCATTCATAACATGAATACCTTCACATCCTGCAATATAATAATTGAACCAGTCTAAATACATTTTATAATCAGCCCGTGTTGGCACCATTTTTTCGCAATTTCCAGGTACCATTTGACAATATCTTGTATCTATCACATCCATTTTTTCTTTAAATGTCCCATCCGCATGTGTCTTATTATCAGTTAACGCTAAATCCTGACCGACTAAAATAATTCGGGAAAACCCAAGCTTATAAACTAACGAAAATGCACTACAGGCAACCGATCCCCCACATGCAACATTGCTAAATGGAATTCCATTCATCACCATTAACTGAAGTGCCAACATTTCACCTTCATTAAAAAAAATCTTTTTGCCAGTATGATTCGCCATTATTTCTTTTGCTGAGCTTAAAGATGGCATCAATGGAATTCTTTTTGCTTCTTCAAAATCCAATAACTCTATCGGTTTCAATCCATCAACAACTACATATAAATCAGGAATAATTCCTGCTTTCACTAATGGTTTTACTGCCGTATCTACAGCAACAATAAACGCTTTATTTTTTGCTTTGCGTAATTCTACAATATTTTTATTTAAAGAGGGACCTGCCGATACAACTATTGCCGGAATATCCGTTGGTAATATATCACATAACTGAGTCGTGACAGATCCATCACACAAATAACAAATATTATGAAATAGATTATCTGCCTCAACCGCAGAAAAGCGAATTGTAGTATTATAATTAGAAACAATTCTTGTAGATACCTGATCTATACATTTTATAAAATGTAACACTTTATCTGGAAAAAGCATTTTATAATTTACATTTGTATAAATTTTTAAACCCCCAACGCTTGCCAAGTTCATGAAAGCAGTGACAACATTGTTCAATTCTTTTTCATTCAATCCTTCCACTACTAATCCCACTGCACGATTTTCGAAATAAATTGTAATATCCATCTTTTCCATCATTTCATAAAAAATATCAATGGACGGTTCGTAAACCATAATATTTACTGATTTATCTGTTTGGTTCAATATCTCTTTCAAAAATACAATATTTGCCATTCCGACAATATAGACAGGAGTACCCCTGGTAATTTTTCCCCATTGTTCTAATCTTCTCTTAGCTGTTTCTTTGGGTTTTCTCTTTCCCTCCATATACAACGTATGTATTCCCTGCCTAACACACACTATCGATTCTTCTTCGGTGTTTTTTACCTGAATTTCTAGACATCTTTTCTGTAATTCTTTTTTTTTCTCTACTAAATCCGCCAAGTTTGGAAAACGTTTTCTCAATGCAATCATATTTTTTTCATAAATTTCAGAATTCATCTGCACACGCCTCCCTCAACATCATTATTTTTTTATCCTCTAAAAAGAGCTCCAAAAATGGCTTCAATCCATATTCCAAAGTATCTTCCAAAAGAATATTGTCCCTGTTTTCCATTGCCTGCATAATATCTTTTAATATATCTATCAACAATTGCTGTAACAATTGGTAATCTTCTAAATTTAATTTAAATGTATTTTCTTCTAAAAAAAAAGTTGTAAATGAATTCAACTCTGGAATAATCTCTTCTATTCTTTTTTGTATATCTTCTTTTTCATATACTGCAAACTGAACACATATAGAAAAAACTTCCTTATATAATGTTTCAATCTCTTCCATTTTTCTATATACTCCTTTATCAAAAAAAGAGTTGACAAACGTTGCCAACTCTTTTTTCACTTGTAATAGTATTATCTCACAATTTTCTAAATTACTGCAAAAGTGATAAAACTCCCTGTGTAGACTGATTTGCCTGTGCAAGCATTGACTGTCCTGCCTGTGCAAGAATATTATTCTTGCTGTACTGAACCATTTCAGAAGCCATATCTGTATCCCGGATACGAGACTCTGCGGACTGAGTATTTTCTGATACATTGTCCAAATTAGCAACTGTATGCTCTAATCTATTCTGTAATGCACCCAAGGCAGATCTCTGTGTTGATACTGTATTAATTGCATTCTGAACATATGTAATTGTATTATTAGCAGCCTCATAGTCATCAACTCTTGCTTTATTACGGATTTCTCCATTACCTCCAGCAGTTGCTGACGCTTTAGAAGTCTTTACATATTTCTGAAAATCATCATTAATAGCTTTTGCAACAATTGCCTTCTGATCTGCTAAATAAGAGTTTCTAGCCCCTGCAGCAGATGCAAATCTCTTCTCTTTTCCACCAATTGTAGCCTTATAATAGATAGATCCTGTAGTATCATCATACTGAGCAATAAAATTACTTGTGCTACCAACTTTTTTTGAAATTGACTTCTGAAATGCAGAAATCGCATTTGCCTTATTTGTAGCCACATCATCGCTTTTGACATATGCAAACGACATACCATTATAAACTACTTTTTTAGGAGTATTTCCACCCTGCTTTACAGTTTCTTTACCTAATCCGAGTGCATCTGCATTCATGCAATCAATAGAAATAGCAATTTTCTGTTTTGCATTAGCGCCAACCTGAAGATTCTTATCTTTGAAATTACCATCCAACAGATTCTGCTTATTAAACTGAGTTGTTTCAGAAATTCTGTTTAATTCTTCTGTTAATGCATCCAGCTCCTGGTTGATTGCATCACGGTCGATAGACTGGTTTGTGTCATTTGCACCCTGTACAGCCAATTCATTCATACGCTGTAAGATAGAATGAGACTCATTTAATGCGCCTTCTGCTGTCTGAATAAGTGAAATACCATCCTGTGCATTGTCAGAAGCCTTGTCAAGGCCACGAATCTGGCTTCTCATCTTCTCAGAAATCTTTAATCCTGCAGCATCGTCTCCTGCACGGTTAATCTTATAACCTGAAGATAATTTTTCTGCTGATTTTGCCTGTGCACCAGAAGTAACTCCTAACTGGCGATTAGAGTTCATTGCGGTAAGATTGTGTTGTACTACCATGCCCATAATTAATTCCTCCTTGAATTAAGTTACAGCTTCCATGCTGTAATTGATTTGATTGTTTGAATTTGAAGATTTTCCTTTTTTCCAGCCGTACGCTCCGGTCAAAAGTTTATCTCATAAGGTAAGTAACCATTTTCCTTGCCTACCTGTTATATATATCGGACAGGGTTTAAAATACTTTAGTACCAATTTTAAAAATTTTTTTATTTTTCCAAATGTCCCCTTACTTAGTCCTATCAATTTTTCATTCACCTGCTTTATTCGTAAGCGCATAGTTTTAGGGCGTACCCTATAAATGAAATCTGACACCCTGCGCTAGGATGCCAGACATGCGAGTATTTCACTACATTTTATTTACAAGTTTTCTGAGCCAATTTACTCCACGGGGCAAATTGTTCCAATTCCTCGTCTGACATTTCAGCACCAGGACGATGCTCCAGAAGGAAGCTCAGATATTTAAGTGGATCAAGTTCATTGGCTTTTGCCGTTTCTATCATAGAATAGATTTTCATACTGGCATCTGCCCCGGCTGGTGTATCACAGAAAAGCCAGTTCGTACCAGCCAGACATAAGATTTACTCTGTGGTCTGCGGCCTTCTTCCTTTAATACCTGGATCGGAGTCTCATCTGCCATCAGATATCTGCGTTTCAACAGTTTCCGGTGCAGATATTCATACATTGGCAAAAAGTAATTCTCTGCGCAGTAGATGATCCAACTGGCCATGGTCGTACGGCTGATCTTTACCCCAAGGTGTTCAAAGTCCTTCTCCTGACGGTATAAGGGCATGGACATGACATATTTATAATACATCACATGTGCTGCAAGACCGGACGATGCATAACTCCCTTTGGCTCTGTATAACGCAGTTCTGTCCGGATGGGTTCGTGTCCGATAGGAATCATCATTGTTCCACAAACATCACACGTTTTCTGTTCTTCCGTAAGAGTATCTACATAAACATTCTCTGTCGGAAGATCAGCAAAGACCTCATCATAAGCAGCTTTCGATTTACGGGCCTTCTTGTGTGCTTTTACCTCAATGTATTCCAACTCAAGGGGCACCGGTTCCGGTTCATCCTCCGTCTGCAGGTGGAACAGATCCAACTGTCCCGGGAGCTGTTCATGCCGGATCTCACTGGTGGAGCCAAAAAGTCTGGTCTTCAGGTAGTCCAACTGTGCCTGAAGGTTAGCGATCAGTTGATCCTTTTCGCTGTCTTTGGCATCACGTTCCTGCAGCATTTTCTGCAGGGAACGGATAAGCTCGTTCTGAGTGCTGATTGTATTATTCAGTTGTGAAATCGTATCCTTAAGCTCTAAGAGCTGGATATCTCTTACTCCTGAAGGCATTGTTTTTTCGCTCCTTTTCTATGGTTCAATTATACCATAAAACAAGCGAAAAACCCTGAAAAATCAAGCGTTTCCGATACTTTTTATCGCCTTTGGCTGCTCGGTTTCAAGACCTGACATAAGCCAGTCAAACTGCCTCCATGTAATGGGTTTTACCTCATTACGGTTGCGCGGCCAACGGTATTTTCCTACGTTGGCATCAAGTCGCTTATATAAAAGTACAAATCCTTCACGTTCATGAAGAAGCACTTTTATTCGATCACTACGTCTGCCACAGAAGAGATAGATTGCATTTGGCCTGGAAGGGTTCATATTCAGCTGGTCTTTTACGACAGCGCATAATCCATCAATGGACTTGCGCATATCTGTATAACCACAGATCACATAAATCTCGTCTGCGACAGTGATGTCTCCTAACATGTCCCTGTCACAGCTTTAAGGATCTGTGACAGCAGCTTCGGGTCAACATCATTTGAAATTTTTATTGAAACAGTCCCAAGCATGACCTCGATGGCGGGGCAGGGTTCTTCCAGCGGAAGCATTGTGCTTTCGACAGTTGGAATGCCCGGGTTTTGATGATCAGGTATCACCTCAAGTTTTACAACATCCGGTTTAAGGGCTGGCTTATAATCGCCGCGTCCTGTGGCAGGGGGGATATCATAACAAGCTTTTTTTCTCAGTCTTTTAACCCAGTTGTAAAAGGTGCCGGGATTGATGTTATGTTCTGTACACCATTGGTAGTCACTAAGACCGCTGCTGCGGCATTCCATGATAAGTTGATATTGTTCGTCTGCTGTGCGTCTTTGCGTTTTCATACAGGAAACCTCCATAGTTATAGTAAAACGCTCGCATTTATAGTATCTAGCGCCGATACTGTAGTAAAATGCTGGCATCTATCATCTATAATTATGGCAAATTTT
>NZ_QTYW01000032.1:0-10557 GCF_003462365.1 Roseburia sp. TF10-5 | reverse complement strand
TTTTGTAAATCAACTTACATCTCATCTACACTTTGAATTATACAGGAAGCTATTTACTGATCGGGATTGGAATACCTGTTTTGTTTTCGATCATAGTAAGCAAATTTAAATGCTGTAAATATTTTGGAATTCCGAAGAGAAAATATATACACGAGATTTGTTCTTCGAAAAAGATGAATTGAAATGGATTAATGAGGCTTGGCGTTATTTAGATGATGTAGAGCAAGCACAGTAAGGAGAGATTATGAAAACAACATTACTTATCATGGCTGCCGGAATTGGCAGCCGATTTGGAACAGGAATCAAACAGTTGGAGCCGATCGATGATGCTAATCATATCATCATGGACTACTCGATCCATGATGCGATTGAAGCTGGTTTCAATCATGTGGTATTTATCATCCGTAAGGATATTGAGAAGGAGTTCAAAGAGGTCATCGGTGACCGAATTGCCTCCATTTGCTCTTCTCATAATGTAACAGTAGACTACGCTTTCCAGGACATCAACGATATTCCGGAAGAACTTCCGGAAGGACGTACAAAGCCGTGGGGAACCGGTCAGGCTGTGCTTGCAGCGAAGGACGTAATTAAAACTCCGTTCATCGTCATCAATGCAGATGATTACTATGGAAAAGAGGGCTTTAAGGCTGTTCATGAGTATTTGGTAAACGGCGGAAAGTCCTGTATGGCAGGTTTTGTGCTGAAGAACACATTGTCCGATAACGGTGGTGTGACCCGTGGTATCTGCAAGATGGACGAGAATGGAAACTTGACAGAGGTTGTGGAAATCAAGAACATCGTAAAGACCGCAGCCGGAGCAGAGGCGGACGGTGTGGCTGCTGATGTGAATTCTCTGGTTTCTATGAATATGTGGGGATTAACACAGGAGTTCTTGGATGTGCTGGAAAATGGTTTCAAGGAGTTTTTCGAGAAAGAAGTACCGAACAATCCTCAGAAAGCCGAGTATCTGATCCTGACCTTCATCGGTGAGTTGCTGGAGCAGGGAAAGATGTCCGTAAAGGTTCTGAAGACCAACGATACCTGGTATGGTATGACCTACCATGAAGATGTCGCAGCTGTAAAGGACAGCTTCAAGAAAATGTTAGAAAAAGGTATGTACCAGGCTGATTTATTTGCAGACTTGTGATATACTGAAAGTGTGAGCTCCCTGCGCTGCTCGGAATAATATCACACACCTCTCCGTGGTGAGCAGCAGGCAACGATCTGAGAATCAGAGATTTGATGATTGGCAAAGATGTGAAGAGATAACAACGAGAGATAGAAGGTGAAACGTGTGGGGGTTAGAGAGATTTCTCAACTACTTGATTCAATGTGCTGGCAAAAAGTGCATCAGGGAGACGCTGTGAGAATAGCACCGATTGATTATAATGCACTTATGCTAGATGAATTAGAGCAGATTGACAATTTTTCACCGAATTGTAAAGATGAAATGAAATGTCTCAGCCATTGCATTCGGCGATATTTGTGGAAAAATAATACTGAAAAATGGATTTTCGAATCGTTTCGTTGGAAATTATACAGTGCTACACTTGGTTGTACGGGGAATTATTTGTTGTATTATACCTAACTTGATCTTTTTTGCGCTCTATTTTCGATCCCAAAAGTTTAGAATGGCGAAGATTTGGATTCTATCAAAAATTAAGCGTACTTGAGATGACTGTGAAATAAAAAGGAATAATGAACGATGGGGTAGATGAAACATATCAAGAGATGCTCGAAAGGCTGAGGGAATATTGTAAGAGAGAAAAGAAGTCGATATACGCGTTGGCAAAAAATACAAATCTGTCAACTTCCAGCTTAAGCAATTTACTTAACGGAAAAACAAAACCATATGTGTACACGCTATTACTGATCTGTGATGCGCTTTCAATTTCGATCACAGATTTGGCTGATAAGGATGTATCAATGACAGAAGATGAAAAATGGATAATATCTTTTTATCGGAGATTGTCAATTAAGAAGAAAGAAATGTTGGCAACTTACATAAAGATGTTGTCACAATATGAAGAAAAAACGTAGACTGTGCATTTATTTAGAAATATGAAGTTCGGCATACCGAAAGGACATGACGCTAATACTGTGGTAAACTATGTATGAGAGATGGGTGACTCTAGAATAAGAGACTTTAATTAAACTTAGATTTGTAAAAACAAGAAACTCTGCTACCTTGATTTGACGTAATTGTACGGTGATTAAGACGGCAGAGTTTTTTAATAGATTGCACATATGACAAAAGAACTGTCTAAAGTGCGCGTGACGAATAAATCGGTGAACTTGTGAACGGAGATGGGTGATGGGAGGTGCAGGGGATGGACAAAAAATTGTATGATAAACGAAAAAAACCGGATTGCAAAAAAGAACAGCAGCGAAAAGAAATTTTTAGTACATATTCGGAATTATGTCCTCAAAAGCCTCAAGATAACCGCCTTTCGGGTTTGGAAATTGGAAATAAAAAGACAGGTAAATCTGGAAGAATTTATGACAAAATATTAGTATGGAATATCCCTCCGAAAATCACTTGCCCCGGGGCATCTGATTGGTGCTCCACGCATTGTTATAATGCAGATGCCAGAAAAGATGTTTATACAATTGACCGATGGTGTGAAAATCTGTGGGATTTTCATTTTCGGTCATCCGAACTGAAGGACAAAATTGAAAACCAAATAAACGAAGCCACTGGACGATGTGCGGTTCGATTGCATTCTAGCGGAGACTTTTTTTCAGAAGAGTACATTGATTTTTGGAAAGATATAATATTAGAATTTCCAAAAGTCTCCTTTTGGGGGTATACAAGAACATGGAATGTCCCTTGCTTAAAAAATAATGTGAACGAGCTTATGAATCTTAATAATATGCAGCTGTTTGCGTCATATGACACAACGATGGCAGCATCGATTCCTACGATTCCTAAAAGCTTGGTCTTTGATACAAGAGAAAATTTGTTTGAGTATGCGGTAAAGCATACAGATAGCATAATTTGCCCGGAGCAGTATGGAAGAGTGGAAAGCTGCGCTGACTGCGGCTTGTGCATGAAGAAAACAAACAAGGATGTTTTATTTCAGTTACATTAGGATAGGGGGGATAAAAATGAGAGAAAACATTATTGTTATGGTAGGCGGGAGAAGCGGTGTAGGGAAAACGTCTATTATTGATTTTTTAGTTAAGAACCAAGGTGAAAGATATGCAAGACCTCTCTCGTACACAAGCAGATTGAAAAGAAATGGCGAAGGGTGCGAGGAATACAACTTCATAAGTGAAGAAAAAATGATATTGATGCGAGATGAGGGCCGCTTCTTGAATTTTGATTGCGTATATGGAAACTATTACGCGATAGCAAAGAAATCCATTGACGTAATAAACACGGAGGGAAAAGTTCCAATTAAGGAAATTCATCCATCAAATCAAGCAAAAATAAAATTATGTTATCCAAACGCTGTATCAGTACTAGTAAAGGAAATTGGGGTGAATGGAGAGGAGAAAAGAATAGGCCGAGAAAAAGCTGATTCAGAGTATTATGAAAATCTGAATGAAGATAAGTTTGATGTAGTTTTTGCCAATGACAAACGATTGACGATAGAGGAAAACGCAAAAGAATTTGGCGCAAGAGTATACTCCTATATTAAATACAGAGCATACTTTCCAACAATTTGTGACATGGATAGGTTGAACCGTAAAGGATATGCGATGATTGCGGAAGAATTTACCGAACAAAAGCGCGTTACCACTCATAATTTTCACACTTTATCTGCAGACTTTTTTCAGAATTTTATAAATAAGTTTGTCTATCAAGGATGCAAAGTACTCGAAGTTGGACCAGGAAGAGGGTGGATGAGGAAGACGTGCTCGTGGCCGGTCGTAACATATGATGTATTAGAATTAACTGAAGAAATGGCGCGATTTTTAGATGCAAATGAAAAGATTGTATCAAGCGCAGCACGAACAATGATTGCGTCAAATAAGTATCAAGTGGCGGTATGCTCTCTTGCAGATCCATACTTCCATACAGAAACTTTATGCGAACTGCATAGGATATTGGCTCCAGGTGGAGTGCTTGCGTTTACATTGCCATCAGTAGACTGGTCAGAAAATTTGAGAGGAGATGAAATGACAACAACTTTTATCTCTGAAAATGGTGATAAAGCTGTGACGTATTCACTTGTGTTTGAGGCCGAAAAGATTGTTGAAATCTTACAAGACTGCGGATTTAATGAAATTAAGGTGAATGAGATAACAGGAAAAAAATTGATGGAAAAAAATGAATATATCTCTCCAGCAATCATCACGGCAGCAGAAAATAAAAAATGTAAACTAGATGAACTCGAGATTATAACAACTGTTATTTGCAAAAAATAATATAGAGGAGAAAATACAAAATGAATAATCAACTACCCATAAATCAAAAAAAGAATATTTATAAAAAAGCAAAAAAGCTAATTGATATGTATAAGAAAGGCCTTTTAGGTGGAGAAGTCATGCCTGAGGATGCCAACCCCGGACTTTCAAAGGATTCAAAAGAAAATTGTTTGTACTTTACATTGCCGATGGCACTTAACTATCAAAGAAATTCATACAAATTATGGGAGGCGGCAAAAGCAACATATGAAGATATAGAAACAGTAGATGTGTTTGATCCTAAAGCAGCTACCCAAATGAGTGAGGGTGAATTAAAGAACCGGTTGGTGAAGTATAAAGTTGCACTGCAACCCAATAAGCACCCTGAGATTTGGAGAAAATTATGTGCAACATTGTGCGATGATTTTGACGGAGATATAAGAAATTTATTTGTTAAAAATGATAACTCTGTCGAAAAAATCAAAGAATACATTGTGGGAAACAAGAAAAAGTTTCCGTATTTGTCAGGCCCCAAAATTTTAAACTATTGGCTGTATGTGATGACGCAGTATACAACCATAGACCTTGCCGGAAGGGAACACATTACTGTTGCACCAGATACGCACGTTATTCAGGCGAGCATTAAGTTGGGGCTAATTAAGGACGAGGACAAAAGCAGAACGGATATCAGAGAATATGTAAGTACATTGTGGGAAGAAGTGTTTTATGATACGGAATATTGTCCTATTGATGTACACACACCGCTCTGGTTATGGAGCAGGAATGGCTTCGCGGCACAGATTGAGGTGGATAAGGATAATGAGCTTTTTCAAAGTGGGTTGTAATTTTTCCGAGGACTTATATGAGCAGGCATTTCATTTAAATAAGGAAGTTAGCATAAACAGAATAGAGGAATTCTATGGCTCGCGCAAAGAAAGCGCATGGCTGACGGCGCGCCCTGAGTTTAGACTGCAGAGTGTTACGAGAGACGAGTTTGCAAGATACATTAATGAACTTTCAGAAAGGGGAATTTCGTTTAACTATACGCTGAATACAAGCTATTTAGGCAGTAAGGAGCAAATAATAAAAAGAGAAGAAGAAATACAAGAATACATTTCTTTTTTAATTGAAGCTGGAGTGAAAACCATAACGGTTTCGCTTCCTTATATGGCAGAAATTATTAGAAGGGTGAGTGATAAGATTGGAATCGAGGTAAGTACAATCGCACATCTTGACTCATTGACGCAAATTAAAATATGGCAAGAGCTGTACGGAATCACAAAGATTTGCATCGGATTAAATAAGAATCGCGATATAAACTTTTTAAGTGCCGCGGCTCGATATTGTAATGAGCATGATATTGTACTTACTTTATTGGCAAATGAATTTTGCGGAAATGGAATAACCGAAAGTGATGAAATAAGAGGAGCAACTGGATGTATATTTCGGGATCATTGCTATCAGTTGCACTCCGCAGGCTATCAAAAAGAAACAAAATTACATAAAGATTATCCTATGGGGATGTGTATTGCTAGTAGAAAATCGAAAAGTGTTTGGCTGAAAATGAATTACATAAGACCCGAAGATATAAAACGGTATAATGAAATCGGAATAGACCACTTTAAGTTGACAGGTAGAACAGGAAGTACAGCACATTTGCAGGAAATTATGTGTGCGTATATGAAAGAATCATATGACGGAAATTTGCTTGGATTGTGGAAACATTTGGAGACTATAAAGGAGGAAAAAGAAGAGTCCTTCCGACCGCAAGTCTATATTGATAATAAAAAACTAGACGGATTTGTTGATTACTGGTTCGAAAACAGAAATCATACCTGTGCAAATGAAATATGTGGTGAAACTTGCAAGTATTGCGACTTATTTATAAAAAGAGCAAATATCTGAAAAGTAAATGCTATACTGAGAGGTATATAATAGTATGTTGAAAGAGCTTGAAATATACGATTTCGGAACATATGTAGAAGCAATTACACGAATTGATGCCGAACAATAGTATCGTATGTGGTTCCGGGACCAGTCTGATTATTTGTGGGGTCTTGTACCATCGGTTCAACGAAAAGAAGGTAGAGGTAAACATGATGAGCAGTATATAACGACCAATTTCATGATTCATACTATGCGGTTGAATCCAAATGCTCCACAACGGTATGACCGTGCATCGTGGTTGACATTGATGCAGCATTATGGTTTGCCAACCAGATTATTGGAGTGGTTGGAATCTCCGCTGGTTGCATTGCATTTTGCATTAAGTAGCGATGAAGATGCAAAGACGGATGCTGCTGTTTGGATTCTAAACCCAATGAAGTTGAATAAAAAAGCGGGCTATGGAGAATATGTACCTCCGATAAGTTATGACAGTTTGAGTGGTGACTTAGAAGGCGCATTTTCTAATCATGATAACGACAATAATAAACTACAGAACAGAATCATCGCGTGTCATGGTGTAGGAAGCGACTTGAGGATGTATGTGCAACAATCAGATTTTACGATTCACAGTACTGCTGAACGGCTGGATCAGAAACTCATGTCGGATGAATCCTGTGACTATTTTTATAAGATTCGTATACCGCAGCAGATTAGAAAGCAACTCTTAGATCAGCTTGATGCGATGGGATTCCATAAAAGCTCTATTTACCCTGATATGGAGCATATTGCCCAAGAAGAAGCAAATATGTATTTCAGTTCCCAAAATTGAGATGGAACCGGTATAGCCTTAATCATTTTTATGTCATATTATATCCGGCTTAGATGCGAGTGATGAATAATCCGGGTTGAAATCCATTACCTGTCCGGTGTATGGGGGCTCTTCCGTAATTACCCGTTTTTGCCTTTTTATATTATCGGAAATATAGTATAATTAACATATCAAAAGATATGAGGGAGGCAGTCAAATGCCAGGTTCACACGGTGCATTATGTACAAATAGTTTTTATCCTGAAACTGAATTAAATATAACGGAGATTCAGGAATATGAAAAACAGATTTTAATACGAATGAAATCAATCTCCAAGGATTGCAGGTGCCCGAAATGTGGCTGTATAACAGATAAATATCATGGAACTTATATTCGTAAAGTACAGGATCTTCCTATTTTAGGGAAGAGGGCTCAACTTGAGATTTGCTCTCATGAATATGAATGTATAAACGATGGCTGTGAAGTAACAACGTTTGCTGAAACATTTGATGGTTTTCTTAATACTTATAGTCGTATGACAGAACGATGTGCTGATTTTATCTGTACACTAGCAATGGAATCTAGCTGCGAAGGTTGCGCACGTATTTGTAAGGCACTTGGTATTAAAATCAGCGGGGATACTGTTATAAGACTACTTTTGAGAAAGTATGAAGTTCTTCCCGGGCCAGAGGTGGGCGATGTGATCGGCGTGGATGATTTTGCATATAAAAAACGACATACATATGGAACTATTATCGTAAACGAAGAAAATCATGAACCAATTGCGTTGTTAGATGGAAGAAATGGAGATACACTAAGAGATTGGCTTAGGAATAATAAACATATAAAAGTAGTCACTCGTGATCGAGCGAGTGCATATGCAAAAGTAATATCAGAAGAATTACCCGATGCTATGCAAGTAGCAGACCGGTTTCATTTACATCAGAATTTATTAGAGGCAATCAAAAAGGCACTGAATCATGAAGTTCCAGCAACAGTAAACATTCCTCATGCTGAACAGTCGGCTGTTATAGAAGAAACATGTAAAAAAAAATCGAATCTGATGTGGATAACTCTTCTGTTTTTTCAGAAAAACGGTATAAAATGATCTGTCAAATACAGGAATTTTTAAGTGAAGGTTGTAGCTATCGTGAGATAGCAAAGCGGATGGGAATAGGGCGAAATACGATTGCAAAATATCGAGAAGGTGATCCGAAAAAATTAAGTATGTACGGAATCCGGCAGAGTAAATTAGATATATTTTACGACTACACTATTCAATGTCTGGATTCCAAATGGAGCAAAAGCAAAACAATAAAAGAAATATATGCAAAAGGATATACAGGTTCAAAGAGTAACGCCTTTGAATACTTGTGTAAAATAGAGCAAAAAGAAAACAAATATTTTGAGGTGCAACCATATATCCGAACAATGACAGAAGGATTAAAATACAGAACAGGTAGTATCGGAAAAGAAAAGGACTATATCACACGTGAAGGGATATTCCGATATATGTGGATGGATACAGAATTAACAGTAGCACACAAAAACTATATTTATGCTCAGTATCCTGCGGTCTGGGAATTTCATTGTTGCATAAAAGAGTTTCGAAAAATTTTTAAAAAGCGAAATGTTCCACTACTATACTTATTCATAGAAAAATATTGCAAAAGCACGATTAAAGCAGTGAAGAGTTTTGCCGAAGGACTAAAAAGAGATATAGTTGCGGTTGAAAATGCCGTAGCCTATGACTATAGTAATGGTTTTGTAGAAGGGTCAAACAGTCGATTAAAAATGATAAAACGAACAATGTATGGACGTTGTAGAAAACAATTATTAGAGGCAAAACTTCGATATGTTGGGAAATTTAAAAACGGATAATTGCGGAAGAACCTCACGAAGCAGAATATCCATTAAAATGTTAAGAGGGAAAAATGTACGACTATTTAATTGTTGGAGCCGGTTTATTCGGTTCGGTATTTGCCAGACAGCAAGAAAGTGCTTGTGATCGATAAGCGCCCGAACATTGCTGGCAATGTTTATACGGAGGATATTGAGAATATCCATGTGCACAAATATGGTGCGCACATTTTCCATACAAATAATAAAGAAGTGTGGAATTATGTTACGCGTTTTGCGGAGTTTAATCGCTTTACGAACAGTCCGGTAGCGAATTATAAGGGAGAGTTGTATTCGCTGCCTTTTAACATGTATACGTTCAATAAGATGTGGGGCGTTGTGACACCGGAGGAGGCTGCAGCGAAAATTGAGGAGCAGCGCAACGAAGCTGGCATTACGGAGTCGCACAATCTGGAGGAACAGGCGATCTCTTTGGTTGGCAAGGATATTTACGAGAAGCTGATCAAGGGTTATACGGAGAAGCAGTGGGGACGCGATTGCAAGGATCTTCCGGCTTTTATTATTAAGCGACTGCTGGTTCGGCTGACGTTTGATAACAATTATTTTAATGCTTTGTATCAGGGGATTCCGGTGGGCGGCTATACGAAGATGGTTGCCAATATGCTGGATGGAATTGAAGTGCGTTTGGATACGGATTATTTCGAGAATAAGACAAAGCTGGATGCTTTGGCGGATAAGATTGTTTATACAGGGGCGATTGATGCTTACTTTGAATACCAATTGGGTGCTTTGGAGTATCGTTCTGTACGCTTTGAGACGGAAGTGCTGGACAAACCGGATTTTCAGGGAAATGCGGCGGTGAATTATACGGATCGAGAGACGCCGTGGACGAGGATCATCGAGCACAAGTGGGTTGAGTTTGGCAAGGATGATGACGGAAATGATATTCCGAAGACGGTGATCAGCAGAGAATACAGTTCGGAGTGGAAGGTCGGTGATGAGCCGTACTATCCGGTGAATGATGAAAAGAATGGTGCGCTGTATCAGGAATATAAGAAGCTGGCAGAGAAGGAGCAGAAGGTAATCTTTGGCGGACGGCTGGGCGAGTATAAGTATTATGATATGGATGCCGTGATTGCTTCGGCGCTGGAGCTAGCAGAGAAGGAATTGGATTAGGAAAAACAGGAACCGCCCCAGGTGAAGACATGGGGCGGTTCGGCGTTACATATTATTTGTTTTGTTTAGCAAGTGCAGCTTCCAATTCAGCGATACGAGAGGCCTGTTGATCAATGGTCAATTCCGTAGTGTCGATCTTCTTCTGTGGCAAGATCGTTGCGGCTTAGATCAATCAAATGAATCGAAAACTTTTCACTGTACAGAGTTTTCGTTTTCACATGGAGAAGCTGATACAGTGTATTGAATTTCCTGCGATAGCTATATCCTACCACAAAAATAAATTTCTTTCACGGACAAATATCCTACCACACAGGGATATTGTTAGGAAATTACATTTTATTGAGAAAATAAGGTTGCTATAGTATAATATATTCTGAAAATGTAGCAATAGAATAATCGGGTTTGTGAAATATATATAATAAAAGGGGCTGTAAAAAAACTCCCCTGACAGAAAAATCGCCCAGACCGTGAGG
>NZ_QTYW01000031.1:0-12945 GCF_003462365.1 Roseburia sp. TF10-5 | reverse complement strand
TAAAAGCCGATGGAATTTACTCTTGCACTGGAATTTACTTTTTCAAGTCAGCCTAATTCCACTGTCCGCATCCTTTCATTGATTATTTGGGTTAAATGTACTGTTTTTGATCAATTTATTTACTAATTCATTCCCTAAAACTGGTCAGATGACCACTTTCTAGGAACAAAAAATGGACGAAGCAAACTTTTTTACATTTACCTCGTCCGTTAATGGGTTACAATATTAACTTTTCTTACCTTAGCCCTTTACCAGCACATTATTTCCATCCTGCATATTATCTGATGCATAATGTACTTTGTTCTCCGTAATCAATTCTTCGATGCACTTTCTAAAAGTCTTTGAAGCATTACCTGAATATCCCAGTCTTTTATATAACTCATTTGCAGAAATGCTTTCTTGTTCCAGTTCATTTAATATAAGAGTTTTTATCTGGTCTTTCGTTCTTCGCTTTGGAACAGCAACAATATCTTTCGGTTCGGTTTTGCTACTGACAGCTTCCTTTTTCAAAAATGCCTCATGAATCGGAATAATCACTGAAAAGAAAGAACGTTCTTCATCCGTGAGAAGTAATGGCAGTGGTGATCCGTTTTCCTTTATTGATTTAATTGCTGTTGGAATACCGGTATTTCTACCTTCCACAAGATGCAGTTCCTTTAAGAAATCACCTATTCGTCTATTCCGATACCTTCTTGTTCTCATCTGATATTTACTAATATCCTCATCAGAAATCGACCTGTCTGGTCCCGGAGAACTTGTTATTTCAATTTTATCAGCCTCTATGCGTACTGTGACAGGCTCATGTATCTGGTACGATTTGTGATAAATTGCATTAGAAAGAAACTCTTCGATTGCTTCATAGCTATAATTTTTTACTCTTACAGCCTCTGCTTGTCCGCTAATCTTAAATACCTTTTCAGCAATCACATTGTTTTTTATATAATTCAGAGCGTTTCGTAACTGATCGTCTATCGGTCCTGTAAAGATACGTTCCTCCATTCCTTGCCCTGTTGGATCCGGAATATTAACCACCTCTATCTGACTATACGGGAAAAACGACTCTGGATGATCATTGAAAAATAAAATTCCCACATTCAGCGGCTTGTAATACTCCGACGGTCCGTCTGCTATCCTTAAATTTCTTGCCAACTGCTCTGTATCCATAGTGTCAATATCATTCAACAAGCTACTATCCACATTTTGCAGATAATTCTTTATAATTGGATATTTTAAGTCCTTCATCTCTGCTTTAGGATTTATCCTATCATCAAACGGAATATTGTGAGATAGTGACATTAACTCTTTTACATCTGTATCAGTCGCCTCTATTGTACTGGATAACTTCCGGATATAGTATATCTTTTCGCTGTTCTTTGTATCTGGTGCCTTAGGACATGCGTACGGTCTTTCGTATCCACCAGGACACCATACCAAAAGAAGTAATTTCCCATCAAAATAAACAGGCTCACTCTGAGGAATGTACACAGGTTTAAGATATTTACAGTATCTAAGCAGATCTTTTTGAATCCTATCTACTGCATCTGGAGCAATACCTGTTACTGGACGAACAAGTTTTCCATCCTTTTCTTTCGCTCCTATAACAATGTATCCACCGCCCCAGTTATCAATATCATTAGCAAATGCACTGATTGTCTTTAAAGTAGTATCTGGGTTCCAGCCTTCCTTAAACTCTATTCTCGCCCATTCCACGACATTTTCCGTTAAAAGTTTTTCAATAGTAATTGGAATTGCCATATTTTTTCTCCAATGCTTCTTACGATTTGCTTACGACTAAGCTTACGACTTAATTATAAAGTCGTAAGCAAGTCGCGTCAATTATATTGTTCCACTTTTTTAGAAAACATCATCCTCACTCGCAAAATTGTTTATCTTGCTTCTGTTTTCTGTCTTTCAATAACCTTCTTAACAAACCATTGTACCGCAATCCTGGCTGCGTCCGCTCCATCCCTGATACCAACACTTGCTCTCGCATACCCTAAGATTTCTCCTGACCTGCTATAGCCGCGTCCTCTAAGCTTAGCTTCGTGCCAGATCTGTCTTATTCCGTTTTCGTCAAGTGCTTTTAAATCTGCCGGAAATGGTGCAGATTTCAACAATTCCAAACTGAATGCACCATCTACCTTACCAAGCGCATCCTTATATTCTGGGAAATAAATCTTCATTTCCCTGTGCATACGGTTAATTGCCCGGATTCTGTCCTCATTCAGCTGATCTCTGAACATAGATAACCTGCAAAGCTCCGCATAAAGCTTCTCCGGAAGGTACGGCATCATGGATAATCTTCTCCATCTGTGTTGCTAACGTGACAGGAAGATCATCCGTTTCTGCCCACCCTAATGATGTTGTTAAATCCCCCTGTGGATCAGCGTCCACCAGAAGAACCCTTTTCCCTTGATTTGCAAGTCCTATCCCTAAATTGACCGTAGTGGTAGTCTTGCCTGTTCCTCCTTTCTGATTGGCAATAGCAATCACTTTACATTTTGACATCTCGGTCTACCTCCTCTCTTGAAAAATTTATAGCCACTCCTTTGTGTGGAATGGCTATGTACTAAAAATGGGCATGAAAAAAGCCGAATGATTCTCTTCTTTTTCTCAAACTCGTATGTTTCTTTTTAATTCACTTATATCCCCGTAATTATCAATAATTACCAGTCCATTTCTTTAGCTATTCTAGTTCTCTCATCTTCCACCATTGGAACTAATTCTTCCAATGCATCATGTAATTCCCTGTGATTATCTTTCGAATCATATGTGATTATTTCTAAATTTCGATTTTCCTTTACTATTCTTTTATACTCAGTATTAATTCCATCTTTAGAAGTAATAAAATAATGGCAGGGACTACCCGGAAATACAAATGAATAATTTTCTAAGACTAATTGTATATCCGGATCAGAAAAACCGCAACCTATAAATATAAACGTATGCGTAAGAGAAAGAGCCTCCAACAGTCTATAAAAAGCTGCATTTTGATATCTAGCATTTGTATACTGACTTCTCGTAAAAATCATTTTTGAACTTTCATCAAGAGTTCCATGAATTTTTAAAATAATCCGTTCTTCTGATTTTATCTTATTAACCAAATCTGAATCATAATATTTCTTCACTAAAATTGTTCCTGCTGTTTCTGCCTGCGCATATACTTCATATATTTTATCTACATTCGGTGTAATCACAATTTTTGAATCTAATTTCAGAATATTTTCATGTATTCTATGACTTTTGTATTTAGGTGTCAGAAATTCTTCTCTTGCAATGCGTTCGAACCTTTCATTTCCTATTTGATTTACTAGTACTTCACATGCTGTTAAATAATCTTTTTCATTTAACAACTTTCTTACATATTCAACGATATTTTCATCTGTGACTTCACTTATGCCCTTATTCAAAAACTGTTCCCACGTAGGAGGGCGTTTATCGCCTTTTTCGCTTATAGCATTTGCTGATACCCCCGCACCTAAAAATAAAACTACTTTCCGCTTCGCAATCTTCTCTATAATATCTACTGGCCATTTCATTACATTTTCTCCAAATTAATCATCATCTGATTTGTAATCTTATCCATTACTACTTTAAAATCTTTCACTTTTGCAAAATGAGCACCTACAATACCATCTGTACTAGTTAATTCGAACGCTGGTCTATGCGCTGACTGAGACAGTGGGATAATACTATTAAAATTCGGTATAGTTCCTAATTCATAATTGATCTCATTACCTTTATTTTTTTCATTAACTATATCTATAAGTTCTCTTTTTATGGTCATAGGAACTTCTGATAAAATTCTTTCATAAGCCTGTACAGGTCTTCTAATTCCGTCCACTGTTTTACTGGTATATTGCTGTGTAACATAACCCAAAAATTGTATATATGAAATTGGTTCAAAAATATTTTTTAGTTCTGTATCAGTACACCTATTAAATCCTTCTTTAAACGTATCTCTCCAATTTTTTATTGTTTTTCCTATATTTTCAATAGCCAAAATACTAAAAATATCAGAAGACATAGGGGTCACAAAATAATCACACGATAATAAGATAGATCTATTTATTGCCCCTAATGATGGTCCCATATCAAAAAACACATAATCATAGTCATCAAATTGTTTTATTAAATTATTAAATGTCAATGTTGTTCTAATTCCACGTTCTCCCCCTGATAACGCTGCGCTCCAATCAGATGCCAAAGTATCTTCAAAAAGTGCAAGTTTCGGATCTCCTGCCAAAAAATCAAAACCGAACTTCTCTAAATTATATACTTCAACGTTTTTAACATACCCTATTCCTTGATTTACCGGTTTTATCACGTCATAAATTGTAAATCCCTTTTTGTCATAATACACTTTTGAGAACAAATCATCCGTAAAACAATAAATAGTAGAATTGCATTGTGGATCAGCATCAATTAACATCACTTTTTTTCCTGTTCTAGCAATATATGCACTCAAATTACAAGTTAACGTGGTTTTCCCTACTCCTCCTTTATTATTAAACATTGCTATCGCTTTCATTTTTTCTCCTTTCATTAACCATTCATTTTTAATCTTTATTAGTCTATATTTCATATCTTCTCTATAGAATCTATTAAACTGCTCATTTTTTCTTCACCTCACCCTATTGCTAATTCTTATCGTTCAAAAAACAAATCTCTTACTGCCCACCTTGTATTGGCTAATCATATTCTCTTATTTTGTCCGTAACACTCTCCATTTTGCTTTCTTACTATTTTATCACATTTCATCCGTATAACACAACAGCGCCCTGTCTTTTACGACAGAGCCAAATTACAACATAAAAAGCAGATACATAACTTCCACCACATATCTGCTTTACTAAAGTTCCAATTCTGCCTCAAGTTGGGGCAGAATTGCAATCGACTTCTAACACCGATACCGTATCCACACCGCATCACTGTCAAATTTTTTCACATCAATTAATTTTAAAATCACATATCTTATTGTAAATCCGTTTACCTATTCATATACAATATATATCGGCGTAATTGTTTCAATTATAAATTCCATCCCAATTTGTTCAAAACAAAAGACCGAACAGATTATCTCTGAGCGGTCTTTTGCCAGTTACACTATTTAGTTTTGATGGTCAAGAACCCATTGCAATAGGTCTTCATATTCTATTTTCCCAGCTGCAACATCAAGAATAGTTTCGTATAATTCTTTTTGCATATACTTAAGTTCTATCCCGTTCAAAGCAAGAAAAACCAACATTGAATGCGTTCCAATCCTTTTATTCCCATCTATCATACAATGGTTTTTAATCAACCCATATCCTAATCTTGCGGCTTTCGCTTGTATCGTAGGATACAATTCATCCCCTCCAAAAGACTGAAAAGGAGTTTCTAAAGCTGAGTCCAGTAAATTGTAATCTCTGACTCCTTCGCTTCCACCAGTCTGCTGAATCAATTGAGTGTGAAGCATAAGAATCTGCTTTTTGCTCAGTTTTTTCATTTAGCCAGTACCTCATATGCTTCCTTATTCTGCTCCATGAGCTGCTTTGAAATACTTAACACATCTTCATCAGATGCAGTAAAATCCTTATCTGCTTTACTAAAGTCTATAACAAGATATCTTGGTACATTATTCTTCAAAATCACTGCTGAACCGCATTCGTCCACTAATCTTGCTACTTTAGAAAAATTCTGGTTAGCGTCTGAAATAGACACCATTGTTTTTGTATCTATAGTCATATGATCACCTCCGTGATTTATTTACTATAGTATATACAAATTTTAGGATAAATACAACCTATTATTCACATTATATCTTTCCATCATAAACAGGAAAACCTCTGCATTTGTCTTCATAAGTTTTGTGCCCTGCAGCTACTTTTGATACTACGAAAAGTTCCTCTCTTTGCACGCCACCGGTGCGAATTCCTTCACCAACACCTCTCTTCTAACTCTGCAAAGAATGTGGTAGTTCCGTCACTATTAAAAGAGATGCCAAATTTTGTAATTTTTGTATCAGTATCTGCATTGCCGTTAGTCTTACTGAATACTCTTTCAAATCCGAACTGGGCATTGATTTCATCTGACATACGCAAGGCTCCCTCAATGCTATGCATTTTTTCTGCATAATACTTCGAATCTGATTATTTACACCTTCAAATCAACCTTGTTCTTTTTTATAACTTCTTTATGCTTTTTCATCGAGAATACTTCTTTTTCTTCCTTTGTATCCTTTGCTTTTTCCAACTGCTTCTGTAGGATTTCTTCGGCTTTTTCACTCATATTCTGGAGAAAGGATTTTACTTTTGAATCTTTATGTCCTATTGCCCATGAACTAATATTTCCATCTTTATCTATAGCCCATCCCTGTTCAACTCTCCATCCAATATCTGCTTGTTACTTTGCAAACTGCTCATCTAATTTTTTCATGTTACCAATTTCTTTTATGTACTCATCTTCTAAGTCTGAATCATTTACCATTTTTGTTAAAAACTGAGGAGAAATCGCTACATTCGTGGTAGTTGATTTACCATATTTCATCCCCGGACTATAATTTGCTGATACAAAACTATAATTGTCAAATTTTTTAGAAAGATAGGAAAGTTCATCCGCTGCAGTTTTTCGGGTTGTCCCTGTCTTTACATCTTCTGTTTGCTCCACAACCTGCTTTTCTGTGGTTTCCTTAGCATTATTTTTCCGTATATTACCGGTATAAGCATTTGTGTAAATATTAGAGTAATTGTTTACACCTGTAACTGCCATACTAACATCCCTTTCGTATTACAAAGCTTTCATTACCTTTTATTAGCATAATAATCCCAAATACCATTAAGCATTTTCCGATCACCATCTGATACATTCAGATTTAGCCTTAAATCTTTCCAGTCACCCGAATACTGCTGCGATAATTTCTGGTTATCCGACTGGATGGCGGATAAAAATGCCTGATATGCCGAATTTTGGATAACCCCCTTTTCTTTAGATTTTGCAGTATTCTCCTGGTTCTCACCTATGTTCTGTTCATTTGCTGTCTGTCCACTTCCTTTATGGTAAACTACCGATGGGGTAAAATCCTGTAATTCTGACCAGATTTCTGTTGAAGTTGCCATAAAATTACTGTGATTTTCATATGCCTGATTCAGCATATCCAGTTCTTTTTCTTTGGTTAATTCCTCAATTTTGCCCGATTCTGTCACATAATACTCCGGCTCATAATCTTGTTCCGCATATTTTTCTTCAATGCTGTTTTTCATTTTGTTATATGCTTCTGCCATTCTGTTTACATGATGTTCAAAGGAATCAGTTTTTACACTCTCTGTATCTTCTTTGACAAATATATCCGTCACTTCCTTCTCAAAACGGTTCTGATAATCCATAGAACTGACAGAAGATAAATGTCGAAAGCTCTCCTGCCCTGTTTTGGAAATGGAAAGTGTATCTGTATACTGTGTCATTTTCTTTTCTAAATCTGCCGGAACATTTTGCTTTGTATTTTTCCTGCTGTTATGTTCGATTGCAGAATATGTAATATTTGTATTATTGTAAATCTTCATAGCTGTTTCCTTCCCAGATAAATACCATTAGACTCTAATATCAATCGGCACATACCTTTTAATTGTGTCTGTTTGTACCATTTCTGCTGCCTCTAAACTATCTGTAGCAAGCTGCTCCTGCAAAACCTCGTCTGGAAGTTCTTCCATATTCTCCACAGTTTTTTCCGTCATCTGCTCTGTCATTTCTTCGGTTGTCTCCGAAAGTTCGTCCATGATTTCAGACATCATGCCCTTGTTTTCCTCTGTTCCAAGAGCTTCATCCACCATTTCTTCCTTTCGTTCTTCTTCTGTTTTAGGCTTATTCCTCTCAGCAGCTTCCGCAATCTTTTCGCCATGTTCTTCTGCCTCGTCCATGACATGAAACATCTGTGAATTATTATACTCCTGATTTGCTGCCGCAATTTCATCCTCATAATTATGAAACATTTCCAGCTTTTCAGAGATTTCTTCCAAACTGTCAGCCTTTCGGTTTTTCAAATTTTCTTTTTGTGCTTCAAAAAAAGCCACCTTATTATCCCGTTCCTGCTGTCGCTGCAATTTTTCCTGTGTACTTTTCAACATATTAGAACTATTAAATCTATTTATCAGTAAACCTCCACCGGATAAATTGACTGTAAAACTCATCTGGTTCCTCCTTCCCGACAAATTAATACAAAAGATTTTTCTTCTTGTCATTTAGGCTTAACATACTATACTTCCTTATCTATCTTACTTGACGTTAGAGAGGAATCTTTTTTCGAATATGTACCATTGTTTGTATAAGTCGCACTTGCCCGATTCGCAGCATTTGATATACCAGCTGCTTTCTGGGCTGTTTTGCCTGCAAAGGAATTGTAACCTGTAAAAACCGTTTTCAATGAACTGATATCTGCTTTCTTCAATTCATCTTCATCCAGCTCCAGCTTATTCCCCTTTCCTATGGTAATACCTATTTTAGAAAGTAAATGACTGGTTTTGTCTGTCATGCCTGTCATCCATGAAGCATTTCTAAGAACATCTTTTGTATTGGATTCTCCTGCCTCCTTAACAACGTCATTATAATCATCAATAAAAGATTTCACTTTTTTGGTAATTGCATCCCAGTCATAATCCTCTACCTCTGTTTCTTCCCCAGTCTTTACATCCTTCTTTTTTATTTTCTTTTTTTCCCAGAGTGACGCATCATTTAGTGCATCTGCTGATTTTTTCAGGGAATCCGCATTTGTTTTCATCAGTGCAAGCTTCTGTGAAGTATCGCCTTTACCCAATAATTTTTCTGCATCCTGCTTTGCATAATATGCTTTCATAAGTTTTCCATAGCTTCCGTTTTTAATCGCAGCATAATCAGAAAGCATATTGGTGTTTCCTACGGATGAACTGTCGGAAGTTCCTCCAAATAATGCGGAATAATCTACATTGCTGTTATATTTACTTGTGTAATCACTAAAACTCTTAATCTCTGACATAATACCATTCTCCTTTACCAACTATAAACGAATATCAATCGGTGTATATGTCACCTGTGTTTCCCCTTTGATATCCGTATTCTTTACGCTGTCTGTCTCCTCTGCCGCAGCCCCCGCAGATTCCTGTGTTTTCTCGGATTTATCAGTATTGTTCTTTGTTGCAGTGTCTTCTGTATTGCTGTTCTCCGCTTTTGCAGCTTCTTCTACTGATTTATTTGCATCTGCAAGTGTAGACATCTGTGCTGCTGTCGCCGACTGTGCCTTTGCCTGCAGCTCTGCCAGTTCTTCTTCCTTCTTCTCAGTATTTCCTTTTCCGGCATCCTGTTGGATTTCAGATTCAAGCACACTGGCACGTCCCTGTATCTGTGTTGCCATACTTCCCTGCACCTTTGCCTGTTTCATGGAAGAATCTGCGGAAATCATCGCCTGCATACTTGCCTGTGACAATCCGGTGTCTTTCTTTTTAGAAGTGTTACTTGTTCCAGTCACCATATCATCCATAGATGACGAATTTTTACTCTGCTGCTTATTTCTCTGCTCGATCTGGTGCTGTCTTAACTGCTGATTGAGATTGTTAATCTCCTGCTGTATCTCCTGACGCTTTTTCATCTTATCCTCTAATGACATTTCTTCATTCGATGATAAATCCTGTAGCTTCTGCTGTGCATTTGCAATCTGATTCTGAATATTTTTACTTACAGAATCATTCCCCTGTGTCATTCCCATTGTTCCTGTCTGCGTATTTGTCCCACTAAATCCATTGATCCTCATCGTATTGTCCTCCTTGAGCTTAAATTCTGAAATCCGTTTCCTTAAAAATCTGTACAACATGATTTCTCTTTACTGATTCTTTCGGCATATCTTTCTTCACAATAAACAGCGATGTTGTGAACCGCCCTTTTTTTGTTGTGAAGCAAATAAAAAACACCTCGAAGGTGCTTTTTGTCCTTATTCTACCTGTAACATAATACTTAGAACTACTTCCTGATTCTCCTGCTCTAAAGATATATCTCCCATATACATCCTTGCAACCCTCCGGATATTATGCAGTCCAATTCCATGCTCCTTCCCGGATTTCGTTGTTTCCGGCAGATCACTGTCCTTATAATTTAACTCTCCCTCATATCTGTTCTTTATGGTTATCATAAAAATACTGTTTTTCCGAAAAGAAGAGATACTGATATAAGGATTTTCTCCACTTACATTTTCCATGCAATTATCCAGTGCATTGTTTAAGATCACGCTTAAATCAAATGCATTTAATTTCGTATCCCCCGGATAATGAAAATCTGATATAAAACGAATCTGCTTTTCCTTTGCTTCTCTTAACTTTTCCATCAGAATCACATCAATGACAGGACTCCCCGTTTTTATCTCAGGAGATATTTCATTCCACTCCTTTTTCAAATGCTCCATATATTCTGCTGCATCATCCATATGATTCTCTGCCACAAGATGTTCCAGCATCTGTATATGATTCCCCATGTCATGACGCAGGCTGCGGATATCCTGATACAGCTTTTCCACTTCCCCGATATGCTTTTTCATATCACTGACCTGATTTAATACCAGCTCCTGCCCTGTCTGTTCTTCCTGTGCCACCTTCCAGTTTTGAAACATCGTAGTCATAACAAGAATTGCTATGATAGAAATAAAATAATGCACAAAGCTTAAAGCTCCATAAAATCCATAGGTATCTGTCAGGCTCTTTCCTGTATCTTTTTCATAAATATTCAGATAATATTGCAGAATGCCATATCCTGTAACTCCCACAAGAGAAGGTATGATGAGCATTACCAGCTCTTTAACGTTCATTTCATCATTTTTGTATACATATGCTTTATTGATCAGACCGATTGCAACTGCAAGGAAAACGATACAAAGCACAATATCCAGAATTCTCGTTCCAGCATAAAGTCCATATTGCAGCCATTGTCTTCCTGCAATCGTATTCCCAAAAACCAAAGCTTTTGTGATAAAATCATCCAGTCTGTCTGCCATTGCAACCGCAAGCCAACGGATAGAAAAAAATGTCACTGCAAGAAATATTTTCTGATAAATGTTTCTTCTGTCCTGTACATACATCACAAGAAATGCAGCCATAACTCCCAGCATATATGCAGAAAAATTGCCAATCTGCTGCGGTATCAGATACAGCACAGACATAATTCCAATATAAACAATACTGACCAGAGCAGCTTCCCTTTTCTTTTTCATATATGGATATACAAAAACACCAAAACAGATTCCTGTAATAATCAAAATTGCAATAACAGAAAACTTCGATGTGATCATCCAGCATCTTTCCACTAAACTCATCTGACTTCATTTCCTTTCCTCTGGTTATACTTCAGATATTGCTTCACAAACTCCGGATAATTCTTTTTTGCAATCAATGCAGTTCCATTTTTCATAGTTACACAAGTTGCATCATATTTTTCTACATATTTAAAATGCACAAGATAGGCTCTGTGTGTTCGGAAAAAATCTGTTCCTGCCATATCACTTAATTCCTGTAATTTACCATAGTATTCAATATCCGTACTTCGTGTATGGATAATAACTTTCCGGTTATACACCTCGGCATACACAATATCACGCAGGAAAATTTTTATATGACTTCCGGCGGTCTGTACCATGATATACTTTTCGTCCTTTTCAAGTTTGAAACTCCTTTTTATGTTATGGACTGCCTTTGTCACAACCTCTTTCAATTTCTCATCGGAAAATGGCTTAACCAGATAATGAAATGCTCCGACATCAAATGCCTGAAAAACATACTCCTCTGCTGCTGTCACAAAAATGAGTATCATATTTTCATTGTCCTGACGAAGCATCTTTGCCGTTTCCATCCCATCCATTCCCGGCATCTGAATATCCAGAAAAAGAATATCCGGCTTACTGCCACTTGCGATCAGTTCATCACCCGATAAATATTTCTCTATAACCGCATCCGGCAATAACTTTTTTATTTTTTCCTCCAGTATCTGAACCATAGATACTTCATCATCGCAGATAGCAATTCGCATATTGTCACTTCCTTGCTTACATATATTTATAGCTATTATATCGGATAAGTTCATGCAATATCTATCTGGAATGTTGTGAAATGACCTTTTTTTGTTGTGAAAAGGGCAGCAAACCATTATTGGTTCACTGCCCTGTCTTCTAGTCATGTCTGCAATATTAAAGATATGAAACAAACTCATTCATTGGTATACGCTGGGATTCATGTCTATTTGCATCTGCTTTCTCCTTTGTATATCCAAGCGCCAATATATTGATTGGTTCAAGTCCCAACGGAAGATGAAATTCCTCTTTTATCACATCTGGTTTAAAGTAACAAATCCAAACGGAACCCAAGCCAAGCTCTGTAGCTGTAAGCATCATATGATCGGTAATGATTGACGCATCTATATCCGTTGTTTTCATCCCATCAAATGGGCGCGTCCATGCTTTATTCGTATCTGCACACACGATGATTGCAACTGGCGCATTATAAATGTTGGCTGACTTTGCCAGTTTTTCTTTTGCTTCATCGCTTTTTACAACCAATAGTTTAACAGGCTGCATATTTGCTGCGGTTGGTGCTACATGAGCTGCTTCTAAAATTGTCTCCAATGTTTCCTGTGAAATTTCTTTATCCAGATAGTTTCTTACTGAAAAACGCTGCTTAGCAATATCTAAAATACTCATTTCTATCAAATCTCCTTAAAATTATGATTGTTTTGTCTAGACAATTTGATTATAATGGAATTGATATAAAAAAGACAAGAACGTACTTTTTTGTAATATACTAACCAAAAAGAAAGTGTGAAATGTAAAATGCAAAATGAATATAATTGTCCTGTTGACGCAACAATCTCTAAAATTGGAGGCAAATATAAAGCCGTAATCTTGTATCACCTTGGCAACAACACGCTAAGGTATAACCAAATCCACAAAAAAATTCCAGCTAT
>NZ_QTYW01000030.1:0-14418 GCF_003462365.1 Roseburia sp. TF10-5 | reverse complement strand
TATTAAAAGAAAGGAAACGTGTGATAATTAACTTCCTAATTATCATACAAGAATATAAATGAAGTGTATTGTTTGTGGAAATGATAAGTTTGAGTTAATTCATCATGGAACAAGAGATATTAAAAATGTTGATGTATATAAATGCATGTGTTGTGGCGGAAATCAGTTGTCAAGTTTTGACCATATAACTCAAGGGTTTTATGAACATTCGGGAATGTATCAAAATAATAATATAAAAAATCTGAGCAATGAAGCAGCAATTACAGATGATTTAAGAAGAATTACAATGTTTGCACAAGATTTTATGGGAAAAACATTGTTAGACTTTGGGTGTGGACAGGGAGGTTTTTTGCGTTTAGCACAAAATTATGCCCAAAAGGTTTATGGGGTTGAATTAGAAGAAACATCTAGAAATTTATTAAATAAAGATGGAATAAAAACAGAAGCCGATATTAATCAGTTTTCACAAAAATTTGATGTAATTACGATGTTTCATGTTATAGAGCATTTAACACAACCATATGAATTTTTGAAATTAATACGAGAAAAGTTGGATGATAATGGCCAGTTAATTATTGAAACACCAAATGCAAATGATGTACTGATTAGTAGATATAATTGTGAAGCGTTTAAAAATTTTACTTATTGGGGATGTCATGTATTTTTATATACATCGTATAGTTTGGAATTGCTTTTAAAACAAGCTGGATTTAAAATAAATTGGAGTAAACAAATACAAAGATTTCCTATATCGAATCACCTGTATTGGTTATCAAAAGAAAAACCGGGTGGACACAACATATGGAAAGACATGAATTTGGAAGAACTTAATCATGCATATGCTAGAGTTTTAGAAAAAAATAATATGTGTGATACATTGTTATTATCTGTATCAAAATAATGGTACATTTGAAAGCTCGAAAATAATTTTAGCCTTATTAAAAAAGATATTATTGTATTTTAAGTGGAAATTCGTTATACTAAGGGTAAACTTTATGTATAGCGAATTTTATATTTTGATCATGAACTAGATGATGTGGTTAAAATGCTCTATTTATTTGTTGAAAAATATAGTAAAAAACTTCTTAAACCCTTAAGAAGTTTTGCTGAGGGATTAAAAAGAGATATAGATGCAGTTGAAAATGCTGTAGCATATGATTACAGTAATGGATTTGTGGAAGGAACTAATAGCAGATTAAAAATGATAAAACGTACAATGTATGGAAGATGTGGCAGGCAGTTGCTTGAAGCAAAGTTGAGGTACATGGGATATAACAATAATAACGGATAATTGCGGAAGAGCCACGGACACCGGATTATTCAGAAGGATTGTCTCACAAAGATTGTAGATTGTATGAAAGCGAATGATTCATTGGCGGCAAAGTTTCAGGAGGATACCCGCATTCCGTATGTTTTGTATCAGTTGGCAAAAAGTTATTATATGGCTGCGGAGTATACGAAGGCATGTGCTTATTTTGACTGTGGATTGTATTTTGATCTGAATCCCAGACTGGAATATGTGATCGATATGGTAGAGACATATGGTTATGCATTACTGAATTCGGGACAGGCGGATCATGCACTGTTTCTGGAAAATGTTTATGAGGAATTTGGAAATACTGCAGATTTTAAATTCCTGATGGGACTCATTTATATGAACAATGAAATGTTTGACGCTGCAGTGGAAGAATTTAAAAAGGCGTTAAAGATGCCGGAGGGACATGCCAGGGGAGTTAATTCTTATCTTGCCTGCTATAATATTGGTGTGATCTACGAGTGTCTGGGGCAGATGACAGAGGCCGAGCAGTATTACAACAGATGTGGGGGATATGAGCCTGCAGAGAAAAGATTAGAAAATATGAAAAAATAAATACTATTTACAAATATCCTCCCACAGACGTATAATAGAAATACGCCTAAAGGAGGATTTTTTTATTGAAAAAGCAATTATTTCATGGATCGGATCATATAATTGAAACTCCGATATATGGAGTTGGAAAAAAACACAATGATTATGGACAGGGCTTTTACTGTACCGAAGATATTGCCTTGGCAAAGGAATGGGCGGTATCGGAGGAAAAAGACGGATATGTTAATGAATATGAGATAGAGACAAATGGCCTGCATATTTTAAATATAAATGATGGCAGCTTTACCTTGTTACACTGGATGGGGCTTTTGTTGAATAACCGCGCGTTTGTATTGGCAACACCGCTGGAAAGGGAGGCAAAACGGTACATTACCGATTGTTTTCCAGTTCCATTAGCAGGAGTGGATGTAATTATAGGATATCGTGCAGATGACAGTTATTTTTCTTATGCAAGGGATTTCATCAGCGGTGTTATATCGTACGAGCAATTAGGGAAAGCTATGCAGTTGGGAAGCCTTGGAGAGCAGTACTGCCTTAAAACGGAAAAGGCATTTCAGCATCTTAAATTTATAGCGAAAGAACACGTCCCTTCTGCCGAGTGGTATTCGAAAAAGATGTTGCGGGATCGGAATGCCAGAAACGGATATAAGGACATGGAAAAGGAAACCTATCACAGGGGGGAATTGTATATTTCCAGAATCATTGACGAGGAGATGAAAAGCGATGATTTATTCTTACGATAAAGTATATTTAAGAATTGCACAGCGTGTACTGGGCGAGATGCTCAATTATGCCGTATATGATTGTGGATATGAGTTGAACGAGTATTATCGGCTTTTTACAGAATCTTCATACAGTGAGCGTTTTTCAAAAGGAGACTCATTTGTAATTGCGGGAATGTCAGGGGCAGAGCTGGCCATTCGTGTGATGGATGTGCCGGATGACGAAATTGTTGCGCCGGGATATTATTTTGAAAAAAGCCCGGAATATTGGACCGGATGGTTGTTGGCATATTATCAATGGATGAGTGGGAAAACCTTTGCGGTGATACAAAAAGAAGTCCCAGTTGAGAAAATTCGTGATTTATATCATCCATATCATGAGATGGATATTACGCAGGGAGTGCAAAAATTAAGAGAGATTGCTCAGCAGAACAGGGTAGAAAGTTATCTGAAGTTGTTACGGAAAAGAGCCAGACTCAGTCAGAGCCAGCTTGCGGAGGAAACAGGGATTCCCGTCAAGACGATTCAGCAGTATGAACAACGGAGGAAAGACATTAACAAAGCGCAGGCGGAGTATGTTATTAAACTTTCGCAGGTGTTGTGTTGCAAACCTCAGGAACTGATGGAGATAAATGAATGAAAAGCCTGCTTTTCATTCATTTAAGGATAGGGTATACTATATGAAAAAGGCAAAGACAGTGTTGATTGTGGAATGAGCTGGTAAATATTGTCTGGTTGGTGCGCCTGAAGGGCATAGCAAGGGATACTACACCAGCATCCCAAGTGTTCCCGCCACAATCAGTACCAGACCCCCAGCTTCTTTTTTCCCAAGTTTCTCATGAAATACAAGATAAGAAAACAGAATGGTAACCAGAATACTCAGCTTATCGATCGGCACAACGACACTTGCCAGACCATCCTGCAGCGCACGGTAATAGCATAGCCAGGAAGCACCGGTGGCAAGGCCGGACAGGCAGATAAAGCCAAGTTCCCTGTGATCAATCGTGCGCACACTGTCCTGCTTTTTCGTGACAAACACGACAATCCATGCCATGATCAGCACAACGATGGTACGGATGGCTGTTCCCAGATTGGAATCAATGTTTTCAATGCCGACTTTTCCCAGAATAGAAGTTAGGCTGGCAAAGACGGCAGAGCCAAGCGCGTAGAAGAACCAGCTCCAGCCTTTTTTCCCGGAATTCTCAAAAGAGGTTTCCTTTTTCGTGATCATCAGGTAGGTTCCCGCGCCGATCAGCACCACGCACAGAAGTTTCAGTGGGCTGATGCTCTCATGCAGGAAGAGAAAAGCGAGAAGAATGGAGAGGATGGCACTTGATTTATCGACCGGGACCACCTTATCCACATCTCCGATCTGCAGTGCACGGAAGTAGCACAGCCAGGAAGCACCGGTGGCAAGTCCGGACAGGATCAGAAATGTCCAGGTTTTGGCAGAAACACTTCCGATGCCGTGTTGTGCCCCGACCAGAAATACCATGATCCATGAAAAAATAAGTACAATAATGGTACGGATCGCCGTAGCTGCATTGGAATCGGTATTTTTGATACCGCATTTCGCCAGTATGGAAGTCAGTCCGGCGAACAGAGCTGACCCAAATGCAAATAGAATCCACATATGCAATTTCCTCCCTGGGACAAGCGTAAAATGTTTTGGGGCATTTGTCAAAACTTTTTTCTTGTGATATGATAATTTTATCTTTTTCAGAGGTGACAGAATGTTTGAAAAAAAACAGATCATATACAGTGAAACACAGGGAGTCTGTCAGGTAGAAAATATTGTTTCTCTCTCCGCATCACGCAGGGAGCGCAAAATTCCGTACTATGTGCTGCGCCCGGTATTCGACAAATCCAGAGTATCTTATATTCCGGTAGAAAACCATCAGGTAAAACTGCGGGAGTTGTTTACCAGGGAAGAGGCAGAGGCACTTCAGGGAACGGAAGAAATGAAAAAAGATGAAAAACTGAGACAGGCCGTGGAGTATGTATTAGGAAAAAAGGAGGGATAGGATGGCGCAGCAGCAGCCACAGCAGGCAATACATAAATTTGTACTTGGAAATAAAGAACTTGAAGGAAAGACAGCGGAATTCCAGTATGACAAAGGCTGGTACAGCATTACGGATATTGTAGGGGAGGAACGCAACGTAATCTACAAATCCCGTAATGCGCAGGAAGCCTATATGAAATGGAACGTATATATCGGCCGCAAAAAAGAGAGACCGTCATCCGGCAAAAACAGCGATGCGGATCATGGAAGCCGTGCGGATGGAAACAGAGCAAACGATTCCCGTGAGCATCGGAGCCGTGATTCCCGCGAAAAGCGTGACATGACGGATCGGCGTGGAAATAACCGGGGACGTCATTGACATATAAAAACAGCACCGGGCAGGTGAAGACCGCGGTGCTGTTTTTGTTTAAAAAGTGAGCGGAGAGCATGGGATTCGAACCCACGTTGCGTCTATTCGACGCAAACCGCATTTCGAGTGCGGCACCTTCGACCTCTCGGACAACTCTCCAATGAAATTCATCTCTGATGAATTTCCTACGTACATCGCTTCCGCGGAGCGGAACTTTCATGCGATGTGCTCCTTGAGGTATAGCGTAAGCTATATCTCCTACGTACATCGCTTCCGCGGAGCGGAACTCTCATGCGATGTGCTCCTTAATAGTATACAGAATTTACATACATTTTTCAAGTCGCTTATCTTGTGAACGGACAAAAATTATACTATAATATAAATGTGTATGCGAAAAAACGTTTTGTACACAATAAGAGAATATGCAGGAGGAAACGTGCATGATGAAGATCGGAATGCTTACCAGCGGCGGAGACTGCCAGGCTTTAAATGCAGCCATGCGTGGTGTTGTAAAAGGACTTACTACGAATGTAGACGAACTGGAGATTTATGGATTTGAAAATGGGTACAAAGGGCTGATCTATGAACAGTACAGAATTCTTACAGCCTCAGATTTTTCCGGAATTCTTACCAGAGGCGGAACGATTCTCGGATCTTCCCGCCAGCCATTCAAACAGATGCGTGTACCGGACGAGAACGGACTGGACAAGGTAGAGGCAATGAAATCCACATACCGTAAGCTTGGATTGGACTGTCTGGTGATCCTTGGCGGAAATGGTACGCAAAAGACTGCCAATCTGCTTCGTGAGGAAGGGCTCAATATCATTCATCTTCCAAAGACCATTGACAATGATATTTACGGAACAGACGTGACATTCGGTTTTCAGAGTGCAATTAATATAGCTACAGAAACCATTGACTGTATCCATACAACAGCAGCTTCCCACAATCGCGTGTTTATCGTAGAAGTCATGGGACACAAAGTGGGATGGCTTACGTTGTATGCCGGTGTGGCAGGCGGAGCAGATATCATTCTGCTTCCGGAGATCCCATACGACATCGACAAGGTTGTAGAGGCCATTCACAAGCGCACCAAAGACGGAAAGGGCTTTACGATTCTTGCTGTTGCGGAGGGCGCAATCTCCAAAGAAGATGCAGAGCTTTCCAAGAAACAGTACAAGGCAAAGGTAGCATCCCGTAAGTATCCGTCGGTTTCTTATGAGATTGCAGATCAGATTCAGGAGAAGTGTGGTGTGGAAGTCCGGGTGGCAGTTCCGGGCCATACACAGCGTGGAGGAAGTCCGTGCCCATACGACAGAGTGTTATGTACACGGCTGGGTTCCGCGGCAGCCAAAGCCATCATGGATGGAAAGTTTGGTTACATGATCGCGATGATCAACAACAAGACCAAATGTGTGCCATTGGAAGATGTAGCCGGCAAATTAAAGACGGTAGATCCGGATAGTCAGATGATTCAGGAGGCAAAACGGATCGGTATCAGTTTTGGAGATTAATCGTTCGGCTATCTGATATCCGATAAGAAGGAGAAGAAAAATGTCTTACACGGCTTTATACCGTAAGTTCCGTCCCCAGGAATTTGAAGATGTCAAGGGACAGGAACATATTGTTACAACATTAAAGAACCAGATCAAAGCCGATCGCATAGGACATGCTTATCTGTTTTGTGGTACCCGGGGTACCGGAAAAACCACAGTCGCAAAGATTTTTGCAAAAGCAGTAAATTGTGAACACCCGGTAGACGGAAGTCCCTGTGGAAAATGCCCTGCATGTCAGGGTATTGCCGCTGGGACTTCTATGAATGTCATAGAGATTGATGCGGCTTCCAACAATGGTGTCGACAATATCCGTCAGATCCGGGAAGAAGTATCTTACCGCCCGACAGAGGGAAAATACAAGGTTTACATTATTGATGAGGTGCATATGCTGTCGGCAGGCGCATTCAACGCGCTGCTCAAGACGCTGGAGGAGCCGCCGGCATATGTGATTTTTATTCTTGCGACAACGGAAGCACACAAGATCCCGATTACGATTCTGTCCCGCTGCCAGAGATATGATTTTCACCGGATTTCCATTGATACCATTACCGATCGTCTGGCGGAACTGATGCGTACCGAACAGGTGGATGTCGAGGAGCGCGCACTGCGTTATGTGGCAAAAGCCGGGGACGGTTCGATGCGTGATGCGCTGAGTCTGCTCGACCAGTGTATTGCTTTTCATCTGGGGGAAAAACTCACCTATGAAAATGTGCTGGAAGTGCTCGGTGCAGTGGATACGGAAGTGTTTTCCGCACTGTTGCGCCAGGTGCTGGCAAAAGATGTGACCGGTGCCATCCGGACGGTGGATCATTTGGTGGATCAGGGACGGGAACTGGGACAGATGGTGAACGATTTTACCTGGTACATGAGAAATCTTTTGCTCATCCAGAGTGCGGATGACATGGAGGAAGTGCTGGATATGTCGGCAGATCATCTGGCAGCCCTGAAAGAAGAGGCACAGATGGTGGAGCCGGAAACACTGATCCGGTATATCCGGATTTTTTCAGAGCTGTCCAGCCAGATCCGGTATGCGGCACAGAAGCGCATCCTGCTGGAGATTGCAATTATCAAGCTTTGCCGTCCGCAGATGGAAAAAGATCTGTCGGCACTCAATGAGCGTATGGATGATATGGAGCAGAAATTAGAAAGCGGGGCATTTGTTTCGGCAGCACCACAAAGTGCAGCAGTTCCGGCAGCAGGTGGCACGCAGGCTCCGGCGGCACAGGCTCAGGAGAAAACACAGCTTCCCAAAGCCATTCCGGAGGACATTAAACAGGTGATGAACAACTGGCGGTCGGTCATTTCGGAGATGGGAGGCATCACCAGACAGTATTTAAATCAGGCGGTGCCGACGCTCGGACCGGCGGGAGAACTGCTCCTGGTGTTTGACGATGCCAACGCTTTTTCCTATCTAAGCGACAATAAGGCAGGGTGTATTGATCATTTGAAAGAAATGATTGCGCAGCGGTGTGCAAAGCAGGTAGAAGTGCAGCTCCGCTTAAATGAAGGAGAACGCAGCGCAGCCAATACGGTACCGGATTTGCGGCAATTAATCAATTTTGATATTGAGGAAGAGAACTTCTAATGGTATGATAATACAAGATTCGTAAATAACTGAAATTAGAAAGCAGGAGGACCCCACATGGCAAAAAGAGGTGGATTCCCTGGCGGTATGCCGGGAAATATGGCAAATATTATGAAACAGGCGCAGAAGATGCAAAAGCAGATGGAAGAGGCGCAGAAGAATTTAGAGGAACAGGAAGTTACGGCAGCGGCAGGAGGCGGAGCCGTGGAAGTGACCGTTTCCGGCAAGCATGAGGTGACAAAGGTAAAACTTGCAGAGGAAGTCGTAGATCCGGATGATATTGAGATGCTTGAGGATCTCATCATGGCAGCAACCAACGAGGCAATGCGCAAAATCGATGAGGCTTCCCAGCAGTCCATGTCACAGATTACCGGTGCATTGGGCGGAGGACTTCCGTTCTAAATATGGATTATTACAGTCATGAGATTGCGAAATTGATTGAGGAATTGTCTGCACTTCCCGGAATCGGAGCCAAATCTGCGCAGCGGCTGGCATTTCATATTTTAAATATGCCGCAGGACCACGTGGATGCACTGGCCTCGGCGATTGTTTCGGCAAAGAAAAACGTAAAATACTGTAAGTGCTGTTTTAACCTGACAGATCAGGAAATCTGTCCGATCTGCAGTGATACTTCCAGAGATCACAAGACGATTATGGTAGTGGAGAATACCCGTGATCTGGTTGCATATGAAAAGACCGGAAAATACAATGGAGTCTATCATGTGCTGCACGGTGCCATTTCCCCGATGCTTGGAATCGGACCGAACGATATCCGCTTAAAAGAACTCATGGTTCGTCTGGAGCAGGATGTGGATGAAGTGATTATTGCTACAAATTCCAGCTTAGAAGGCGAGACGACAGCCATGTATATCAGTAAACTGATCAAGCCGACCGGGATTAAAGTGACACGGATTGCCAGTGGAGTACCGGTTGGCGGAGATCTGGAATATATTGACGAAGTGACTCTCCTGCGGGCATTGCAGGGAAGAACGGAATTATAATACACCACCATTTTAAGAGGAGGAAAGAATAAATAATGAATAATTTAGAATTGGAAAAACTTGCGAATGAAATCCGCAAGAGCATTGTAACTGCAGTGCATAGCGCAAAATCTGGCCATCCGGGTGGATCTTTGTCTTCTGCAGATATTTTTACGTATCTGTATTTCGAAGAAATGAACATTGATCCAAAGAATCCGAAGATGGAGGGAAGGGACCGGTTTGTATTATCCAAAGGACATGTGGCACCGGCTTATTATTCCACACTTGCGGAGCGTGGATTTTTCCCAAAAGAAGATCTGGTAACTCTGCGTCACACAGGTTCCTATCTGCAGGGCCATCCGGATATGAAGCATATTCCTGGCGTTGATATGTCCAGTGGATCTTTGGGGCAGGGAGTTTCTGCTGCAGTAGGTATGGCAGCAGCCGGAAAATTTGATCACAAGGACTATCGTGTATACACCCTGACCGGAGATGGTGAGATTCAGGAGGGACAGATCTGGGAGGCTGCTATGTGGGCAGGACACAGGAAGCTGGACAATCTGGTAGTGATTGTAGACAATAATAATCTGCAGATTGATGGGGAGATTGACAAAGTATGTTCTCCGTATCCGATTGATAAGAAGTTTGAGGCATTTAATTTCCACACGATCGTGATTGACGGAAATGATTTCGACCAGATCCGTGCAGCATTTGAGGAAGCGAAGAAGACCAAAGGTCAGCCGACTGCCATTATTGCAAAGACCATCAAAGGAAAGGGAGTTTCCTTTATGGAGAATGAAGCCGGATGGCATGGAAAAGCTCCGAATGACGAGCAGTACGAAATCGCTATGAAAGATCTTGAGAAAGCAGGTGAAGCATTATGTCAGAAGTAAAGAAAATTGCAACCAGAGACAGCTATGGAAACGCATTGGTAGAACTTGGAAAAGAGCATGAGAATCTCATCGTGCTCGACGCAGATCTGGCAGGTGCTACCAAAACCTGTATTTTCCAGAAAGAATTTCCGGAGCGCCATTGGGACTGCGGTATCGCAGAGTGCAACATGACAGGTATTGCTGCAGGATTATCTACCTGTGGGAAAGTTCCGTTTATCAGTTCTTTTGCAATGTTTGCAGCCGGACGTAACTACGAGCAGGTTCGCAACTCCATTGGCTATCCACATCTGAATGTAAAGATCGGAGCTACCCATGCAGGAATTTCGGTCGGAGAAGACGGAGCTACCCATCAGTGTCTGGAGGATCTGGCTCTGATGCGTGAGATTCCTGGTATGGTAGTGATCAATCCGTCAGATGACGTGGAAGCACGCGCAGCAGTACATGCAGCATATGATCATGTGGGACCGGTGTATCTTCGGTTTGGACGTCTGGCAGTGCCGGTGATCAATGACAGAGAGGATTACAAGTTTGAGATCGGAAAAGGAATCGTATTAAAAGAAGGTACGGATGTAACCATTTTTGCGACAGGACTGGAAGTGTCAGAGTCCTTAGAAGCTGCAAAGATGCTGGAGAAAGATGGAATTTCTGCAGAAGTAATCAATATCCATACCATCAAGCCGATTGACGAGGAACTGGTTGTTGCATCTGCAACAAAGACGAAGAAAGTCGTAACCGTTGAGGAACATTCCGTAATCGGTGGACTTGGAAGCGCGGTAGCGGAAGTATTGTGTGAAAAGGCACCGACAAAGATGATGCGTATCGGCGTGAATGACCGGTTTGGAGAATCCGGACCGGCGGTTGAGCTGATTCATAAATACGAACTGGACGCAGAAGGAATTTACAAAAAAGTAAAAGCTTTTGCAAAATAATACAGCAAGTACAAAGGAGACTGTCGTATCGAAGGATATGGCAGTCTTTTTTTGCCTGAAGTCTGGAAATATGTCCGGTAGTGTCGTACGATTTTTTTCATGCCTGTCAGGTTTTTCCAAAATTCTACCGGATGGTGGTGATACTATATTCTGGAAAAACGGATAAGGAGGCAGGATATGATAGATATTGCAGAAGGGCCGGGACGTGACCTGAAAAATATCAGACAGATCGGAACACCGGCAGAGGGGGATCGGATTTACATAGAAAATGCGGCGTATGCCAGGGTGCATGAAGAAACTTATGAGGAGCGGAGAGTGTTTATCTTTATGGGGCATACAGAGTGCGAGCAGGGTGTATATATGACCTTTGTAGAGGCTGCCATTCCGGTAAGGGATATGGAGTTTTCACAGAATCTGCCGAGATGGGGAACACATGCGTGGTCGGATGTATTCCGTGAGATTAAGAGATCTTATGAGAATTCCATTATTGTCGGATGGGCGTTGGATTGTAAAGGATATCCACCACGCCTGACAGCAGAACTGGAAGCTATCCACAGAGAACAGTTCGGAGGTGCACATCAGGTTCTTTTCCTTATGGACAGTATGGAGGGGGAAGAATACTTTTATCTGCATAAAGGCAACCGGCTGCAACCGAAAAACGGGTTTTATATCTATTATGCAAGGGAACTGCATGAGATACGGATCCCGGATGTGACGATTGAACTGCCGAGACGTGGAACCCGGCAGATGCTTCCGGAGATTCTGACGGAGAGCAAAAAAGAGAACGAAAAAGAAGAATGCAGCAGTTCAAAGAGCGAACGCAAACCAACGTCGTATGCGATGGCTGCCGCAATCGCGTTGCTTTTGGTTCTGGCCGGGGTAGGAATCTGGCAGCAGCGAATTCATATTCCGGGCCTGGAGCAGACCGTGGAGACGATAGGGGAAAAAATCCGCCATGTGTCACAACCGGCAGAAGTCCTGGTGGGAACTGAAAAAAATATAGTGGAAGAACAGACGGAGAGCGCAAAGAGTACGGAAACCATCAGTGAACCCATGCAGCTGATACCGATTGAAGAGGTTCCGGCGGGAGCGGTGAAAAAGGCAGAGGAAGCGGCTCCTTCCACACAGCCGGCCGAGGAAAAAGAAAAACCTGTGGCGGTAGAAAAAGCACAAAATTATTATGTGGTACAACAGGGGGATACGTTGAGCGGAATCTGTAAACAGGCATATGGATCAATGAAAAAATTAAAAGAGCTTGAAAAGGCGAATGATCTGGAAGATTCGGATGATATCAGGGTTGGACAGAAATTATTACTTCCGTAACGGGGACTGCAATGCTATAATGATAGAAACGTAAGCGAAAAGGAGAAAAATCGGTGGCTGAAAAAACGGAATTTAAAACCGTAGAGACAAGTCAGGAAGACCTGGAGGAACTGGAAGAAAAAATCAGGAGACACAGGCATAAAATAGCCCGCAGAACGGCACTTGTGATCGTTACTGTTGTAGCAGCAGTGATTTTTGTAGAACTTTGGTCTGCACTTCGCACATATTCAGGATTTGAGGTGCAGGCATCGGCGGAGAGAAAGGACAGTGCGGCAACGGGATATAAGATGTTCCAGGGAAAAATACTGGAATATGATAATGACGGAATCGTGTGTCACGATACAGATGACCGGCTGATCTGGAACCAGTCTTATGAAATGACTACGCCGGAACTTTCCGTGTGTGAACAGTATCTTGCAGTTTATGATCGTGGAGGGACATTTATTTATATCATGTCGGAACGCGGACTGGTAAAGAAAATCGAAACGGCAACACCGATTGAACGTGTATGTGTTGCCCGTCAGGGAACGGTGGCTGTGCTGATGAAGGAGGATGATGTCTCGTATGTACGGCTTTATGACAAAAAGGGACAGGAACTTGCCAGCGGTGAATTTTATCAGGAAAAAGGAAGTTTTCCTGTAGATATTGCGCTGGCTCCGGATGCGCAGAAACTGGCAGTAGATATGCTCGACGTGACAAAGGGTAAAACCTGTTCCACGGTTACTTTCTATAACTTTGGTTCGGTTGGGCAGAATGAAATCGACAACAATGTGGGAACGTACAGTTACAAAAATACGATGATATCGGAACTGGTTTATACCGAATCCGGAAAACTTCTCGCGATCAGCGATGCCGGACTGATCTGGTTTGACGGAGCACAAAAACCTGCGCCGAAAAAACAGATAAAGTTTAAACGGGGGATACAGAGTGTCTTCTATAATAATAAATATGTCGGTGTTTCATACAGCGATACCAAAAAAGAAAACAGCTGGCACATAAAAGTCTATGACATGAATGGTAAAACGGTCATGGAGAATGATACAGAGATCGCATACAACAGAATCGAGCTCCTCGATAATAATGAAATATGTGTCCGGGATGATTATAACTGTGAATTGTTTACCATACACAGCATCCGTAAATTCCGTTATACGTTTGACCGGCAGCTTTATAACGTATTGTCGGGATTGGATGGTCAGAATTATACATTGGTATTAAACGGAGAAATAGAAGAGGTACGATTACAATGAACTGGTTATTGATACTGGTTGTATTACTTGTTGCCGGAAATATTGTCTGGGGATTCTTCCGTGGTTTCCTGCGTGTGGTTTATTCAATGGCTGCCTGGATACTGATTCTGGTTTTTGTTACGTTTGCAACGCCGTATGTTGCAGACTGGATGACAGAACACACAGGCCTGGATACCAGAATTGAAAAGAATTGCAAAGAGAAATTGCAAAATGCCGTGGCAGGGGAAGAAAAAAGTACAGAAGAACAAAACACGCAGGAGCAGAAAGATCTCAGTGGTCTGGGAATGAAACTGCCGGCAAACGTATGGAACCAGATAGGGGATACACATAAACTTGCGGATGGCTGGATGGAGCAAAGCGGACTGTATAATACAATTGCGTCAAAAGCATCATCCCTTGCCATGAAAGCGATTGCATTTGTTATTGTTATGCTGATTACGGTGATCGCCTTTCATCTGATTGCCACTGCGATTGATCTGGTGGCAAAACTGCCCGTAATAGGAGAAGTAAATCATATGCTTGGGGGAATTGCCGGATTGATCAAAGGACTGTTGCTGGTATGGCTGGTATTTGCGTTTGCAGCAATGGGGGCAGCGACAGAAGCCGGGAGTGTTGTGATTGATGCGGTATATCAGTCGGAAATTCTGCAATGGCTATATGAAAATAATTTAATACTGACGATTCTGCTTTCGTTTTTATGATTGAATTGTGGTTTGTAAGCACCCAGGGAACAATATCTTGTGGTGCTTATATTTTTGCAAATAAAATGTAAAGTTTTTGTTGACTTTAGGTTGTCTGCGTGATATTATATCTAAGCTGACTCGTGACGAGGACACTGATACAGGCACTGGCAGGAAGCTGAGTGATGGTTGGTGGTCATGATGATGAAAAAAGTTGTTGACAAACAATGACAAACATGATAAGATATCAGAGTTGT